>PLFY01000171.1:7195-23739 GCA_003138365.1 Acidobacteriaceae bacterium
TCATACGGCCAAAGAACTAGGTGAATCTAAACTGCACTGCCGCCGCGGGCCGATCGAATGCCAACGATCCTCAGTTCAGCTTCAAGCTGAGGGGCCTGCTCAGGTCGACCGGATCAAAGCCAGACGCGAACCCTGCCGGTTGGCTGGCCCTTGTGTGAGGCATGCAGTGAGTTTTGGTCTGCACGGGAGTCGCGTAAGAGCGCGTAACGTGCAGCCGGTCCATCACTACATACCGTGTGCGGAGGCCGTCCACGGCTGCGGGCAGTTGGGCGGGAACCCGCTTGCGGTCCACGTAGATCACCAATGCAGCTTCTTTGGGGTTGTCCAGGCTCTGGCCCACACCCACGCCGAAGAAGGCGGGATTCCGCTGCATCAGGATGTGTGCAACCTGCTGCTTGATGGCTACCGCGGGACTGAGAACCGCAGCCGTCAAGGCGGGGACGACTGAGCCGGATTCCAAAGCAGTTTGCGGCGCTGAGCCGATTTGAACCGCACGGGCATTGGTAGGAATCAGGACAGTGCGAACGCCGTCCACCGTCGCGGGAGCATTCACGCTCATGCTCTCATCCACGTAGATAAGGACAGCACCCTCGCCGGGATGGTCGCTGCTCTTGCCGGTGGCCACGCCCAAAATTCCCGCTGACGGATTTACCAGCATCCGGGCCTGGGCGAGGGCCTGCTGAGCGCGCCCGATCTCCGCGTCGGAGAGCATGCGGGCCTGCGCCGCGGCTACTGTGTTGTCGCCGTAGTTCAAGCAACTCACAGGGTGATCCGCAGCGCCCACAAAGGTATACGATGTTCCCCCGCCTACCTGCGCGCTCAGCTCACTCAGCACATCGGTGGCGGGGTTGGCCACGCCCTGGCTGACGCCGGATGCGTCTGTGCCGCCGGCAAAGAACAGGCCCACCGGCTCGGCATTGGCGGTATCGACCACCAGCGATCCGGAGTCGCCCGCATCGCTGAATTGGTTGCCGCTGATGGCCACTTGGTTGGTGTAGGTCTTGGTCAGATAGGGCTTGGTTTCAGCACAGTCCAGGTAGTAATCGACGGTTACGTCCAGGTTGAGCGCCGAGACGCCGGCACACGTTAACCCCGTAGTCCGCCCGCTCTTGGCGACCACCAGACTGAGAGTCGCGGCCTCGCCCTTGCCGCCGGTCGAGGAGACTCCGGGAGGCGCTGTGGCCAGCGAGCCGTCGGCCTGCCTTGCGCCCAGTTCAAGAATGCCGCCGGTCGCGTTTACGGCGCCGGAGTCGACCTGGGCGATGGCCGCGTCGGCATTGGTTGCGTGCGAGCTGAGCGCAAGCCAGCCGGTCAGGGAACCCACGGGCGTGGTACCGGCGCCTTCGCCGTTGGGCGTGCAGTCGTTGTCAATCAGGCCCGGCTGGATGATGGTGTCGCCCACGCTGGCATGGTCGCTGCGCGCCAGCACATGATTGTTGCTCAAAATGTACTGGTGGCTGCCGCTGTCCTGAATCAGCGATCCCAGCGTTCCGCTGCAGCAGTCCACAATCTGGTTTCCCAGTGTGTCGTAGTCGTTGTTGTTGCCGCCCGAACTGCCCAGCGGGACGGGCGTGGACGATTGCGCCTGGTGGGCGGCGGGATTGCTCGAAACGCCAGCCGTATTCAGCAGCACTTCGGTGGCGGCCGTTGAAGTCGAGGTTCCCACCGTGGCCACAATGTAAGTTGCGCCGGTGGCCGAGACCGAAGCCGGCGCCGCGTAGGCGACCGTGCAGTACGTAAAGATCTGGCCACTGCGCGTGCAGTTCGTCGCGCCCAACGAACCCTGACCGCCTGTGGAGCCAGTGGCGGAGTTCGAAAGTGCGTAGTTGATGCTGGTGTAGCCGCCCGCTTCAGCCAAGTAGCCGGTAATGGTCAATTGCCCGTTGGCGCCCAGAGCGGCATTCTCCGGCGCGAGTGGCTGCAGGAACCCCGGCGCAACGGTCAGAACCGCGGTTGCGGCGGTGGTCGAGTTCAGTGTTGCAGTCACCAGCACTGCCACTCGGTCGTTGGTGAGGTAGGGAGGGGGGGTGTACTGGCCGGCGGAGGTGATTGTGCCGGGGCCGCTGTTCGCGTCGCCGCCAGAGACTGACCAGGTCACCGGCGCCGCGCCTCCGCCGGTGAGCGTCGCGGTGAACTGCTCCACGGATGTGCCCTTCGTGCTGGTTGCGTTGCAGCCGGTGCAGTTGGTGTCAATGGCGCCGACGCCGGGGGAGATGGAGAAGCTGCCATTGCTGGGGTCGGCGGTAACGTGTCCGGCTGTGCAACCGGCCAGCACGAGCAGGGCCGGAGCCAAAAGAATCGCAAGCGTCC
This sequence comes from Acidobacteriaceae bacterium, assembly GCA_003138365.1. Lineage (GTDB taxonomy): Bacteria > Acidobacteriota > Terriglobia > Terriglobales > Acidobacteriaceae > Telmatobacter. The sequence goes on from PLFY01000171.1 coordinate 9,506, forward strand.
TAAGCGGCAAAATCCGAACGAGCAATAGCGGCCCGCGCGATTCCTGTGAATTCGCGTGGGGGATTGAGCCGTCTCGCGTGACTTGAGCTATTTGCAGCAATGTCTCCGGTGCTTTCCTGGGCTCTGAACCATTAGACCCTCGCGATTCGCCAAAGTTGCACTCCGGCCCGCACGTCCCATGAACGGTTTCAATTTACGAGAGCACTCTTCCCAAAAATCCGCGCAAGCCCCAACGGCCCAGAGCCGCGGTGAAAAATACGAGCGCGAGCAAGATAGCCCACCACGGCATGTGGGCAATCGCTGGAGTGACAGAGGCGCGCAGGCCCTCACTCATGTAGACGATGGGATTGAACAACACGGCTATCTGCAGCCAGCGAATTTTGCCCAGGTACGCCCAAGGATAGTAAACGCATCCCAAAAAAGTAATCGGAACCACGAGGATGGAGAACACCAGGCCGATCTGGCGGGGGTTCACGGTGGACCCAATCACCAGCCCCAGAGCCCCGGTCAGCAGGCTGGAGAGGATCAGCACCAGGACCAGCAGAAACCAGTTTGCCACATGGACGCGAACGGGAATGGCCGGGACGTAATAGGCCATGGGAATCACCAGCAGGGCGGCGATGATGCTCTGCATGGCGCTGAAGCAGACCTTTTCCAGAGCGACAGCCCATAAAGGCAGCGGGCACATCACGCGGTCGTCGATTTCGCGCGTGATGCCGAACTCCTGCGACAAGGGCAGCGCCACGGCGGCAATGCCGGAGAACATGATGGCCACGGCCATGAGCCCCGGCAAGAGGATGGTTCCAAAATTGATTCCCGCACCGGCCGCCATGGGGTTGGCGCCGCCCATGCGGGGCAGGATGAAGGTGAAGACAAACAGGAACAGCAGCGGCTGCATTCCCACGCGCGCAAGAAATACATGGAACTCGCGGAACAATACGCGCAGATCGCGCAAGAACAGGCCCAGGAAGGATTTGAGAACAATCCCCGAGCCGCCGATCTCCGATCTCCGATTTCCGGTCCCCGCTTTTCCCGCGCTATTCACGTAAGTCCCTCCCTGTGAGTTTGATGAAGACGGTCTCAAGGCTGGGCTCGGTGATGGCCAGGTCGCGCAGGCCAAAGCGGGACCCAGCCTGCACCAGATCGGGGAGCAGCCCGTCAGAGCTGGCGGCGATCACGCGAAGACCGTCCGGGGTCACTTCGGCGCTGGTCACATCCGGGCGCGCCTTCAGCGTGGCGACTACCGGCTCTAGTCCTTCATGCGACTTGAGTTTGAGGTCGAAGATGGTCTGCGCGCCAAAGGTGGACTTGAGCTTTTCAGGGGACCCTAGCGCCAGCACGCGGCCATAGTCGATGATGGCCACCCGGTCAGAGAGCGAGTCGGCTTCTTCCATGTAGTGGGTGGTCAGGAGCACCGTAATGCCTTCCTTGCGCAGGTCGGCCACGGCCGTCCACATGGCCATGCGGCTCTGCGGGTCAAGGCCGGCTGAGGGCTCGTCGAGGAACAGCACAGTGGGCCTATGTGCAATGGCACGAGCGATTTGCACACGCTGGGCGAGGCCGCCGGAGAGCTGCGCCGGGACCATGCTTTTGCGCTCAGTCAGGAGGAACTGGGCGAGGAGTTCAAGGGCGCGAGACTTGGCCTGGGAGTGGGAAAAGCCGAAGTAGCGGCAGTGGAAGTAGAGGTTCTCATACACGGTGAGGGAGCGGTCGAGGGTGTTGAACTGGGGCACCACGCCAATGTGACGGCGGGCGTGGGCAGGGTGCTTGACCACGTCGATTCCGGCGATGCGGACGGTGCCGCTTGTGGGCAGCGTGCGGGTGGTGGAAATGCTGATGGTAGTGGTCTTACCTGCGCCGTTGGGGCCGAGGAGGCCGAAGATTTCTCCCTGCTTCAGCTCCAGGTCGATGCCGTCCAAGGCCACGACGCGGAGCTTGGACTCGTAGATCTTGGTAAGCGCTTCAATTTCGACGATCAAGAGGTTCACCCGGCTCCGGGGAGGGAGTTGCGTTCGTACTTAAGATTACATCAGGGGCCGGGAACAGGGACCCTTCCCGCCTTTTGCATAAAACTGGCGCGAAAGGTTGTAAGCTGTTCGTATCAATGGCCAAGCCTTCGTCACTTCTCGACACGCGGGTCGTCTACTGCGGCGACAATCTGGAGCAACTGAAAAAGCTGCCCGATGCCTGCATCGACCTTATTTATATCGACCCTCCCTTCAACTCCAACCGTACCTACGAGATTTTCTGGGGCGAGACGAAGGAGAAGCGTTCCTTTGAGGATCGCCACGAATCCACGCGAGCGTATATCGAGTTCATGCGGCCGCGATGCGTGGAGTTGGCGCGGGTTCTCAAGAAGACCGGCAGCTTTTACTATCACTGCGACTGGCACGCCAGCCATTACGTCAAGGTGATGCTCGATCAGATTTTCGGGGAAGGGAACTTCATCAACGAGATCGTTTGGAAGCGACAGTCAGCGCACAACGACGCCAAGCAGGGGTCCAAACATTTGGGCCGGATTCACGACACGTTGTTTCTCTACGGTGGAGGGGACGGTGACTACTACTTCAAGCACTTGTACCGGCCATACGATGAAGACTACCTCGAGAAATTCTATAAACATGTGGAGCCGGGCACGGGGCGCCGATACCAGCTTGGAGACTTGGGCGCTCCGGGTGGTTCCTCGCCATCGAAGGGGAATCCGCACTATGAGTTTCTAGGCGTGACCAGGTATTGGCGGTTCAGCCGCGAGAGTATGCAGGAGCTGTACGAAAAAGGGCTGATTGTTCAGACAAAACCGGGAGCTGTGCCCCGCTTTAAGCGATATCTGGATGAAGGCCAGGGAGTGCCGGTCAGCTCCGTGTGGGATGACATCAAGCCGATTCAGAGCCATGACATAGAGCGCCTAGGGTACCCAACGCAGAAGCCCTTGAAGTTGCTTGAACGCATCCTCGAAATCTCATCCAGACCAAACGACATAGTTCTGGATGCCTTTTGCGGGTGCGGAACCGCATTGGTCGCCGCGCAGACCCTGAGCCGTCAATGGATTGGAATCGACATTTCTCCCACAGCTTGCCGGGTGATGGCAAAGCGGCTGAAGGATGTTTGCAGGTTGCGCGAGGACGAGAACTTTTGGCTCCATGGAAAAGGGTTCGTTGTCCGCGACCTGCCGTGGACTGAAAAACAGTTGCGGACCATTCCGCCCTTCGAGTTCGAGAATTGGGCCGTCATCGCGCTGGGCGGCATCCCGAACAAGACGCAGGTGGGCGACATGGGCATCGACGGGCGCATCTATCCCGTTGGCTCTGAGCCGGCCGCTGCCGGGAAGGACGCTGGACAGCTTGACTTCATGGATGATTGGTATCCAATCCAGGTGAAGCAGATGGATAAGGTGGGCCGGCCCGACATCGACAAGTTCGAAGCTGCCATGATTCGGACGAAGCGGAAGAAGGGGTTCTTTGTAGGCTTCGACTTCAGCGGCGATGCAATCGCTGAGATCAACCGATTCTTCAAGAGCGAGCACATTGTGATTGTGCCGTTGACCGTGCGGGAGATTCTGGACGAGACCATTGCGTACAGGCTTGCCTGAAGCGCTTCAGTCGATGGGCTTCTGTCGGTGCGGAACTGGCTTCGTGGTTTCCCAGGTCTCAAAATCGACACTGGGAAACCGGGCCCTTTCAAAGCAGGTGAGCAGATGAATCTGGCCGGAGGCTCTTTAGGTCTTACTCCCGATTCGCGGCTCCTCTGCGGGCTCTTCCTGCGGTTCGGATCGGTTCGAATGCCTGGGAATTCCGCTGATAAGGCCCTGATAGTTTGTGAGGCGTTTGCCGAGGATCACCACGCCCTTGGACGTGATTTCGTACTCGCGAATATCCTTGGCGTGATTTCCGCCCCGCATCTTGATCACCACCATAATCTTGCGAAGCTGGCCATCGATGGATACGTATCTCAGCCGGATGATGTCGTCGGTGAGGAAAGAAATTGAGTAGGTGCTGAACGGGAATTCGGTGAAAGACTCATCCACCTCAACGGTGCTGAGAATCGTCACTCCGATTCCTGTCAAAGCGAAGATCATGCGGTAGAGCGATTCGCGAAAGTCGGCGCGGAAGCCGGGCGACAGAGCCATCTCAAAGCCCGCCAGCGAATCGATTACCAGGCGCTTGGCGCCAATCTTCTGCACTGCGTCGAGGATCGAGTGCATGGTCTCATCCACCGAGAGATCGAGGGGACGGAGATAGAGGATGGTGAGATTCCCGTCTTTCTGCGGCGTATCCAGATCCAGACCTAGAGTGGAGGCCCGCTCCGCATACGCTTGCGGGCGTTCTTCAAAGACCGCCACGATTCCGGGCTCCCCCTGGCGTATGCCTTCGGCAATGAATTGGGTTGCCAGCACCGATTTCCCAGTTCCCGAAGACCCTGCCACGAGGACACTATCGCCTTCGCGAACGCCCCCACCCAGCATCTTGTCCAACTCCGGAATACCGAAGCAAAGGCGCCTATGGCTGGGCGGATCTTTCAGGTGTCCGGTCAACCCAAACGTTCGCGAAAAGGCTTGCACTCCGGCATCGGTTATGCGGAATGTGTGCAGCCCCGGCACGGAGTCCTGACCGCGCAGTTTTATAATCTGCAACTTCCGTACGATTGAATTTCGCTCCGGCGTTTGGCGCAGCCAGAACAGCCCATCGGCGACGGTAAATATGGGATTGTCGCGTAATTCGTCCTCCGCATATTCACCGATCAAGAAAGTAGTAGCTTGCCAACTAGCCAGAAACAGGGCTAACCGTTGAATGAAAGATTGCAGTTCCATGTCGCTTTGCGGCTTCCGAACCATGGTGCGGAAGGAGTCCACAACCACGACGGCGGGGTTAGCCTTTTCAACTTCATCGGTAATCTCCCTCAAAACTGCGCCCAGGTCCTGCTCCAAGACAACCTGGCTCAGGTTGATAAAGCGAATGGAGTCAGGCAGCTTGGCCGGATCGAAGAACGTGTACTGTTGCTGGTATCGCAGCATTTTTATGGCAGATTCGCCGAGGACCGTGAAATAGAGAGCAGGACGCTCCGGGGTGGCATTGGCAAAGACGAACTGGTGCGCCAGCGTCGTCTTCCCGCTCCCAGGCGCGCCCGCGATGATGTTGAACGAGAATTCGGGCAAACCGCCGCCCACTATTTCGTCGAGGCCCGGAACTCCGGTGGGTAGTTTGTTGATCGTCACTCTATCTTGTGTGCTCACACTTTTCTCCTGTTCCCTGGATTGAGATCGTCAAGGGATGCACCCGGCCACGCATTCCGCAGCAGGTTTAACGTTAAAGTTTCGCCAAGGAAGATAAGAAGCAGGCCGAGCAAGCGGGCGATGAGAATGATTCCTCCCTCGCCGGCCGGATACTCGCCAGCCCCAACCTTGTCGATGTCGATTTGAGGTTCAAACTCGCCCAGGCCCTGTAAAGATCCATCGGCAGAGACCCGGGCCGCGCTTAGACTGGGAGCTTCCGACCTGGCCAGCGCCAAAGCACGCGAGGCGAGCGACTGAAAACCGGCAGATCCGGCAAATACGCTAAGGCTCTGGCGCAGCTTCTCATAGACGCGAAGGGTCGCAGACTCGATTGGCTCGGAAGTGTTGCCCGCAAGGTCTTCGCAAGTAAGAAGACGCCGGGCCAAATCTCGCATTTCTGGGGGAGCCATCGTATTCAACTCCGCATCGCTCCAGGGGAAAGATTCCGATATCCGTTAGATGCTTCGTGGCAGGGCCAGGGAGACGATTCCGTCTTTTCTTGATGCGCCCCTCGGTTTGGGTGTTCCCCATCCAGGGCTGCAAGGTGAGGCTGTGGAGGCAGCGCCGGCGGAACTCAATTCACATAGCCATTCGTTTGCGGCAGCGGCGCGTCTTCTTGCGAGCCGCCAGCCTTGCTTTTGATGAGTGTAAAAACGTCCAAAACCGTAGCAATACTACGAATGTTTCCCGCAACGCTCACCAGTCCATCTTCCATGCCGGGATGTTTGTCCGCCAGGGTTTCAATACGTTCGCTCACGCTCCTCAACTGGTCAATTTCTCGCAGAAGGTCCTCGAAAGCCGCAGCCATTGCCGGTCCATCGGCCGTCGAGCCTTTCGTGCCCGCGGTGGTCGCGGCCGACTCTGCCCTGACGTCAACCTGAAGGCGTAAATCTTCTATCAAACGCAGCGTTGTCGCCTCGCCAAGGAAGGTAAGGAACAGCCCGAGTAGTTGCGCAATCAGAATGACTCCAACCTCGCCGTCCTCCTCCGCGTCCGTTTGAGATGCAACCTCTCCAAGACCGCGCAAGTCCCCATTCGCCGTAACTTTCACCCCGCTGAGCCGGGGAGATTCCGACTTGGCCAGAGCCAAAGCACGAGAGGCGAGCACCTGAAAACCGTCAACTCCCACGGGTGCGGCGAGTTGCCGGCGCAGCCTCTCATAGACGCGCACAGTTGCAGGTTCGGTTTGCGGGGAGGACGTACTGGCATTGGCCTCGCAAGCAACGAGGCTGCGGGCCAAATCACGCGTCTTTTTTGGAGGAAGCATCGGATCCTTTCCTATGCATGCTTCGCCTCTCGCCTTGAGGGGATGGATCTACCGCCATAATAATCTCATGCCGATTGCTTTGGTGGAGAGGCTCCCGGCGGGCTTCATCAGACTCCATTTTGGCGTCACGTAATAGAAAGTACTTGAAATAATTCCGGAAAGGTGTGCACAATTGGACAGATTGCCCCCGCCGCGGGTATCTTATGTGCAAGAGTTTGGCTTCAAGTGTGCAGCCGAACAGGGCTCCAGGGATGCTTGGCGGAAAGAGGAACAACCGGCATTCCAAGGCCCCGCTTGCAGCAGATGATCCTTTGCTCATGGCGCAGCGGCCTTGTTAACCTGATGGCAATGCGGTCGCGCATCCCTCCTGCGGTCATCCTGCAAAGGCCGCAACCGAAAGGAGGCCCTTCAATGGTTCAACTTGAAAAGCTCGAATTCGATGCCGCCGCCTTCCTGGCGAGCGCTGGCCTGGGGCGAAGAATGGTTCAATTGGCGCCGAAGGAGGCCTTCTTTTCCCAGGGAGATCCAGCGGACTCGGTTTTTTATCTTCAGAAGGGCCGCGCAAAAGTCACGGTGGTTTCCGCCGCCGGGAAGGAAGCTACCATCACGCTGGTCTCCTCAGGTGAATTTGTGGGAGAGGGGGCGCTTGCGGCCATGGCGGGACTGCGTTTGTCCACGGCCACTGCCATTACCGACTGCACCGCGCTGAAAATAGGGCGGGACGAGATGGCCCGCGTGATGCACGAGGAACATAGCTTTTCCGAGCTGTTTATGAAGTTTCTGCTGGAACGCAGCATGCGCATCCAGGCCGATCTGGTGGATCAGCTCTTCAACTCGAGCGAAAAGCGGCTGGCGAGGATTCTGCTGCTGATGGCGGAATTCGGCAAGCCGGGTGAACCGGAACAATACATTCCCAAGATCTCGCAGGAGACCTTGGCGGAGATGATCGGCACCACCCGCTCCCGCGTGAGCTTCTTCATGAATCGCTTTCGCAAGCTTGGCTTGATCGAATACAACGGCCGCATTCGGGTTCATAGGTCGCTGCTGAATGTGGTTTTGCACGATCAATTCACCGAGCGCAGCCCCGGGAAACCTCCTGGTTCGGTCACGCCACGGAGTACATCAAAGGCGGCCAAGCAACTGCGGTGAGTGTTGTACCGGGCCCGTACAGGCTGCGAAAAAAGGCCTGTACGGGGTTAAAAGCGGCGAAAAGCATACCTCAGGGGCTGAAGCCCGCATTGATTGTGCGGCACTTACGGCACGACTAAAGTCGTGCCCTGACGCTTCCTGCGCCCCGGAATGAGTTTTTCCGCAGCCTGTGAAGCCCGCATTGATTCTGTTGATCTTATGCCAGGGATAAATCCCGGGCCTACCGCCCGAACGAGTTTTTCCGCAACCTTCGTAGCCCCACATTGAACTCAGGTTTCGAACCATAGCCCGGAGCCGCTGCAAGATCGACGGCCCCGTTGGCTACAACTGGATCTTCACGGGCCAGGTCTTCCAGATGTCGGCGCAGTAGTCGCGGATGGAGCGGTCGGAGGAAAACTTGCCGATGCGGGCTACGTTGAGGATCGACATTCGGGTCCAGTCGTCCTGGTTCTTGTATGCCTGGCTCACGCGATCCTGGCAGTCGATGTAGGACTGATAATCGGCCAGCAGCATGTAGTCGTCGCCATGGAGCAGGGAGCTTACCAGGGGCTCGAAGAGAGACTTGTCGCCGTGGGAGAATTCGCCGCTGGAAAGAGCGTCGAGCACTTGGCGCAGGTTGGCGTTGGAGTCGTAGATTGCGCGGGGATTGTATCCCTCGCGCTTCCGCCGCTCGACCTCGGGGGCGGTAAGTCCGAAGAGGAAGAAGTTCTCCGCGCCGACTTCCTCGCGTATCTCGATGTTAGCGCCGTCGAGAGTGCCNNAGAGAGATTTGTTCAGACAAGTCGGCGGCGGGGTAGACTCTCTGACCCAGTTTGACGTTGTAATCGGGCAGAAAGACGACCTTGAGCCTTCCCCGCACCCTGGGATCGGCGTTGATGACCTCACCCGCGGAATGGATGAGTTTGATGATGAGCTTTGCCATGCGATAGCCGGGCGCGGCTTTGCCGCCGAAGACGAACGTGCGGGGAACGACTTCCTCGTCCGGGTCGCGCTGGATGCGCTTGTAGAGCGTCAGGATATGCAGAATCTGCAGGTGCTGCCTCTTGTATTCATGGAGCCTTTTGACCAGCACGTCAAACATGGATTGCGGATCGGCGACGATGCCGAGGCGCTCGTGCATGTAATTGGAGAGCGCAACCTTGTTGCCGAGCTTGATGGCTCTCCATTCGTCGCGGAGTTCGCGGTCGGAGACGATGGGCTCGAGGCGGCGAAGCTTCTCAAGATCGCGAATCCATCCGGCGCCGAGGCGCGCCGTGAGGAGCCGGGCGAGGCCGGGATTGGCGAGGACCATCCAGCGGCGGGGCGTGACGCCGTTGGTCTTGTTGGAGAATTTTTCAGGAGTGAGTTCGTAAAAATCGCGCAGGACGTTGGTTTTAAGCAGCTCAGTGTGGAGCGCGGCCACGCCATTGATGGCATGGCTGCCAAGCGCGGCCAGATGGGCCATGCGCACGAATTTGTCGCCGCTTTCATCGATGAGGGATAAGCGTTGAGCGCGCTCGCCGTCCCCAGGGAACTTTTTTCGCACGTCGTCGAGGTGGCGGCGATTGATTTCGTCGACGATCTCAAGATGGCGAGGGAGCAGCGAATCGAAGAGGGAGCGCGGCCACTGCTCGAGGGCCTCCGGCATGAGGGTGTGGTTGGTGTAACCGAGGGTATGCTGGGTGACGCTCCAGGCCGCGTCCCACTCCATGGCGTGCTCATCGACGAGGAGGCGCATCAGCTCGGCGACGGAGATGGCGGGATGGGTGTCGTTCATCTGAATCGCGAAGTTGCGATGCAGCTCGACCAGGGGACGGTTCTCATTGATCTGAATTTGCAGAATGTGCTGCAGCGAGCAGGAGACGAAGAAGAACTGCTGGGCGAGGCGGAGCTGTTTGCCTTGAAAGCCCTCGTCGTTGGGATAGAGGATCTTGGAGATGTTCTCAGAAGAGACCTTGTCGGCCACGGCGCCGAAGAAGTCGCCGGTGTTGAAGGTTCCGAAATCGAAGGACTCGACGGCCTGAGCGGACCAGAGGCGCATGGTGTTTGCGGTGTTGGTGCGGTAGCCGAGGATGGGCGTGTCGTGGGGGACGCCGCGCACCACTCGTTGCGGAATCCACAGCACGCGCATGCGGCCATTGGCATCGGTGTGTCTTTCGGTGCGGCCGCCCATCTTTACCTCGAATGCATCTTCGGGGCGTTCAAGGGCCCAGGGATTGCCGAGGCGCAACCATTTGTCAGTGGTCTCGATCTGCCAGCCGTCGCGGATCTGCTGGTTGAAGATTCCATATTCGTAGCGAATGCCGTAGCCAATGGCGGGAACATCGAGGGTGGCGAGTGAATCCATGAAGCAGGAGGCAAGGCGTCCGAGGCCGCCGTTGCCCAGGCCGGGCTCTTCTTCCTGCTCGATGAGGACGTTGAGATCGAGGCCGAGCGTGCGCATGGCCTGCTCAGTCTCGTCATAGATGCCCAGGTTGATGAGGTTGTTGGCCAGATGGGGTCCGGTAAGGAACTCGGCCGAGAGGTAACAGACCACGCGCACATCCTGGGTGCGATAGTTCTTGACGGTGGAGATCCAACGCTCGACGAGACGATCGCGCACGGTGTGGGCAAGAGCCATGTAAAGGTCGTTGACGGTGGCGCGCTCGAGGGACCTGCCCTGCACAAAGAAGAGGTTGTCGAGGAAGGAGTGGGCCAGAGCCTGGACACTCAAGTCGGTTTTCTGGTCCTTGAGCGATCCGCCAGTGGAAAATGTTGCGGCAGGGATTTCAGACATTGCGCGCCTCGTTGTCTTCCGCATTGACGGGGAACTCGCCGTTGCTGGAGCGGTCTTCCAACATCAAGTTTGGATGGTCTTCACGGGGATGGGGATAAAAAACCGTCAAAAGCGAGATGCTGAATTGTGCATCGCCCATTCCGGAGTTGGCAAGGCCGTTTTGGGCCGGCGGCATGGCGGCGGGGGCCTGGGCGAAGACGATGCTGGAAGGGAATAGGAGTGAGGCGATGCCAAGAAGAGCACGATGATAGACGGTACGCATGGATGGGGCCTTTCCCTGGGAAGGCATTGTTCATTGTTCCCGCATTGCGGACCTCATGCTATCCCACACTAGCCACAAAGACGTGGCGAGGATGGGGCACCCAGAACTCTGCACTGTCAGAAAAGATGCCGTCAGGCGACGGTGAGGACCAGCTTGCCGAAGTGGCTGGCTTCTTCCATGCGGGTGAGCGCCTCGCGGGCCTGGGACCAGTGGAAGTTTTCGCCGATGGGCCGGAGTTGGGTGAGGGCGATGGCTTTGTTCATGTCTTCGAAGTCCTTGCGCGAGCCGACGTAAATTCCGTGGAGGCGGGCTTGTTTGTGGAGGATGGAGGGAATGGGGAAGGGAATGTTGGCAGCGAGGTCGGCGGGGCCGGAGAGGATGCCAACCTGGGCGATGGTTCCGCCAATGCGAATGGACTTGATGGAGCGGGGGAGGGTGGCGATGCCGCCCACTTCGACCACCATGTCAACGCCTTCGCCGGCGGTCTCTTCGAGGGCCCATCGGTCCCAGTCGGGGTTGTCGGAGTAGTTGAGGCCGGCGTCCAGGCCCAGAGAGGCGGCGCGTTTGAGCTTGTCGTCGCTCGAGGAGATGCCGAGCACGCGCGCACCACGAAGGCGGGCAAGCTGGAGGGCAAAGATGGAGACGCCTCCTGTACCCTGGACCAGGACCGTGGCTCCGGGCTGCAGATTGCCGGCAGCCAGGGCGTTCCATGCGGTGACGGCGGCGCAGGGCAGCGTGGCCGCTTCCTGAAAGCTGAGGTGCTGGGGAATGCGCACCAGGCCGGCTTCATTGAGCACGATGTACTCGGCCAACACGCCGTCGATGTCGCCGCCGAGCGCACCCCTCGCCTTGGCTGGGGTGAGGGCGCCGTCGAGCCAGTTTTGCATGAAGATGGGGGCTACGCGGTCACCGGGCTTCCAGGCGGTGACGCCTTCGCCGACCTCCACCACTTCTCCGGCGCCGTCGGAGCATGGAACGCGGGGAAACTTCAATTTTGGGTTGTAGAGCCCTTTGACCATCAACAAATCGCGATAGTTGAAGGAAATCGCACGGACCTTGACCAGCACTTCACCGGGGTCTGGCGAGGGGGTTGGCCGCTCCACAAACTCCAAAGAATCAATACCAAACGACGAAATCTGCCAAGCTCGCATGAGAAATTCTACCTCTTTCAAGAGACGACGATCTTCAGGGCGATTCTCAATCAGGGCAGCGCACACCGGCTAAACCCTCGTAGAATAAAGATAGGTCTCGTGGATCAAGAAAGTAAATCCCTGGAGGATTCAGATGGCAAATACATTGGAGCAACCGGAGGTTGACCCCGGCGCCAGCTTTGTAAGTGAAGACGCGCGACGGCTGGCCCAACAGCGTCATGCCGAGATTGAGCGCCAAAGACAAGCGCTCAACCTGCAACGAGAGAATATTCTTTCGCAGCGGACCTCGAATCCGGCCCGGCGTACCGCCCTGGAGGCCGCGCTGACCCAGATTGAAGGGCAGATCCAGGCGATGGGCTAAGGTTTGGCTGCCTGGAGGCATTCCCTCGGGGCCGAAGCCACGCCCTTTTGAAAGCAACGGGGCACAACCGCCGGCTATGGCTGACGGTTAAAGAGCAGGGAGTTGGCCTGGTCGATGGTGGTGAGCACCACTTGTGCGATGTTCACATGGGGCGGACGGCTGGCGGCCCATAGGATGGCATCGGCGACGTCTTCCGGCGTGAGCGGAGTTACCCCCTTGTAGACTTTGGCAGCCCGTTCCGCATCGCCGCGAAAGCGGACCAGGCTGAAATCGGTTTCCACCATTCCGGGTTCGATGCTGGTGACGCGGACCGGGGTTCCCAGCAGGTCCTGGCGGAGTCCGTCGTTGATGGAGTGCTCGGCAGCCTTGCTGGCGCAATAGACGGCGCCATTGGGATAGGGGAGTTCGCCGGCGGTGGAACCAAGGTTGACCACGTGGCCATGGCCGCGCACCACCATGCCGGGCACAACGGCGCGGGTGACGTAGAGCAGGCCTTTGACGTTGGTGTCGATCATCTCGTCCCAGTCTTCAATTTTGCCCATATAGAGCTTTTCCAGGCCACGGCTGAGTCCGGCGTTGTTGACCAGGACGTCAATCTCGGCCCACTCGGGCGGAAGCGTGTCAATGGCGTTCTGGACGGCGCGGTGATCGCGGACGTCCAGGTCGATGGAGTGCACGGCGGCGGCTCCACGCTCGAGGGCGAGTGAAGCGATCTGGGCGAGTTTGCCCGCGCGCCGGGCCGCGAGCAGGAGCCGCGCGCCCGCCGCTGCGAAGGCAAGAGCCGTGGCCGCGCCAATGCCGGAGCTGGCTCCGGTGATAAAGACGATTTTTCCCTTGAGATTCATGTTTCTATCCTACCCAACAACTGGGCGGAGCAAAAGTGCTGTGGAGCACAGCGCTCTAAATCAACCCTCAAGCACGCCTCGCCGCTGGGCCATGCGGTACTGGCCTACGGCCCAGTCCTCATCGCCGAGGCCGGATTGCCGGGCCTGGGCAAAGATTTGAGCGAGGTTGCCGGCGAGGCTGAGGCTGGTGTGGCGGCCGGCGGCGGCTTCTTGAAGCAAGCGGAGGTCTTTTGCACCCAGCTCGATGGTTGCGCCGGGGTGCTCCGGGGGGTGGAGCATGACCTGGCCGTAGGCCGCGTAGAACGGGGACTGGAAGAGCGCGCTGTTGACGGTTTCGAGGAAGGCCGCGGGGTCTATGCCCTGGGCGTGGGCATAGACGAAGGATTCGGCGAGGGAGTGGATCATGGCGCTGATGAGGAAGTTTCCGCCCAGCTTGAGGGCGTGCGCCTGGCGGGGCTCGCGTCCGATGACGGAGATGCCGCGGGAGAGGGATTCGAGGAGCGGACGCGCTTGGGCGATGGCGTCGTCAGCGCCGGCGGCGACAATCCACAGGCGGCCTTCCCCGGCTACGTTGGGGCGGCCGAAGACTGGGGCGGCGACAAAGAGCTGTTTGCGGCGGGCGTGCTCGGCGGTCAGGCGGTCACAGAGATCGACGCTGATGGTGGAGAGCGAGATGTGGAGGGCGCCGGGCTGAAGGGCGTCAAGAACGCCTTCGGGACCGAAGAGGACTTGTTCGTTGGCGGCATCGTCGAAGAGGCTGGTCAGGACGACTTCGGCGGTGCGTGCGGCTTCGGCTGGGGAGGACGCGACCTGCGCGCCTTGCAATGCGTGGGCACGTTCGGGGTTGCGGTTCCAGACCGTCAGTTCGTTGCCGGCGGCCATCAGACGCCGCGCCATGGGCGTGCCCATTTTGCCCAATCCCAGGAAAGCAATGTTCATTGCACAACCCCCTCATGCCACAATGGAAAAAGCCGCCTGTTGGCGGCCTTTTCATGCATCCATCGCTTTGGGGACTTGCAAGCAGCGGTCATACCAAAGCTTACGAGTGCAAGCTTAGCAAAATGGCGTCGAATGGTCAACCTGTGTTTCAGTACGACACCAAACCTGCATGCAGACGCGGATTGATTTCGTGCAGCGCCATCGGCCCGCAGTACTAGGTCCGTGACCGGATGAAG
>PLFY01000171.1:23760-37903 GCA_003138365.1 Acidobacteriaceae bacterium
CAGCCGACGTGTTAACACTTGAGTTGAAAATGCTCTAACCGTATGCGTCTTTATGGCGGGGCGACGAGTTGGTGGGCGATGGCGAAGAGGGCTAGTTCGAGGCGCGTGGAAACGCCGGTCTTGTCAAAGATGTTGGAGAGGTGGCGCTTGACGGTCTCTTCGCTGAGGTTGAACTGCTTGGCGATGTCGCGGTTGCTGCAACCTTCAACGATGGTGCCGACGACTTCAAGCTCGCGGGGGGTGAGGCCGTAGGTCTTGCGCTGCGGCACCTGGGCCTGCTGCATTAAATCGTGCAGCGCGGAGACCAGGTTGATGACGCGCTTGCCGCCGATCCAGTAGTCGCCGGAGTAGACGGTGCGAATGGCGGTTTGCAGGTGGCCGACGAGGGCGTCTTTGAGCACGATGCCGCGTGCGCCAATGTGCAAAGCCTCAATAATCTGCTGGGTGGTGATGGTGGAGGTGAGGAGCAGAATCTTGACCGTGGGCGTACCAGCCATGATGGCGCGCATAGCCTCAAGGCCTGGGAGCCGGGGCATCTGCACATCGAGGAGCAGAATATCGGGCTCCAACTCGAGGGTGTTGGTGATGGCTTCGTCGCCGTCGTTGGCTTCGCCCACGACCTCAAAGCCGTCCTTTGCGGTGAGCATGTTGCGAACACCGATTCGGACGACCGGATGATCGTCCGCTAGTACGATTCGGATGGGATCTTGCACGTGAGCGGCTAGCCTCCCGATGCCGGGCCGGACCCCTGGGCGACGAAGAAAAAACTCGGCCAAGGGCTTTGGAACAGGCAATCCCTAAGCAGGGAATTCTTGCTCAAGCATACTCTCCAGGTTTCGTGCGGCGGCGCGCAAATCGGCGAGCATGGCGGTGCTGTTATCCAATTGGTTACGGTTGGAAACGAGCTCGATGGCGCCGGACTGGAGCAAAGCGCCCAGGCGGGCAGCCTGCAAGGCGCCGGCCATGCCGCAGCCGCCTTTGATGGAGTGGCCGATGCGACGGACCTCCGCGGCGTCGTCTTTGGCGATGGCGGCCTCAAGCGCGGTCAGACGCTTGTAAAGATCGGCAACGATGGCGGCGTAAATTTCCTTGACGGCGGTTTCGGGCATCATGTCGCGAAGCTGGGCCAGGGTCTCCGCCTTGACGACGGGGGCGCCGGGGTCCAGGAAGGGTTCCGTGGCGACAACTGGCGCGGCGGTGGGAGCGGCCTGCGGCGGTTGCCCTTCGAGGAGCCTCTGAACGGCATCAGCGGCAAAGGGCTTGAGCAGGAATCCGTCGCAGGCGGCGACCACATCGTCCGGAACTTTGCTGGCGCTGATGGCAACGATACGGGCTGTGGAGCGCGCGCGAAGTTCCTCGATGAGGCGGGTTCCGCTGAGGCCGGGCATCTGGGCATCCATCAGGATGGCGGCGGGAACGCAACTGCCGCTGTCGAGCAGCTCCAGCGATGCCTCGCCGCTTGGGGCTGTGTGCATCGTGTAGCCAGTCATGGTGAGAACCGTGGCCATCACTTCCCGGCTGACCATGTCGTCGTCAATGAGCAGCAGGGTGGGGAGATCCGGCTGATGAGGGAAATCGAGCATACGTCTAGTTTGCACCCGCCGGGTCGAGAAATTTCTGAAATTTCATGCAGGGGAGGCATTTGCATCAGTTGCCGATGACCAGGACCTGGAAGCTGCCGTTTGCCGGGGACGATTGGAGGGTGCCGATGCCGCCAGCCTGAGCGAGATTCACCCCAAGCAGATCGGTGACCAGATAGACCTCGCCGGTGGAGGAGTTGACGGCCAGGGTCCGGGCTCGCTGGCGGGTGGGCAGCACCTGAACGACCGCATAGGAGTCGGCGATGTCCTGGCGAACGATGGTGAGGCTTCCGTTGGCGCCTCCGTTGGCGGAGTAGATAAGGCCGCGGCCGGGGTCGTAACCGATGGCATCGGTGCCGGGGCCTGTGGGCAAGAAGGCTACGACTTCACCTGTGCCGGCGTTCAGGATGGCCATTTTCATATTGCCGCAGGCAACAAAGAGGCGCGCGTGCGGCCCATCGGCGGCAAGAGCGCTTGGCTCCGGGCAGTCGGTCCCAAGGGCAAAGAGGCGCATTGAATCCGCGGAAGATTGAGCCGGCCGGGACTCGTGGCTCCAGTCGAGGACTGAAGCCGCGGAGGACTGCTTGCGCAAGAGTGCGCCGAGAGACTGCGCATCGATGCGGGCAATCTGGTTGCGGTTGACGATGTTGATGAACACCTGGCCTTGGCCGTCGGTTTGCGCAAATCCGAGACGGCCGGGCATGAGGATTTGGGCAAGCGGTTGGCGGGTTTGCGCATCGATGACGGTGATGGAGGTTTTGATTTCCTGGGGTGAGATGGGCTGTGGGTTTCTGCCGGGCGGCGCAGAGCGGGTGGGGGAACTGGGAGGCGGGTTGGCCTGGTTGCGGGACGGATTTGGACTGGTGGGGTTGACCGTGAATGGGTTGGTGCAGATGGCGAAGAGCAGGCGGCTTTGCGGTTCAAAGACGAGGGCGCGGGGAGTGGGGCCGGTGGGAATGGTGGCCACCACGGCAAACGAGCGGCGGTCAAAGACCTTGACCTGATCGGCCGGGCCGTCGCTGATATAGCCGAATTCGCCGGTGTCGTCCAGGGCAATGGCGTGGGCTCCGCGGAGGCCGGTGATCTTGCCCGCGACGGTTCCAGCCGTCACATCGACCACTTGCATGATGGAACCGTGTGCGATAAAGAGCTGGCGGGCTGCGGGGTCCAGGGTCAGGTAGTCCCAACTGCCGACCCCGCCGATGATCCAGGTCTTCTTGATGGAGAAGGGGCTGCCGGGGAGTTCGGTGGCTCCGGGGATCTGTTGCGCCGTCAAAGTGGCGGATGCGAGCAGGCAGAGGGCGAAGAGTCTCTTCATTGGGGGCGGCTCCTATGCACTAGATGCGCAGCAGGGGCATGCCGTTCACATTATTGGTTGACGGCGGCGACTTCATGCAGCCAGCCGGGGGCTTTTAGTAGCTCGCGGGGGCGGCTGCCGTCGGCGGGTCCTACCAGACCGTCGCGCTCCATTAAATCGATCAGATGGGCGGCGCGGCCGTAGCCGATTCTTAGGCGGCGCTGGAGCAGCGAGGTGCTCGCCTTTCCGAATTCGAAGACGAGGCGGACGGCGTCGTCGAACATGGGGTCGTTTTCTTCGGGGTCGCTGTTGGAGCCGTCGACCGAGGGGCGGTCGTCCTTTGGGGATTCGAGGAAGCCTTCAACGTACTCGGCCTGGCCTTGCTGCTTCCAGAAGCCGACTACGGCGGCGGTTTCTTTTTCACTGACATAAGGTGCGTGGAGGCGCATCAAGCGGCTGGTGCCGGGCGGGAGGAAGAGCATGTCGCCGCGGCCGAGCAGTGCCTCTGCGCCGTTGGTGTCGAGAATGGTGCGGGAATCGACCTTGGTGGCGAGGCGGAAGCTGATTCTGGTTGGTACGTTGGCCTTGATCAGTCCGGTGATGACGTCGACCGAGGGGCGCTGCGTGGCCAGGATGAGATGAATGCCGACGGCGCGGGCCATCTGCGCCAGGCGGGTGATGGACTCTTCAACATTGGCGCGGTCGAGCATCATCAGGTCGGCGAGCTCGTCAATGATGATGACGATGAAGGGGAGCGGCTCGTTATCGTCGGCGTCGTCGAAGAGCGAGGGCATGGTGCTCTCGAAGAGCTTGTTGTACTGGTCGATGTTGCGGACGCTGCGGCTGGCGAGCAGCTTGAGGCGGCGTTCCATTTCTCTCACCGCGTTGCGCAGGGCGTTTGCGGCGAGCTTGGGCTCGGTGATGATGGGCGTGAAGAGGTGCGGGATGCCCTCGTACATGCCGAGCTCGACGCGCTTGGGATCGACGAGGATGAGGCGAACCTGCGAGGGCGTGGTGCGGAAGAGCAAACTCATGATCATGGCGTTGATGGCCACGGATTTTCCGCTGCCTGTGGAGCCGGCGATGAGGACGTGGGGCATGGACGAGAGGTCGGCAGTGACGATGCGGCCGTTGATGTCCTTGCCCATGGCCAGGGTGAGGCGGGACTTGGATTTGTTGAAGGTTTCCGACTCGAGCACGTCGCGGAGGTGGATGGTTTCGCGCTCGTGATTGGGGACCTGAATGCCGACGGTGCTTTTGCCGGCCATGCGTTCGATGAGAATGGATTCGGCGCGCATGGCGAGGCAGAGGTCGTCGGCGAGGCCGGTGACGCGCGAGTACTTGACGCCGGCTTCGGGCTTGAACTCATACGTGGTGACCATGGGGCCGGGGTTGATTTGGACGACCTGGCCGCGGACATCGAACTCGGCGCATTTTTCGACGAGGACTTTGGCTTCTTCGCGCAACTCGTCTTCACGGACGGCTTGCGGGCCTTCACCGGGGTTGAGCAGGGTGCTGGGCGGGAGTTTGAAGCCGCTTAGATTCTTGGGGGCGACGGTGGCGTGGCGCATGTCGGCATCGGCGCGGTTGTGGATGGCGATTTCGCCGGCGGGATAGGTGGGCTGGAAGAGGGGAGCGGTGGGCCGGGAAGGCGGAGCTTCCCTTGGTTCCGGATTGCCGGCTGATCTGGCCTCCCAGGTCTCAAAAGCGGGACCCTTCGACATGCTCAGGGCAGGCTCTGGGGCACCCGGCATTCGTGGGCTGGGCGAAAAGGACGGCGGAGGGACGGGAACTGAATGGATTGCCGCGGCAGCATCGGGCATGGCATCGGGGCGCTCCCAGATGCTGGTTCTGCGATTGGCGATGGGGATTCGCTCTTCAACCGGCTGCAAGGCGGCGCGTTGGTAGGCGGGGATGTCGTCGAGCGGGTCTACGTCAGATTCATGATTGCGGCGGAAGAAGCTGAAGATGCTCTTGCTCGCCTCATGCTGGACTGAGACGGGCTCCGGTTCCTGGTCACGCTCGGCTTCTTTTTGTTCAGCGCGTTCCTCGCGCCAGTTGCGCCAGCGGTCACGGAGGGAGACGGCTTGGAGCCAGCGATTCTGGATATGTTCGGCGACGACCGAGAAACTGACGGCGGAGGCGAAGTAAAGACCGGCAGCAGCGAGGACGGCGGCTACCAGCCATGCACCCTGAATGTTGAGGTATGTGACGAGAAGACCGGCCATGAGGCGGCCTGCGACACCCTCGATGGGGAGCACATGGAGCCAGCGCCAGTGCCAGGGCAGCAGGCCAAAGACGGCAGGGACAAAAACCAGTGCCAGGAGGGTGCCTGTCCAGCGAAGCCAGGGCGAGCCGCCGGGGCGGGAATGCATCCAGGTCCAGCCGATTCCGCCGAGCCAGAGAGGCAGGAAAAAGGCGGTGAAGCCGAGGGATTGCAAGAGCAAGTCGCTGAGCCAAGCGCCGAAAAGGCCGATCCAGTTGCCCACTGCGTGGGGGCCGGCCTCTCCTGAAGCGGTGTTCAGAGAGGGGTCGGAGGCGCGGTAGGTGGCGAGCGAGAGGAGAAGGAGGAGCGCGACCAGCAAGAGCACGAGCCCCAGGAATACATTCAGGGGGCGGCTCCGCGTGGGGGATAGGACGATGCGAATGGGTTTCATGGGTGGGGCGCTCCCGCTCGTTGGCCGCTCGGGAATCTGCCGCGAGCGAGCTGAAGGAGCGGGCGAAGAGTCCCAGAGCAGCTTTCATTATCGGGGCGCGGGAGGGGGATTACAGGCAAAAGTGAGCGGGGGGAACCTTGGTGTGGACCCCCGGAAGCAGTGGTCAGGGATCAGGGATCAGGGATCAGTGGTCAGGGATCAGGGGTCAGGGATCGGAGATCAGAGATCAGAGATCAGGGAGCGGGCATCCTCGCGTGGAGCTCGGAATGCCGAACGTGGAGGTTATTGGATCAGGCCTTCTGACTCTAAGACTTCAATGCAGCGCTTCAGGGCCTGGTCGTTGGTTAGGATGCCGAAGTGCTTTCGGGCGGCGACTGCGCAGAGGAGAATATCCACTGGACCGCATTGAACTCCGTGATCCTGGCAGAAGTTGTACAGGCGGGCGGCCTCTACATAATCGGCGGGGGTGATTTCTTCGTCGAGAAACGGATCGAGAAACCCTTCAGTTTTAGCGAATTGAGCGCGATTCCTGATGCCTGAAAGTATTTCCTGCCGGATTGGGCCGATGATTGCGGCGCGGCCGTCCCGAATGGCATCCATGAGCTGCATGAGCATCTGTTGCTCTTCGGCGTTGATGCGGGTTACATCGCGACGCCTGAGCGAAAGCGACCAAACGCAGGTATCGACGATGACTTTCAATCTGGGTCAATCTCAATGCGGTCGAGCTGCCGCATCTTCTTGTAGTCGTATTCGGGATCGAAGTCGATGGTTCCGAAGAGATCGAGAATCTCCAACTGTTTGCGGCGGCGGATGTACTCGACCAGGGCGGCGGTTACGGCTTCCTTCTTGGTTTTGTGGTTGCCGATCTTCCGTGCTTCGTCGATGAGCCGGTCATCGAGGGCCAGATTGGTTGGCATGGTCGCACCTCCTGATATGTGTAGCGTATCACACATTGAGATGTGTGGACTTTGTGGGGATGGTTACTTCTTGAGGCGGCGGGAGATGCTGCGGAATGCTTTTTTCAGGGAGTGGGCCGGGGAGGATTTCAGGGGGCCGATGAGGCTGTGACGGGCGGCGCTGAGGCGGAGGCCGAGGAAGGCGAGATCTTCGGAGGCTGATTGGCTGCGGTATTGCAGGATGCCGAGGCCGTATTGGGCCTTGATGCGCGTGAATCGATAGTCGGAGGGATGGCTGGCGACGAAGTCTTCAATGGCGGTGAGGACGCCGTTCCTGGGTCCGCCCTCGCGTACGGCATTGAAGTGAATCCGGTTGGAGCCTTCGGAGTCGGCCAGCTTGCTCTGGCCGCGAACGATGCCCTTGCGTTCGTATTCCTGGCGGAATTCCGGGGGAACGGTCTCCGGCTGGTAGTACATATCGCGGCGGCCATAGGGGCGGCCGACGTCGTGGAAGAAGATCATTCCTCCGGGCCTGAGGAGGGTTCGCTCGCGGATAAGGCGCAGCTCGTTGAAGACGGTGTACCAGTTGTGATCGCCGTCGATGAGGATGCAGTCGAAGGCGCCGTGCAAGTCTGGGAGGGCGTCGAGGCTGTTGCGCTTGTGAACTGTTACGCGCGGGTCGTTGGCGTACTTGTGGGAGAGATCGGCGTCGAGGCAGGGGTCGAGGATGGTGTAGGTGATGTTGGGCAGCTTGAGGATTTCATCTGTGCTTAGGCCGGTGCTTGCGCCGATTTCGCAAAAGCTCTTCCAGCCGCGCTTGCCTGCGAGGGGAACGATGATGTGGCGGGCGAATTTTTGCATATCTTCGAAACAATCCGGCCGGAGTCATGTTGTTTCCCAGGTCTCAAAATCGAAACCTGGGGCACCCGGCGTGNNCTGACACATAACTTAAGCCATTCCGCAGCCTGTCAAAATCTCGACCCAACAGCAATTGCACCTCAAAGCTCAAAGGCCCTCAGCTGGTCAGCTGCCGAGTATCCTGGCTCCCCAGATCAGCAGGGTCCCGCCCAGCAGGATGCGGTAGATGGCGAAGAGGGTAAAGCCGTGCTTGCGCACCCAGAACAGGAACCACTCGACGACGCCGAGGGCGACAAAGAAGGAGACCGCGATGCCGATGAAGAGGACGATCCAGCGTTCGGGGTTCATGACGACGTGCGCGGCGGCGACCCCGGCGGCCTCAGCTGCCTTGCTGGGGTGAAGCTCCTTCAGCAGGTCCCAACAGGTGGCGGCGATCATGGTGGGAATGGAGAGCAGGAAGCTGAACTCGAGGGCTGAGGGGCGGTCGAGACCCACAAGTTGGCCGGCGGCGATGGTGGACATGGAGCGCGAGGTTCCGGGAAAGACTGCCGAGAGTGTTTGGCAGAGGCCGATCCAGATGGCTTGCGGCAGGCTCATCTCCTCGACATGGGTCGTGCTTGGTTCGCGGCGATCGGACCAGGCATCGATGATCCACATGACGATGCCGCCGAGGAGCAGGGCAATGGCCATGGCCTGGATGCTGCCGAGATTCTTTTCGCTCCATTTGTGCAGCAGCAGAGCGGGAGCCGACGTGAAAGCGAAGGCGATGAGGGTGAGGGAGATGGGGTGATTGAACCAGGTGCGGTCGCCGTTTTCGCCTTTGGGAAAGGTGCGGAGAAACTCGACGATGCGCGCCAGGAAGAGAAGACAAAGAGCCAGGATTGCGCCCAACTGGATGACGATGGTGTACATCTTCCAGTAGGCGTCATCGAGCGGAATCTTCATCAGAGCTTCAGAGATGCGCAGGTGCGCCGTTGAGCTGACGGGCAGAAACTCGGTCAAGCCTTCTACGATGCCAAGCAACACGGATTGCAAATAGGGATTCAAGAATTCTCCAGGGTTCGGTTGACGCGCTTCTTCCGATCACTTTGCAAGCCGCCGGAATGGGGTCGAAATTTAATTGGAATCCACAATGAGGATACATCAGGGGATGAACAGGCTACGAAAAACGCAGGACTCCGGGTAAAGCTGGCGTAGAGCGCCCGGCCGGGGCTAAAGCCCAACCCCTTTTTCGGGCGCTAACGGCACGGCTGAAGCCGTGCCCTTTCAAAGCATCAAATCCTTGCGCAGACCTTTTCCTGGCTCACTCCATGTCGATCCCATAGACGGGCACGCCTTCATCCAATTTGAACACCAGAGCGCCTGCCCGCCAGGTGTAATCCGATTGAGCGAAGTGGTCTTTCAGGGTGGCAGCCAGTTTCCTGGCGTGGTTGTGGGCTTCATCGGCCTTCTTGTCGCTTCCATCGGCGGCGTACATATCGGTGAGGACCGCCTGACGATAGACGGCCTGATAAAGGGCTTGCGCGGTGCGCGGGCCGTCGGGAAACTCGTCGGCGTATTTCTCGTAGACTTCGGCTTCCTTCTCAGGGCACTTGGGCGATCCCTGCCAGTCGCCGCAGAGTTTGTTGTCGATGAGATCGAAGGCAGCCAGATCGGCTTGACGCGTATGGGGATAGAGCTTGACGACCTTCTTGAGTTCGTCTTCGTCCATCTGATCGCGCAGGTAGGGATCTCTCTCCTTGGCTGAGGGGCGCGTGGCGGCGTCGGCCTTCTGCAGTTGCCATAGAACGTCGGCGGCGCGCCAGGCAGCTTCAGGCACGAGCGGGGAGCCGGGGAACATTTCGACAATGCGGCGATAGAGCAGGCGAGCGCTCAGCGCGGCATTGACGGGGCCGCGCGGATCGGAGGCCAGCGACTCCTGATTGGCCGCTTCGCCCATGATGACCTGGTCGCCGTTGGGGGTGGCTTCGACCACGATGCCCTTGGCCTGCAACCAGCCGGAGACGGGCGGCGGGGTTTCGTCGTGGCCGAAGGTGGGAGCGTCCTTCTCGCGCACCTCCGCGGTGTCGGTGTTGGCGTAGACACGCATCCACGGGCCATTCTTCTCGGCAACGACCATCTCGCGGCCAATCTGCACGCGGTCGACCTTTTGGGAGGCGAGGTCGGGGGCGACGTAAAGCCAGGTGACGCGGAGGGCTGTTGCGCGAGGGCCGGCCATGGGCTTTTCGGGCTGCTTGGGCTTCTTTTGGGCCTGTGCGGCCAGGGCGACGCAGAGGAGGGCCAGGGCGATGGTGAGGTTCTTTGGTTGGGGAAGGCGGATTTTCATCACAGAGAAAATCATAGAACAGTGCTCACGGGTCAGGGGTCAGAGATCAGGGGCTCGCCCATACTCTATAGACGCGGAATTCTCAGAATCCGGTGAGGATTTGGGCTAGCTGGGCGGGGTCGACGTTGCCGCCGCTGACTACGGCTACAGCTGTTGTGTAGGGCGGAAGCTCCGCCGCGTGGAAGAGCAGGGCAGCGGTGGCGACGGCGCCGCTGGGCTCGGGAACCAGGCGCGTAGCGGCTACGATGGCGCGCATGGCAGCGCGAATTTCGGCTTCAGTGACGGTGATGATGCCGTCCACAAAGGCCTGAATGTGGGCGAAGTTGCGCTGGCCGACGCTTTGGGTGCGGAGGCCATCCGCGATGGTCCGGCTGGTTAGCTCGGCTCCCCAAGTGACGATGGAGCCGGTGCGAAAGCTCTCGGCGGTGTCGCCGGCCAGTTCGGGTTCCACGCCGAAGACTTTGGTCCGCGGGCGAAGCTGCTTGACGGCCGCGGCTACTCCCGAAAGCAGGCCGCCGCCGGAGACTGGAGCGAGGACCAGGTCCACATCGGGCATGGCTTCGACGATTTCCAGGCCGCAGGTGGCCTGGCCGGCGATGATCTGCTCGTCGTCGTAGGGTGGAATGACGATGTAGCCGTGCTCGCGGACCAGCGCGTCGGATTTGGCGAGCCGCTCGCTTGAAGCCAGGCCTACGTCGACGACTTGGGCGCCGAGGGCGAGGGTGGCGGCGCGCTTGATGGCCGGTGCATTCGAGGGCATGACGATGACAGCCTTTGCGCCCACCTCGCGTGCCGCATAGGCGACGCCCTGAGCGTGGTTGCCGCTGGAATAGGTAATGACGCCGAGGGCGATTTCTGCCGGAGCAAGCTGGAGAATCTTGTTGGCCGCGCCGCGGATCTTGAAGGCGCCGATGGGTTGAAGGCTTTCGGCCTTCAGGTAGATTTCTTTGCTAGTGCCGTAGCCGGAAAGACCGGGGAATTGGGCGCGGACGAGCGGGGTTTTGAAAGCGATGTTGGCGATGCGGGCGGCGGCGGCGCGGATTTCGGCGATGGAGACGGGCTGTTCCGGCATGTGAAGAATTGTACAGAGGTGCGCGTGCCGCTGATACTGAAGTCGGGCTAGAATTCTACTTCTTCGAAAACTTTTCGTAAACGAACCGCATGGCTGCGCGGCTCGGATCTTCGTGGCCCGCATCGGTGGCCTTCATGTGCCCCTCGATGAATGCGCCGGCAAATTGGCCGGGGGTGACTCCCAAGGCCTCGGCTTCCGCTCGGATTTGCGCTTCCTCTTCCGGATCGAGCTCGACTGAAATGCTCATGGCGAGTATCCTCTGCTTCATTATCGGATGAATGACGGGGTAGGGAAAGGTGGTTGGCGGTGACTTAACGCGCCCCCAGGTCTCAGAGGCGAGACCTGGGGCACCCGGCCGGTTGGACTTTGCGATACAATGAATACACGTATTCACCCTGGAGGTGGTTGTGGCTACTTCAATCAGGCTTGCGCCGGAAATCTCGAACCGGCTGGATCGGCTGGCTGCCAAGACGGGGCGTACAAAGGCCTTCTATCTGCGGGAGATCATTGAAGGCGGCATCGGAGAGATGGAGGATTACTACCTGGCCGCCGAGACGCTGGAGCGGGTCCGCACGGGCAAGGAGCGTGTGTACTCCGCGGCTGCGGTAAGGAGCGACCTTGGCCTGGACGATTGAGTACGCCGAAACCGCCAGGAAGCAACTTGACAAGCTGAACAAGCTGGACAAGCTGGACAAGCTCGCCGCCCGGCGCATTGTCGACTTCATGGATGGGCGCGTTGCTCCCAGCGACGATCCGCGCGAGTTGGGCAAAGCTCTCAGGGGCTCTCTTGGCGATCTATGGCGCTACCGCGTGGGCGACTACCGTATCCTTTGCGACATTCAAGACGGGGTGCTGACGGTTCTGGTTCTGCAGATTGGCAATCGCCGGGAAGTCTATCGGTGAGGCGTTCCCTGTCTTCGATGTAGAAGGCGACTGTGAAAAACCCAGGTCTCAAAGGCGAGACCTGGGGCACCCGGCCGGCAACGCGAAAGTTCCGCGACGCCAATCCAAGCTGTGCGGTTACACGCCGAGTTCGTGGCGGATGGCGTCGGCTATCGCGATGGCGTGATGGTGCATCGAGGCTTCAGATTCGGCTTCAATCATGACGCGCGCCAACGCTTCGGTGCCGGAGTAGCGGATGACTACGCGGCCGGAATCCTTTAACTCCTCTTCGGCGGCACGGATGGCCAGGGATACGGCGGGGATGGAATCCAAGGGGCGTCGTTCGCGAACTTTGACGTTGACGATGACTTGCGGGAAGACCTTCAGGTCGGCGGTGAGTTCGTCAATGGATTTGCCGGTGCGGGCGATGAGGTCGAGGACGACCAGGGCGGTGAGCAGGCCGTCGCCGGTCGTGGCCAGATGGGGCAGAAGGATGTGGCCCGATTGCTCGCCCCCGAGGGCGGCGTTGTGCTGGAGCATCTGTTCGAGGACGTAGCGGTCGCCAACAGGAGCGCGCATCATGCGAATGCCTGAGCGGCGCAAGGCCGCCTCAAGTCCCATGTTGGACATGGTGGTGGCGACAACCAAATCTCCGGTCAGGAGGCCGCGGGCTTTGAGGTCGCGTGCGGCCATCAGCAGGATGGCGTCTCCGTTGATGACGTTGCGGTGGGCGCCGGCCAACATGCAGCGGTCGGCATCGCCGTCGAAGGTGAGGCCGAGGTCAGCGCTGCGCGTGGCCACCTCGGCGGCAACGAAGGCGGGGTGAAGCGCGCCGCAGTTTTCGTTGATGTTGCGGCCGTTGGGGGCGATGTTGAGCAGGGTGACGTCGGCACCAAGGTTGGCGTTGATGCGGCTGAAAAGCTGGGGAGCGATGGCCGCGGCGGCTCCGTTGGCGCAGTCGACAACGATGCGGAGGCCGGCGATGGTGAGGCCCGGTACGGAATCGATGAGGAATTGAATGTAATCGGATTGGAGAACGGGGTTGTCTTCAACGGGCGGCAAGTTGGAGGGATCGGGGGCGGCGATTTGGGCGGCGTAATGGAGGATTTCTTCTTCCATGGCCAGTTCGAGGGCGTCGGGAAGCTTGAAGCCGTCTGCGCCGAAGAGCTTGATGCCGTTGTCGCGCCAGGGATTGTGAGACGCGGAGAGGACGACGCCGGCCTGAAAGCCATGGGTCCGGGCGAGGAAGGCAACGGCGGGGGTGGGCACGATGCCGGCGCTTTCGACTCGGACGCCGGCCTGGCGGAGTCCGGCGGCCAGAGCGGCGGCGATCCAGGGGCTGGATTCGCGGGTGTCGCGGCCGAGGAGGACGGCGGGCTGGGCCGCAGTTTTGCCCAGCGAGTGGCCGAGGGCGACGCCAGTGGCGAATATGGTGGTGGGGTCGAGAGGGGCCTCACCGGCAACGGCGCGAATGCCGTCGGTGCCGAAGAGCTTGCGTTCGTTGNNTCAATTCTTGATTCGGTCTTGATTCTATTGTGCGGGGGGTGGGCTTGCTGGGCGCGGTTGTCTCTACGCGACTGGTAAAAGCGCCGTCTGCGAGCCGCGTGGTGAGCTGGTCGCCGGGGTTGAGCTGGGCGGTGGAGCGAATCAGAGAGCCTGCGGCATCGAGGACCAGGGCGTAGCCGCGGTCGAGGACGGCCAGGGGCGAGAGCGAGTGGAGGCGGGCGTCGAGGGCGCTGAGCGACGAGCTGGAGGCATGGATCATGCGCTCCATGGAATGGTGGAGGTGGGTGCGGCAGGCGAGGAGGCGTTCGCGGGCCTGGGCGAGGGCCTGGCGGGGATCGTGGCGGAGGACGGCGGCGGTGAGGTCGGCGGTGTGGCCCTGGCGCTGGCGAAGTTGGCTGCTGAGGGCGGATTCTGCGCGAAAGGTCAAGTCGTCGAGGCGCTGGGCCTGGCGGTGCAGCAGGGTGGAGATGCGGGATTCGGCGCGGCTGACGGGCAGACGGGTGAGGCGCTGGCGGGCTTGCAAAAGCTGGAAGCGGACGGCGCGGTCTAGACGGTTGGAGTTGTGGGCGAGGTGCTCGGCGATCTTGTGCTGTGCTTCTGTGATGAGCTCGGCGGCGGCGGAGGGAGTGGGGGCGCGCAGGTCCGCGGCGAAGTCGGCGATGGTGAAGTCGGTTTCATGGCCGATGGCGGAGACGACGGGCAGGCGCGAGGCGGCGATGGCGCGGGCAACGCGCTCGGAGTTGAAGGCGGCCAGGTCTTCAAGCGAGCCTCCGCCGCGGGCGAGGACGATGACGTCGACGAGGCCTGAAGCGTTTAGCTCGGCGAGGGCGGATTCGATTTCCGCGGGGGCCGAATCGCCCTGGACTGAGACAGGGGAGAGCAGCACGCTGAGGCCGGAGTGGCGGCGGGCAACGATCGAGAGGAAGTCGCGGATGACGGCGCCGGTGGGCGAGGTGACAATGCCGACGGTGCGGGGAAAGGCGGGCAGCGGGCGCTTGCGGGCCGGGTCGAAGAGGCCTTCGGCCTTGAGGCGCTCCCTGAGCTGCTCGAAGGCCAGTTGCAGCGAGCC
>PLFY01000080.1:0-30041 GCA_003138365.1 Acidobacteriaceae bacterium
AGACGCCGGCGCTTCCGCCGCCCGTGGAACTAATCCCCCCCCCAGCAATCGTAATTGTTGTGCCATCCGGTCTCACAGCGCCCTGCGCGATGGTCGTAGCTGTTGGGAGATTTGCAGCAGGAACTAACCCGCTCGATAGCTGCAAGCAATCGCTGCCTGACGTGCCCGCTGTGCAGTTGGCAGGGGTATATCCAAGCGCCGCTTGTTTGCCGTTGAACGTGCTCCAGTCCGTTGAACTCAGGTAGCCGTTGTCTGAGGCGTCGGCAACGTGCAGCGAGAGGTTTGGTGTTGCGCCCCCACTGGACGTAAGTGGAGAAGTGGCAGTCACGCTGGAGACGCCGGCGCTTCCGCCGCTGCCGCTGCCTGAGCCGCAAGCTGAACCGGTATTGGAAATGAATCCCGAGTCATCCACCTGCAAGCAGTTCAGGCCGCTGCTGGCCGCAAGACCGGGAAACTTGATTGCGGTCGTTCCCGTGAAACTTGCATACAAAGTGCTGCTATTACCGCCATAGATATCGAACCCCGTCCCCGACCCATTCTCGTAATTGACGCGCACAGACCCGGAAGAATTGGACGCATTGACATACGTATCGCCGCTATTGGCGCTCTGGTAAGCCTTGAAGCTATCCAGTCCCCCGGTAGCCGAATTCAGCATCCAGTTATTACTCGCATCCTTCTCCATGTACCACTGGCTGTTGCCGTTCCAGTCTTTGTAGATGAAGGACTCCTTCTGGCCCGTGGTCAAGCCGGCCCAAAGTGTCGCGTCGATCTCGGCATCCGCCTGGTTCTTCACCGTCGGTGTGGCGCCAAACGTTGACGTGCCGCCCACTTGCAGCGTCCCGTTGAACTGGGCATTGCCTGCCGCGCTGATTGTTGCGACCGTGGTTTCGCTTGGTCCACCTGACCCGATAACCACGCCGCCGGTGCCTGAGTTGTTCGATCCGTTCAGCACCACCGCGCCCGTGCCCGCGGCATTCACCACCGTCTGGTCGTTGGTGCTCGACTGACCGTTGTTGTACTGCCCGATCGACAGCCGGTACACGCTGTTCAACTCATCCAGAATCTCGTAGAATTGCGCCCCCGCCGTTGCATCGCTGAAACCCGTCGTCCATCGGTAGCCATAGTCCGTCTGATACCGGTCCAGCAACCCGCGCTCGTTTCCCAGACCAATCCCGATGCGGTAGTGATTGGTTACCGTGGCATCCTTCTGGCTGCCGTACCAGTCACCATTCAAGCCGTTGAAACTCCGATGAAATGTATCGAGGAAGCTGTTGCGCTCGCCGTTGTCCGTCAACGCTCCGGTGAACATCGTTCCGCCCGTCATCCAGTTGTTGTAAGCGCTTCCCGCATCCGCCACAACCTGGTTGGTCGAGCCCTCGTTCCGCAGCCCAACGATCGTATTGTTCTGTGCGTTCGCTCCCAAGTGCAGCGCTGTCGAGCATCCCTCTACATCTCCTCCCGTGAACGTGTTCCCATCTCCTGCCGCAAGGTTGATTCCATAAGTCCCGCCGATCGGGCTTCCGCCGCTTGTCGGGCAATCGATGTGCAAGCGCACGAACGTGCTGGCATTCAGCCAGTCCGTCGTTGCCGGATTCGATATCTGATGTCCAATCGCGTTGACCGCCGTCCCAAACCCGTTGAACGCGTTGTCGAAAAACGTCCCTCCGGTGTAGTTTCCTGTCCCGTCCAGCGTCATGCCCGTCTGATTTTGATTCCCCAGGAAATACAGGCTTTCCAGATCCATCTCCTGCGTGCGATAAGCCACAAGTCCCTGTGCTGTCGCGGCGCTCGCAGTTGTCGTGTTGATCACCACGTTATCCAGGTGAAAGCCCATCGTATCCGCCGCATAGGCCGGGTCGCCCACCTGCACCATCGCGCCCGAACCCGAATACATAAACACAGTCCCGCCCAGACTCCCACTTGCATTGCTCGCGCCCCGCAATGCGCATCCGCGCAGGGCCACATTCCGCGTCCCAGCCGTGACAATCACCTGATTGGCCGTCGAAATGGTCGCGCAGGGCAGTTGCACAGTTACATTCGCTGCCGCTATCGTCAGGTTCGATCCCATCGACAGAGTCCCGGTAAAGTTACGCGCGTCGCAGGTTCCTCCATAACTCGCACTTACCGTCCCAAGACACGCCTGTAACTTGGCTCCGAAGTCCACGCCGGGGAACTGGTCCACCGGATATGCGGATCCCAGCGGGTTGTTGGCAATCAGGGCTTTGTAAGTCCCGCCGCCAGGCAAGGTCCCGCCGCCGCCGCCCAATTGCGTTCCATAGCTCTCGGATCCCGCCGCGTTCCACACCGTGTACCCGCCGTTGCCCTTCAGAAGGTTCCCGTCGAACAACGTCATATTCTGCCCGGCAATCATGTTCACAGCCGCGGCTGTATCCCAGGTCCCCGCCGCATTGACGCTTGCGGTGGTCGTCCCCGAGCAGCCCACCCCGCCCGCGGTCACCGCGATCGACCCGATCGATCCAACGGTCCCAATGCTGTTCACGCTCGCCGTCGCAGTCGCCGTGCAACTCCCACTAAACTTCAAGGGAACCTGCGTCCCATACGGATCGAATCCAAGCCCATGCTCCGGCCCCACCGTCACCGCACTCACAGCTCCGCCAGACGCCGTCACCGTCAATTGCGGCTGCACCGCATTCCACACCGGCAACACCACGGCATTCCGCACTGTCCAGCCCTGTTGCGTACCGGAAAGATCGAGCACCAGCCCAGTGGGCGGCTCGCCGGTCGCCGCCGAGTTTCCAACCTCCGCAACCACGTTATCCAGCACATTGTTCGAGCCCGCCGCCGCTGTAAACCCGTGCGTCGCTTGAATGGTAATGTTCTGCCACCGGTTTGAATCTGAATTCAGCCCTGCCGGCGTCGTCACCGGCAACGCGGGAATCGCGATGCCCGTATTCAGCCCGCGCATATCGATATTGCGGAACTCGCTCCACTGCGGCCACTGCGCCAAATAGAATCCGCAGCTATGCGTCGAGTGCGCCCCAGGATATTGCGCAGCCATGGGGTCCACGCCCGTCGCCACAATCTCAAGGTTCTCAATTTCCGCCACCCGCAACCCGTTGCCGCCCGTTCCCAAAGCCGCCGGCATCGCAATCGCGCAATTGCCCACCGCCCATCCCGCGCCCGTCCCCACCGATCCCGTGAGTCCGCTCCCGCCCGACGAAAAGATCGAGTTCCTCTCCACCAGCCGGCTCGCCCCGCAGCTTCCCGCCGGCGCACGCCCCTCGGCTGCCGAACACGAAATATCCAGGCTCTGATCCACATAGATCGTCAGATCGTGGATCCGCGTGTAGCTCAGCATGTTGACCGTGTCCGTCCCCGTCGCCAGCACATCCTGGCCCGGAAATCCCATCAGCGCCGAGACTTGCTTGCCCAATCCCCCGATCGACTGCCCGAGCCAACTCAGCGACCGCGTCTTGCAAGTGCCCTGCGGAATCGTCAACGACACCCCATGCGCCTGCGCATAATTCAACGCCGACTGCAGCGCATTGGTATCGTCGGTAACTCCATCGCACACTGCGCCAAATTCCTTCACGCTGCGCTCAATCTGCTGCGCGCGATTCGGCCGCAGATCGTTCACATACACGCCATTCGGATTTGTGAACCCGTCCGTCCCCGCATAGGCCGGAGGAATCTCCACGGCCCCGCTGCTGGCCGCCGCGGCGATTGCGGTTTGTAGTGTTGGCTGCGCGCTGCCCGCCACCGGCGACTCCACTCCGTTCACCGACGGCGTAACCAGGGCTCCCGTCATGTTCCCGCCAGACAACGGCACAGCCTGGCTGAAGGTCGTATCCACGTAGTGCTTGTCAGCCGCCTGCAACGGTTGCGTTGGATCACCGCTTAAATACAGCGGCCCGCTCAGCGTCCCGCCCGACGCTCCCAACTGGCTCGTCGACACCCCGGCTATCGCCTGGTCAACATACGCCTTGTCCACCGCCTGCACGGCCTGCGCGGCCGGCATCAGTTGCGCCTGCACCTGGGCCAGGCTCGCCTCCGCCGCCGCCGGCACTACCCAATATTGGGTGTTCGTCGTGCCGTCGCTCAGGTAGTAAACCGCTGTGTAATACAATCCCGCTGGCCCCGACCCAAGGTTTGGAACCAGATTCACGCTCACAAATCCATCCGGCGCAATGGTGACCGTCGTGCTGTCCGCTGCGACCGCCTGACCGCCCGCGGTCGTAAACGAAGGCCAGCTCACGCGCAGTGTTCCTGAACCGGCATGCCCATTCGCCAGATACACCGTCCCCTGGACCGTCGTCGTGCTGGGCGCCTGCGCGTTGGCCAAAGTCCCCAGCGCCAGACCCAACAGGCACAATCCCAGTCCAAGTTTTAGTCCCATCCATTTGCCGGCGCGCAACCAACTGCGATTCATTGTGAGCTCCATTTGTCTGTGTTCCTTCTTCCTGGGAATACGGCGGAGCGCAAGGGCTTTCACCTCTGCATCTCTACCGTATTCCCCGCCAGGGAAAAACTCCGGCCTATTGCGGTTCCCGGCTTGCAATTGCCATCGCCGCATCCGCCTCAAAGTCCTCTCCCTGCCACTCCGGCTCCTGAGCCAGTTCCAGCGCCAGGCTGCGAAGAGGCCTCATGTTGATGGCTTCCTCCGCGTCCACGTTTCCTTCCCCAAGGTCAACGAGCAGCTTTGCGCTGAGCACATGACCCTTGATGGTGCTGTTATAGAGCGCCAGGGCAATCTCGGGAGCATTTTCGTCCAACAGTCTGAGCGCCTCTTTGCTGAGTTTCTTGGCTTTTACAACACCGTTTCTTGCAACTGCTTTTCTGCTTCGCACTGCCATCTGTCCGCCAATTCCGGCCACCGTTCCACGGATTCTCGCACTCCCGTAGAAAGGAATCAGCGCCAACTTCACACCGGAATCGTACCGCTGACACACTGTCAGTGGTGCTGTAGCCTTTTCTTCCCCACGCCTGCGAACCCGCGGAGATGGCCCTAACGAAGATAGGGAAAGCCATGTCCGCTTCCCCTTTTGATCATTTCGTTTTGTATGTTGTTAGCTTAGCGAAAGACACTGGAATCATATGCAAATCGCCAAACCCGTGCTTCTCGCTTGTTTTCAACCACTTAACCGCTCAGCATTCCTCCGGTTGTTTGACAACATGGCCAGAATGGACCAGATGGGGGCCAGAAGTGAGCCATGAAATCCCAGAATGGCCCCAACGGACGCGCCGGCCTAGTCCGCAACACCCCGCGCAATAATCTGGGGCCTCGCCACCCCACCTGGCTACGGACCCGAGTCACTCCACGGCCCTGCCTGTTTACAAACTGTGAGACACTAGCGAGGAGAGGACGCGATGAACCCTTCTTTGCCCATCTGGCAGCTTCTCACCGTGATTGCCGTTCCAACCTTGATGGTCTTCGTCGGCATCCTGCTCAATGAGCGGGGTATCGGTCGGGTTGAGCGCCGAATGGAACGCTTGGAAGAGCGCGTGGGCCGTCTGGAAGAGCTCCATCACGAAGAGATTCGCGATCTGCTTTCGCTGCTCGGCGATCATGCGCAGCGCCTTGTACGCATTGAAGAGCGTTCCCGCTCCTGACGGCATCCATGCCAGCTTCTCCGCCGACTTATGAACAGCGCAAAGCAGAGGAATATGCCTGCCTATTGCTTCGAATGGCTAGGCTCTGACCTTTCTCCATGCAGTGCGATTGTCCCTGCCATAATCTCAATATGCTGATCCTCGCCTCAGCCTCGCCCCGCCGCAGCGAACTTCTCACCCAGGCCGGCTTCTCGTTTCAGGTCCACCCGGCCCATATCCCCGAGGACCCCAACCCCGGCGAAGACCCCATCGCCTACGTTGTCCGCCTCGCCCGCGAGAAAGCCCAGGCCGTCTTCGACCTCTTCTCCGCGAACCCTGAAACCGCCGTCGACCTCGCTGTGTTAGGCGCCGACACCACCGTCACTCTCGACAACCATATCCTCGGCAAACCCGAAGACCCCGCCGACGCCGCCCGCATGTTGCGCCTGCTCTCCGGCCGCACCCATCGCGTCATCACCGGCGTCGCCGTGGTCACAGCAGAGCGCACCGAAGTAGCCGCCGAAGTCACTGGCGTCAGCTTTCTTGCATTATCTGAACAAGACATCGCCGGCTACATCGCCACCGGCGAGCCCATGGACAAAGCCGGCGCCTACGCCATCCAGGGCCGCGCCGCCCGCTGGATCCCCCGCATTCAGGGCGACTACTTCAACGTAGTCGGACTGCCCCTGGCCCTGGTTTCCACGCTTCTCGAATCCTGCCAATTTCTCAACCCACCCGCTAACTGAAGAGGCTCCGCCACGCGGAGCCTCGTCGCTAACTCGCTGCTTTTGTCCTACGGCTTCACAACCAACTTCTCCCCGTTGTACTTCACCGTTGCTTCAGCCTTCTCGCTCTCCCCAATCCCCACGCCGCGCCCCTTCCCCACCAGCACCACACGGAACGTCCGCTCCGCCAGCATCCCGGGGAAGCTCCCCTCCCGCGCCCCAATCGTCAGCGTCTTCGCCCCATCGTCCCAGTGCATCGCGATCGTCGCGTGTACGCCCTTTTCATACCGGTAACTGTCGTTCTCGTCCTCATACAGCGTGAAGTCCCCATCCGCTCCCGTATAGATCCTCACCTCGATCGGGTCCGCCGGCTTTTCGGTCGTCCACTCCATCGCCGGACCCATCGCCAAAATCGATCCTGCCCTCACAAACAGCGGCAGCTTATCCAGCGGAGCGTCCGCCTGAATCCGCTTTCCTCCCTCCACCTTCTCGCCCGTCCAGAAGTCGTACCAGGTCGCCTGCGGCAGATAAACCGTCCGCGAAGTCGCTCCCTCCGTATACACCGGGCTCACCAGGATCGACGGCCCAAACAAATACTCGTCCCCGGTGTTCTGCGCCTCCACATCGTTGCGCCAGTCCATCACCAGAGGCCGCATCAGCGTCCCGTGCGCGCTTGTCACCTGCCACGCCTCGGAGTAGATATACGGCATTAAGCGATACCTCAAGGCATCGTAGTCCACAAGAATTCGTTGCGCATCCGCCCCATACGACCAAAGCTCGTTCTCGCTTGGATTGCGCGTCCCATGCACACGGAAGATGGGCGAGAAAGCCCCGAACTGGAACCACCGCACAAACAACTCGCGGAACTTCGCATCGTTCAGGTTCCCGCCTGAAATGAACCCGCCAATATCCGTCGTCCAATACGGCATTCCCGAAATCGAGTAGTTCAGCCCCGCCGATATTTGCCGCTGAAACGTAATCCAATCGCTCAGCACATCCCCCGACCACGCGGTGACCCCAAATCTCTGTGCTCCCGCATACGCCGACCGCGACAGAATGAACACCCGCTTCTCATCGGAAGCCGCACGCTGCCCCTCCGACACGCCGCCCGAATGAAACAGCGGATACACATTCGCATATCGCGCGCCCGAACCCACAAACAGCTTGTTCGTGGTCAGGATGTTGTCTTCGCGTCCCTCCGTCTCGGGCTCGTCCGTATCCAGCCACCACGCGTCAACACCCTTCGAAAACAGCGCCGTGTTCGCATTCGCCCAATACTGCTTGCGCGCCGCCGGATTGGTCGGGTCATACAGCGCCTGCCCCACCGGATGAAAACTCGGCTGTATCGTCTTCGCGATGAACCAGCCATTCTTGTCGAACTCGTCGTAGACCGCGCTCCCAGGCCTGAAATAAGGCCAGATCGAAACCATCAGGTGAAAATGCTCCTCATGCAGCTTGTCGATCATTCCTTGAGGGTTCGGATAGTGCGGGTTCCACTTCATCTCCCCCATCGTCACCCACCAGAACCAGTCCTGCACGATGTTGTCCACCGGGATATGCAGCGCCCTGTACTTCGCCGCCACGCCTTCCAACTCCGCCTGCGACTCGTACTTGTTCTTGCACTGCCAGAACCCATAAGCCCAACGGCCAAACAGCGGAACCTCCCCGGTCAGCTCGCGATAGCGCCCGATAATCTGGTCCGGCTCCGGCCCATAAATAAAGTAGTAGTCAATCCGGTCCGCAACCTCCGCACTCAAATACATCGCATGAACAAACCGGTTGTTCATCTCGCTCCGCGAAGCGTTGTTCCAAAAGATCCCATACCCGTTCGTCGAAACCAGCAGCGGAATCGCAATATTGGTGTTCTCCTGCGACAGATCCACCGTTTCGCCGCGATAGTTCCAAACCCCCGCCTGGTGCTGTCCCAACCCATACAGCCCCTCATGCGACCCATAAATAGGAAACACAACCTCCGCATGAAATGTCTTCTCGCCGTTCACCTCCACCGGCCGCAGCGACCGGTAGCTGTCGGTCGTCAGCATCTTCCCCCGCATGCTCCCGCCGCTCGATCCCGGCCCAGTCGCGCCCGCCCCCGTCGTGCCCTCCGCGGCGATGTAGTGCAGCGCCCCGCTCTCCCTTTCAATCACCGCCTTCAACTTCGCCGTCGAAAGTGTAATCGTCTTCTCGTTCGAGGTCACCTCAAACGCCGCTCCCGCCCAGTCCTTCTTCACCACCACCCAGTCCGAAGCCCGATCCGGCTCGGCACCATCAAGCGCCGAATACGTCACGTGCAGCACATCCTCGGCGTTCACCGTCAGCCGCAGCACCCCAGCCTTCTGCCGCACTTCCAGGCCATCCGCCCGCTTCTCAAAGCTCACCACCGGATTCGGCGTATTCCATTGGCCCAGCGCGCCCGGCGCCGCTAACCCTGCCATGCCCACCCAAGTACAAATCCCCAGAATTCCAAACCGCTTCATCGCAGAAATCCCCTCTCAATCGCTTTACCAGACCGCACCAGTCTACGCCCGCCAAGCCCCAGCCCTGGCCCCCAGCCAACAGCGGCCACCTCCGCCTCTCCAACGGCGCATCCTTGTGACAGCGCGCACACTACACACCATTTCTCACCCCTTTGCCCTTGCCCTTGCGTCTTTTTCAGCCCAAAGTAAAGGTTAGAAAATCTGGTCAAAATTGCACAGGTTCGCGTCATGTTGCCTGTTGCTTCCACGCAAAGGAAAACTCGTGCGGATTTCCGTCTTCATGCGCAACCTCCTCCTGCCCCTGGTCTTCGCAGCCCCGGCCCTTCTTATCGCCCAGTTCCAGGACCCCACTCCCGAAGAACTCAAGATGACCGCCGACCCCAAGGCTCCCGGCGCCGCCGCCGTCTATCTTTATTACGAAGAGACCGCCGAAAGCCCAGCACATACCAGCAGCATTTATGAGCGCATCAAGGTACTCGCCGAGAAGGGCAAGGAACTGGCCACGGTCAGCATCCCCTACGAGCATGGCGTGGACAAGGTCACAGACATCGAGGGCCGCACCATCCACGCAGATGGAACCGTGGTTCTCCTGACCGCCAAACCCTCCGATCTAATGGACGTAAAAACCAAGGGCTTCCAGATGAATTCCGTGGGTTTCACCCTGCCAGACGTCGAAGTCGGCAGCATCCTGGAATTCCGCGTGAAGCTTCGCCGCGACGAAGACTGGTACTTCTTGCCGACATGGCAGATACAGAGACCGTATCCCGTCCACGAGGCGCACTACTCATTCCGTCCCAGCAGTCTCCAGAAATTGATGTATTCAGTCCACCTGGGTTCTAATGCCAAGGTTGTCCTGGGCAAAAAAGACGCCATGACGCTTGACATTACTGACGTGCCGCCGGAACCCGACGACGATTGGATGCCGCCGATGAACACCCTCCGGTGGCGTGTAGAGTTTTTCTCCAGCCGATTTGCCACCAGTGAGGCATTTTGGGACGATGCGCGCAAATATTGGGCCACTTGGATCGAGAATTTTACCGATCCTACAGGCCCGCTCAAGAAAGCTGTCGCCGGGATCGTAGCACCCAGCGATACCGACGAGCAAAAGGCTGCCAAACTCTATATCGCCGTCCAGAAACTCGATAACACCGACTTCAGCCGCACAAAGTCTAAAGCTGAGCGCAAGAAAGAAGGGCTCAAGGATATCAAGAAAGCGGAGGATGTCTGGAAGCAACAGAGCGGATCGGCCGACGATATTGCACTTCTCTATGCTTCCATGGCCCGCGCCGCGGGCCTCAAGGTATGGCCAGCCTATCTCGTCAATCGCAATCGAGCTATGTTCGATAAGACCTATCTTTCCGATTCCCAGTTCGACAATGACATTGTGATTGTCGAACTGGACGGTAAAAGCCTCTACCTGGACCCCGGCCAGAAGATGTGCCCTTTCGGAAAACTGCATTGGAAGCACACCCTCGCCTCCGGATTCCGCCTCACGGAGAAGGGCGCCTATTTTGTAACGACTCCTGCCGCCGCATTCATGGACTCGACAGTGCAGCGTGTCGCAGATCTCACCATCAACGAGGCAGGCAACGTACGGGGAAGCGTTCGATATGTGATGACCGGCCCGGATGCACTCTATTGGCGGCAACTGGCTCTTGAAAACGACGAAGAAGAGGTAAAGAAGCAATTCAATGAGTCGATGCGCGAGTCCCTCCCCGAAGGCGTACAGGCCGATTTCGACCACTTCCTCGGGCTTGATGACTACACCGTCAACCTCATCGGCTTCGTCAAAGTCAGCGGCAACATCGGCACCGCCACCGGCAAGCATTTCTTCCTTCCCGGTCTCTTTTTTGAATCCCGCTCCAAACACCCATTCGTCGCGGAAGACAAGCGGACCACACCCATTGATGTGCATTACTCCCGCATGGTCGAGGATGATGTCACGTACCGCCTCCCGCCCGGCTTCACAGTCGAAAGCGCACCCCTCACCGCCAGTACCGCCTGGCCCGAACACGCCCTCCTGAAGACGAATTCCAAAACATCCCGTGACACCGTCGAAGTAGTGCGGAGCCTGGCCTATAACTTCACGCTTCTTGACCCTAAGGACTACCCCAACCTCCACGACTTCTACCAGAAGGTAGCAACCGCCGATCAGCAGCAGCTCGTGCTCACCCGCGCGCCGGCTGCGAAAGGAAACTGACCATGCGTACTCCGCTTTTATCAGGCTGCCTCCCGGCCCGCCTTCTGGTTGCTGCCCTCCTCCTATCTGCTTCCACGCCCGGTCTCGCCGGTTGGTTCGGCAAAACGCCCGTGCCGCAATGGGGTCTTGACGCCGCAAAACATCCCACCCCCGATTACGCCAAAGACGCCGCCGCCATCGTCCTCTTCGATGAGTACCTTGAAACCGTTGACGCCCAGGGCCGCGCCGTCGAACGTGAGCGCGAGGCGATCCGCATCCTCAAGCCTCAAGGCCGCCATAACACCTGTGAGGTCTCCTACGATGTGGATGAGAAGATCAACTACTTCCGCGTCTGGACCCTCGCCGAGGACGAAAAGCAGTACCAGGCCCAGGACACCGACTTCACTGAACAGGGCGACACCGGTGTCCCCATCATGCTCTCCACCCGCAAGGCTCGAATCGCCCACCCCCCCGCCGTCGATGTCGGCGCAACCGTCATCTGCGAGTCTGAAGAGCTCCTCCAGCCCTATCTCCCGGAAAAGGTCTGGCAATTCCAGAGCGGCATTCCCGTCCTCTTCCAGGCTCTCGAGATCGACTTACCCGCGGGGCGCGCTCACACCCAGGCCTGGCACAACTTCCAGCCCGTCCAGCCGGTCGAAGTTGCCCCCAACAGTTGGCGCTGGGAGCTCAAGGACATGCCCGCCCTGATCCTGCGCGATATCCCATCCCCTCCGGAATGGGGGGCCATTGCGGCCCGCATGTCCGTCCAATGGGGTGATGCCGCGGTCGAGGGAAAAGACAACCAGTGGCGCGCTATCGGCCAATGGGTCACCGCCCTCGAAGCCAACCGTCCCGACCCCTCCCCGGAGATCACCGCCGAGGTGCGGGCGCTCATCGCCGGCGCGCCCGACTTCTACACCAAGCTGAGCCGCATCGCCGATTCCATCCAGAAGAACATCCGCTACTTCGTTGTCATGCGTGGCATTGGCGGCTTGCAGGCCAATCGCGCCGCCGATATCTTTCGCAACCGCTATGGCGACTGCAAAGACAAGACAACCTTGCTGATCTCCATGCTTCAGGTGGCCGGCATTCATGCCTTCTACGTGCCCGTGGACGACCGCCGCGGCATCGTCGACCCCGACGATCCCTCCCTCGTCGGCGACCACATGATTACCGCCATCGAGATTCCCCCGGACGTGCAAGACCCGCGCCTCATGGCCATTGTCAAAGCCAAGGATGGCAAGCGGTACCTCATCTTCGACCCCACCAATGAACGCACTCCCATCGGCAATCTGCCCTCTTACCTCCAGGGCAGTTTCGGCACCCTGGCCGCCGGCCCCGCCAGCCAGATCATTGCCCTGCCCGTGCTCAGCCCAGACGCCAACGGCACCGAACGAAAGGGAACCTTTGCCCTCTCGATCGACGGCACTCTCACTGGTTCCGTCGACACCTTGCACACCGGTCCGGAAGGCGCCGATCTCCGCTTGCTCCTCAAATACTCCGATGAGAAGGAGCGCCGCGATTCTTTGGAGACGGCCGTCGCTCACGATGTCCCCGGTGTCGTGCTCAACTCCTTCCAGTTCGTCCAGCCCTCCGCACTCGAAAAGCCGATCGAGATCCACTACAAACTCACCGCGGGGCAGTACGCCCATCAGGCCGGTTCGCTCCTCCTGGTGCGCCCCCGCGTCGTCGGCTCTGTCGCATTGCCGTTCGACGACAAACCCCGCACCGTCCCCATCGACCTCAGCGCCACCGGCCGCTGGCACGATGCCTACGACATCACCCTCCCCCCGGGATACGTCGTCGATGAGACGCCCGACCCCGTCGATGTCGATCTGGGCTTCGCCAGCTACCACTCCTCCATGACCGCCAAAGGCAACACCCTCCATTACGAGCGCGAATACGTAGTCCGCCAGGTCCAGATTCCAGCCGACAAGGCGGCATCCTTCCGCAAGCTTGAGAGCGCCATCCTCTCCGACGAAAAAGGCACCGCCATCCTCAAAAAACAGTGAGAAAACACCATGGAGAAGCCCGATCTATCCGAGAACAAGCTAAAGGCTGAGAGCTGGAAGCTGGAAGCTGATCCTCCATCCCTTCTGCATCCCCAGCCCCTCCCGCTCATCTAAAATCCCATGAGCCATCCTCTCTTTTCCTCCTTTCAACTTCGCTCCGTAGTCTTTCCCAACCGCATCGGCGTCTCGCCCATGTGCCAGTACTCCTCCCTCGACGGCTTCGCCGCCGATTGGCATCTTGTCCATCTGGGCAGCCGCGCCCAGGGCGGCGCAGGTCTGGTCATTGTCGAAGCCTCAGCAGTCGTCCCTGAGGGCCGCATCTCTTCCGGCGACCTCGGCATCTGGAAGGACGAGCACATCCCAGCCCTTGCGCGAATAGCAAGCTTCATTCACTCCCAGGGCGCCCGCGTCGGCATTCAACTGGCCCATGCGGGACGAAAAGGCAGCATGAGCGTGCCTTTCCCACCCCCAATCGGCACTGGCGAGCGCCTGCTCCTGCCCGCCGAGGGTGGCTGGCAACCCGTTGCGCCCAGCGCCGTGCCGTTTTCCTCCACCTATGCCATTCCGCAGCCGCTTGATCAGGCCGGCATCAACGCCACAATCGAGGCCTTTCGTCAGGCTGCGCACCGTGCCCTCAAGGCAGGCTTCGACTTTGTCGAGATCCACGCCGCCCATGGCTATCTCCTCCACCAGTTCCTCTCGCCCCTCGCCAACCAGCGCACCGATGCCTACGGCGGCAGTTTTCAGAACCGCACCCGCCTGGCCCTTGAAGTCGTTGACGCCGTCCGCGCCGAGTGGCCGTCCCACTTGCCCCTCTTCGTCCGCATCTCCGCCACCGACTGGGCGCAAGGCGGCTGGACCGTCGATGAATCCGTCCAGCTCTCCCGTCTCTTCCGCGAGCACGGAGTCGACCTGGTGGACGTTTCCTCTGGCGGCCAGGTCCCCAACGCCCAGATTCCCTTCGGCCCCGGCTACCAGGTCGAGTTTGCCGCCAGAATCCGCAGCGAAGCCAAAATTCCTACCGCCGCGGTAGGCCTCATCACCGAACCCGTCCAAGCCAACGACGTCGTGGCCCAGGGCCACGCCGACCTCGTCTTCCTCGCTCGCGAGTTCCTGCGCGATCCCTACTGGCCGGTCCACGCCGCCGCCGCTCTCGGCGACTCCGCCAGTTGGCCCGTCCAGTACATTCGCGCTGCGCCTCAACATTCCCCCGCTCGGACTCCCATCACTGCGCCCGAACCGGCCTGAGCTCGGCCTGTCAGCCAAAAAACAGGCCGGAACCCACTCCGGCCTGCTGTGGCCTGTTGTATTTCCAGGCTACCTTTCCACAATTCCTTCCATTTTGCTTCACTCTTGGTGCAATATGTGGCCTATACTGCGCTTAGACCGAGGCCTCCGCCTCAACTGCGGTGGCCTCCTCATCGTCCCTATGGCCACCCAACTAGCCCACACGCGCGCGCTCGAATCTGCTCCAGCGATCCCCGACCGCCTCTACTTCAAAATTGGCGATGTCGCGCGCATCCTCGACCTCGAGACCTACGTCTTGCGCTTTTGGGAGACCCAGTTTCCCCAGCTAAAGCCCAACAAGAGCGGAACTGGCCAGCGCCTTTACCGCCGCCGCGATGTTGAACTGCTGCTGGAAATCAAGCGCCTCGTCCATGCCGAGGGATACACGCTCGCCGGCGCCCGCCAGGCCCTCGGCCAGCTTGCCCAGCATCATCGCGAACAATCTCTTCGCCGCCCTGCGCCTCAACCCGATACACAGCCCGACCCTCAGCGAGATTCACAGTCGCACCTGCCGCTTTTGGCCAATGCCTCCACCCAGCGCCTCGATTCGGTTGCCGCGGCCATCGGCCAAGTCCGTGCCGAATTGCGCGAGATTGCCGCTCTGCTCTCCTTGCCCGTTTCCCAGTCGCCGCCTCGCCGAGCCCGCATAGCCACCTTACCTGTACCTTCAGATTCCCTCTTCCCTTCCTAGCGCCTCTTACCGCTCGAAGGGAGCTTGGCCTCGGTGCATCCCCAGCTTTGGGGCTTGCGTGTCACCAAACCTCGACTGATACAAAAAATGGCCACCCACCGCGCTTTCGTGCTAATTTAAAGCCAATGTTGGGTGCCGGTGATCCTGGCACGGCAATTACACTGCGCTCCCCATCACCGGCAATCAGTCTCTTCCTCACCAATGGAGCCTGACTTTGATTTGCGTCTACTGTGATTCATCGAACTTTCGTACATCGAAGTTGCGTCCCTCGGACCTCGCCCGATTGGTCTTCTTGCAATACCCCGTGCGTTGCCGCAACTGCGACAACCGAAAATATGTCGATATTTTTCAGGCGTACAAGATTCACCGGGCTCGCAAGCTTCGCCATCGGGAGGAGCAGCTCCGCGATGGCTCCGGGCATAGGCCAACCACCCCCTCGGTATAAGCTGGGTTGCGCCTGGAGCTTCGCTCCTTGAAGCTGTTTGATGGCAGATTCCGTC
The DNA here is from genome assembly GCA_003138365.1 of Acidobacteriaceae bacterium. Lineage (GTDB taxonomy): Bacteria > Acidobacteriota > Terriglobia > Terriglobales > Acidobacteriaceae > Telmatobacter. The sequence continues at coordinate 15,422 of PLFY01000080.1, forward strand.
CGCCCCTCATGCATAAGGTTCTTGAAAAGAGCAGACTCGCCCCAGCCCGGAACGCGCCGAACGCACGAATCCCCCGCAGCCTCAAGCCTTGCAAGCCGCTGGTCTGAGCAGCGGCATTTCTTTGATCATTGCCATGCGGAATAAATGGTCGGGACGGGCAGATTTGAACTGCCGACCCCTCGCACCCCAAGCGAGTGCTCTACCAGGCTGAGCCACGTCCCGACACAATCGAGCCGGCTCGGTGGAGTCGGCTTCAGGGTCCAAATCAGTTTACACCAGCCCAGCCCACAGCGCGATTTTTGCCCGTTGACGCGCAGACCAGCTACACTGTCCCCCAAATGAGAATCGCCGCCAATCTCCGCCCAGTCGCCCTGCGTCGCCCACCGCGCCTCGCTATCGTCTTCACCGCCTTTGGGCTGCCCCTCTGCTGCCTTGTCCTGTTTGTCCTGTCCCAGCCGCAGCCAGCCGCGGCACAAACAACGGCGGCAAAGCACCTGCTGATCTACGCCATCGATGTGGAAGGCGGCCAATCCACGCTGCTGGTTTCCCCTTCCGGCGCATCCCTCCTGGTCGACACCGGCTGGCCCACGCCAGATGGCCGTGACGCCGCCCGCATCCAGCTCGCCATGCGCGACGCCGGAATCACCAAACTCGATCATGTGCTCATCACTCACTTCCACGTCGATCACGTCGGCGGCGTCCCCGAGCTCGTCAAGCGCGTCCCCATCGGCGAATTCCTCGATCACGGCCCCAACCGCGAAGACTCTGACATCACGCGCCACGACTATGCCGCCTACCTCAAAGCCATCGAGGGTAAACCGCGCCGCATCGTCCATCCCGGCGACACCATCTCCATCCCCGGCCTCGACACCATCGTCCTCACCGCCGACGGCGACCACATCGCCTCAATCCCAGGCGTCTCGCCCACCCCAAACCCCTATTGCGCCGCCGAGCCAAAATGGGACCTCGACCAGACCGAGAATCCCCGCTCGGCCGGCGTACTCATCACCTTCGGCAAATTCCGTTTCCTCGACCTGGGCGACCTCACCAAGGCCAAGGAACTCCCCCTCGTCTGCCCCGTCAATCTCATCGGCACGGTCGACCTCTATCTCGTCAACCATCACGGCTTCAACCTGTCCAATTCACGAGCCTTCGTCGATGCAATCCACCCTCGCGTAGCCATCATGGACAACGGCGCGCACAAGGCCGGCAGTCCTGAAGCCTGGCAGACCATCCATGAAAGTCCCGGCCTCGAAGACCTCTGGCAGCTCCACACCGCGGAAGACTCTGACGCCGCCCACAACAGCCCGGCGGATCTGATTGCCAATCTCAAAGGCGGGGCCGACGGCGCCTGGCTCAAAGTCGTCGCCTCGCCCGACGGCAGCTTCTCCGTCACCAACGCCCGCACGGGACAAACGAAGGACTACCCGCACAAGTAGAGCAGCCCTCATTCCCCTGAGTGCATGAGAAATCGACTCTTGAAGCTCCACATGGCGCCCTTTTTTTGAAAGGGCGTCACTTGACCGGGCCGCCCTTTCAAACTCTGTTGATGTGCCGCACCATCTCGAGATCGCATACTTGTTTCACGGGAGCGATCATGAGCTTCGCAAGAATGCGGGTGCGTCGATGAGGGTCAGTTTCAAATCCGCAAACTTGACGCTATGCCTCATCCTCCTTATGCTGACCGCGTCAAAGCTGTGGGCGCAGGCGGGTCCTCCATTTCAGACCGACGACCCCACTCCAGTAGATCTTGGGCATTACGAGTTCTATGTCTTCGGCACGGTCGATGGAACCCCAGCCGAACTTGACTCCACTGGCCCCGCATTCGAATTCAACTGGGGGGCCATCCCCAATATCCAGCTTCATGCTATCCTCCCCTTCGGCGCCGTCCTGCCGTCCAATAACCCTGCCTATGCTCCCGGTGGAACAGGCGCCAGCGCCTTCGGCCTCACGGATATGGAACTGGGCGTGAAGTACGGCTTCATCAAGCAAACCGCNNACCAAAGGCCTCGGCGTCGGCCGTGTGTGGTACAAGCTGCCAATCTGGGTAGAAAAGGAGTTCGGACCCTGGAGCCTCGTCGGAGGTCTGGGATACACCGTCGTCCCGCAAACCCAGTATCGCAACTATCTCTATGGCGGATATCTCGTCAAGAAGGAAGTCGGCAAGAAGCTGGAACTCTCTGCCGAGGTCTTTTCACACGCCCGCGAAGGCTTCGCTGCCGCTCAAACACAATCCTCGACGCTGATTGACGTGGGCGGCTACTATCACTTCAAGTCTCCCGGCCTCCAATTGCTTTTCGCATACGGGCACTCGGTCGCTGGACAAACTGAGAACTACGCCTACCTTGGCCTCTATAAAACCTGGGGCAAAGACAAGGATGCTGGCAAGAAGACCGCGGCAGACGCAATGTTCTCCGCCCAACCTCACGTCAACGGACCGCAATGACGCACTGCGGTAGCTCAAACCGCCGAGGAGAAACGTTCCATGGAAATCACCGTACGCAGTCTCTGGACAATGATTCATGGCATGGGATTCGGTGCGCTCTATTTGCTCGCGTGTTCCGGTGCGCTGGTGGAGCTATACCGGCTCACATTCTCGTCCGCTCCATCCGAATCAACACCCGGCCAAGAGCGCTTCCTGAAGGTTTACCTGATCACCATGGCAGTACTCGCCTGGGCGGCTGTGCTGACCGGCGCTTATGTCATCTATCCTTGGTACCGCGCAACCCCACCGCCTGGAACGGCCGACCTCTCCATGTTTCCGCAACACCTGCTAATGTCGAGTTCAACTACCATCGGCTGGCACTCGCTTGGAATGGAGTGGAAAGAGCACGTCGCCTGGTTCGCTCCAATTTCCATCACCACGGTCGCGTTTGTCTTCATCCGGTACGGTCGCGATCTGATCAACCACAAGCAACTTCGTGCCACGGTGCTCGGCTTTGCCGTGGCTTCGTTTCTTGCGGCGGGAATCGCCGGCTTTTTCGGAGCGATGATCGACAAGTCCGCCCCAGTCCAGGGCGGACCCACCATTCAACTGAGCATCGGAGCCAAGAAATGAATACCGCGGATCCTGTCGCCTCATCCAAAGTTCCAGCCCTGACCAACGGTTCTGGCGCAGCCGCCATTCTATCGGCCGGCATCGGCTCCTTCGCTCTGGCGGTCCTGGCCATGGCTGCCGATAAGTCGGCAGCCATCACGAGCCTTCTCGTTCTTTATAAGCCGACGGGAGCCCTGTCTGGCGTAACCACCGCTGCCATTCTTATTTGGCTTTTAACCTGGGGCGTTCTTGAAGGTCGCTGGCGCAGAAAGACCGTCGCGTTGGGCCGCATTAGCTTCGTTGCTTTTGCGCTGCTCGGCTTGAGCTTCTTGCTGACATTTCCGCCTATTGCCGGCCTTTTCTAAGACCGCCTCTCAAGCCTCGGAGCCAGGCACTTCCCTACCGCGTATTCCGGTAAAGCTCTTCCAGCGCATCGCACGCCGAACCCACCCCGTCCTCGTGCTCCAGCCGCTGCGCCACCAGCTTCGCCCGCAGCGCAAACCTGGGCTCCGCCAGCATCCCCTGTATCTTCCGTGCCACCCGCATCGGCGTATAGTTCCCGCGCTGAATCACCCGTGCCACTTTCAGCCGCTGCACCCGCCTCGCGTTGTCCGGCTGGTCGTGCGAGTAGGGCACAATCAGCATCGGCTTGCCCGCCCGCAGGCATTGCGCCGTCGTCCCCACTCCACCCTGGTGCACCACCAGCGCCGCCCGCGGAAAAACCTTGGAATACGGCGCATACTCGGCCACACAGATCGTCGCCGGCAGCGTTTGCCGTGGCCGGTTCCGCTCGTCCGCGCCAATCAGCAGCACCGCCCTTACCCCCAGCTTCATCGCCGCCTTGGCTGAGAACTCGAAGAACCGTCCCGCCGTCATCACCGCCGCCGACCCCAGCGTAAACACCACCGGCGGCTCACCGGCCGCCAAAAACTCTTCCAGATGCGGCGGCAGCGCCCCGTTCCCCGAATCGGAGTCGTAATAGCAAAACCCCGTAATCTTCACATGCTCCGGCCAGTCCTTCTGCTCATGGCCCATCACCCGCGAAAACAGCGCCAGCACCAGTTCCGGCGAGTGCTTGGCGTCGAAGAGCGGATTCCTGCCCTTCTCCAACCCAAGCTCTTTGCGTAAATCGTAGATCGGCTGCGGCCACTTTCGGCTCATGAACCGCACCAGCCGCTTGATCGCCTGGCCCATCCCTGGAACCGTCTTATCCGCCCGCGCCAGCCGTGGATACATCGGCAATACCGGCGGGTCATAGGCTGAAAAGAACGACAGGGGCGCAAGCACATAACTCGCCCAGGGAATGCCTGTCACCTCCGCCACCAGCGGCCCCGCATAGTTCAGCTCGCCCAGCAGCAGCAAGTCAGCCCGCTCCGGCCTGGTCGCAGCATCCAGCAGATCGTCGTAGGTCTTTGGCAACGCAGGAAACAGAAACTCCCTTAAGCCCCGCTCTGTTCCCTTCCGCACGTCATAAACCATGGCCGCGATCACTGTGTTTTGGGGGTCGATATCCGGCCGCACCGCGTGAAACTCCAGCCCCAGCGGTGCAATCTTCGGCCCAAACACCTCCGGCAACGCCATCACCGGCACATGGCCGCGCCGCTTCAGTTCCAGGGCAATCGCGATCAGCGGATTGATGTCGCCCAAGGTTCCGATATTCGTGAGAACAATGCGCAATGCTGCGTCCCTGAGCCGGCTTTTGGCCAGCAGTCATCGATACGGCCAGCGCCCCCAAGCTTGCGACTTCTTTCCGTAGCAAGCTTTGGAAACCACGAAGCCAGACTCGCGCCCTCGTCAACTGCGCCGGATCAACTAAGAGGGTAATGCATCAGGCCTGACTTTGCCCCACCCTTCCGTCACGCTGAAGCAATCGCAAAATGCCATCCTCTCCCCATTCACCCTCCACCCACGATTTAAACTGATCTCTGATCCCTGACCCCTGATCTCTGTTCACTGTCCACTGTCCACTGCTTCTATGAAGATTCTCCTCGCCATCCTCGTGGTCGCCGCCTCCTTCATTGCCGACTACAAATGGCGTCAATGGATGGCCGCCCGCCGCCGCGACCGCCGGTAGCTTTACCCCCTTGCCGCATTTCTCCCGTTACAATGACTCATAGGGAGCCGTCCAATACCTATGTCTCGTTTCTTTCGCCTTCCCCATCCCGTCCCCGCTCGCCGCAGCCGCCCCAACCCCACGGCCCTGTTCCTGGCCTTCGCCGCGCTGCTCCTCACGGCAGGCGCAAGCGCCCGCGCCCAGTTCAGCGCCCCTGCCCCTGGAACCCATGTCCTTGACACCTCCGCGCTCCACCCCCCAGCCGGCGTCCGCGTGGCCATCGTCGAGTTTGTTGACATGGAGTGCCCCATCTGCGGCACCACCAATCCCGTCATCAAAGCGGCCGCCGCCAAGTACAAAATCCCCGTGATCCGTCACGATTTCCTGATCCCCCAACACGCCTGGAGTCCCATCGCCGCCGTCGATGCCCGCTGGTTCGACACCAAAAGCAAGGCCCTCGGCGAAGAGTACCGCGACCAGGTCTTCGCTAATCAGCCCTCCTTCTACAACAACCCTGACCTGCTGCGGCAATTCACTGACAAGTTTGCCCAGACCCACGGCATCGCCCTGCCGTTTGCCCTCGACCCCCAAGGCAAGCTCGCCGCCGACGTCCAGGCCGACAACGACATCGGCAAGCGCACCGGCATCGACCACACCCCCACCGTCTTCATCGTCACCGCAGGCAGCAAAGGCGCTCCGTTCATCGAGGTCGAACGACCCGACCAGCAGCTCTACCGGGACATTGATCAGGCCCTCGCAGACACCGCCTCCCCAGCCAAGCCAGCCTCTGCAAAGACGCCCGCCAAGAAGCCCACCGCCAAATAGCCTCCACCAACCCCCAAGAAGCAAGAACGGCGTCCGCCGCAGCAGACGCCGTCTCCCCGATATGAAAGAGTCCTTGCTTTGAAAGGGCACGACTTTAGTCGTGCCGATAGCAACTCGAAATCAACGCGGGCTTTAGCCCCTGAGGCACGTCCGTCGCGAAGTCCGATCCCCGCCTCAATCCCCGGTCTGAATATTCACCAGCACCGGCGCATCCGCCCCATCCCCGCCCGGCGAAACCGTATCCGTCTGCGGCGCTCTCCAATGGTCAATGTAGCTGATCCTATGCACGCACCCAATCGTGCAGTTCGGCGCGCAACTCTTCGCCGTCAAAAACTCCCGCTTCACGTCCGCCGTCGTATACTCCGCAATCGGCAGCCCCGGATACCCGCGCTGTTGCGAGCAGTAGTGAACCAGCCCGTCCTCGCAGATATACAGGTAGCGCGACCCGGCCCGGCACCGCCAGTCATTTGGCAGCCCCTCGGCAATCGCCTTCTGGAACTTGTCAAACTGCGCGTAGTTGGTCTTCTTCCTGTGCGTCATTGCGAAGTAGACCTTGGCCTCGTCTTCCTTCAGTGGCTTCAGTTGCCCGCTGCCGTCGTGGATAATCCCGATCGTCGATTCAAAACCCAGTTCCAGTGCCCGCTTGCCAATCACCAGCGCGTCGTTCGGATCCTTGAACCCCCCGCCCACCACCGAGTTGATGTTCACATGGAACTCGGCGTACTGCGCCAGCATCTCCAGCTTCTTGTCCAGCACCTTCAGGCTCTTCTTTGAAACCTCGTCCGGCTCCAGATTGTCGATGCTGATCTGCATGTGGTCCAGCCCGGCCCGGTTCAGCCGCTCGATCCGCTCCACATTCAGCAGGTAGCCGTTCGTAATCATCCCCGCAATCGCGCCCGTCCGCCGCATCCGCCGAATAATGTCGTCCAGTTGCGGATGGGTCAGCGGCTCCCCGCCGGAGATGCCGATCATCGCCGTCCCCAGCCGTCCCAGGTGGTCGATCCGCCGGTACATCTCTTCGAGAGGAACAGGCTCCGAAACCTTGTCGTACTCGTTGCAATACCCGCACGATAAGTTGCAGAACCGCGCCGGAATAATCTGTGCCAGCACCGGATGCGCAGTCGAAGCCAGCGCGCGCGCCACCATCGCGTACTCGCGCACCTTCCGCCGAGCCGCAATCGCCCGCCCACGCACCGTAGATCTCCGGGGAATCGCCATCTTTACTATTGAAGCATAGTCAGGTGCCGCTTTCTCACCAGAGCAAGCCCGACAGGAGGCTCGATCCCGCAGATGGATTATCGGCTTTACGTGCCCGCCGAGGATGGTGGGGTACGCAGAGCGCTTATAATCAGCGCGACGCGAGTTGCAGATAACCTTAGGGCGCACGCGTCGCAATAGAAAGGCCGAAGCCATGAAAATTACGTGCCTAGACAAGCAAGTGGGCAAGCTTCTAGCGGAATCTTTTTACCGCATTCCCAGATTTCAGCGGCCATACTCCTGGGACCGGACAAACGTCGAAGACTTCTGGAAGGACGCGGTCGTTGAGAACGGAGGGCAGTACTTCATAGGTAACTTCGTCGTGTACGACGACAAGAGCGCGATGGGTGTTGTCGACGGGCAACAACGACTTACGACCATCACATTGCTCCTTTGCGCGTTGAGAAACGCATTCGAGAGGGAGGGGTTCGCCAACCTGGCGAAAGGCATCCACAACCTTATCGAGCGCTCCGATATCTCCGATCAGCTCCTATACGTCCTGCAAACGCAAACGTCCTATCCCTACCTGCAAGAACATATCCAAAAGTTCGGCGACCCGCCGGGCACGCCGCAAGACGCCGGCCCTGAGGAGCAACTGCTCAAGCAGGCCTTTCAATACTTCGAGGGCAATTTGGCCGAGATCGTCAAGAGCGCTAAGAACCATCCGAGCCTCTCGGCAGACAAGAAGCGAGCCAAGATCCAGGAAGAGCTCACAAAGATCCGGGACAGGATTCTAGGCCTGAAGCTTATCTACACCGCACTGGAGAATGACGATGACGCCTACATAATCTTTGAAACCCTGAACACTCGAGGGAAAGACCTGACGCTGTCCGACCTCGTAAAGAGCCACCTCGTGCGGCTGCTTAAACCCGCGAACAAAGGGGTCGATCTAGCAAAAGACAAGTGGGACAAGATTAGCCAGGTGTTCGAAGCGTCCCAGGCCGATTTGAGCATTTCAACATTCATCCACCACCTTTGGCTCTCCCGATATGAGTACACCACAGAGAAGAAGCTATACAAGGCGCTAAAAGCGCGCATCAAGAAGGAATCGGCGGCTGCGTTTCTTGCCGACCTAGTGAAGGAATGCGAGATATATCGCTACATACAGGAGCCCGCTTACAGGAAGTGGAAGAAGGAGGAGTTTGAGATGCGGGATTCCCTCTTGGCGATGAACCTTTTCCGAATAAAGCAGCAGCTGCCCCTGGTCCTCAGCGTGATGCGGCAATACGAGGATGGTCAGCTCAAGACGAAGCACGTAAGGTCCATCCTCTCTGCAATTGAGAACTTTCATTTCTCATTCACCGCCATCGCCTCTCAGCGCTCATCCGGGGGCATCTCGTTCATGTATGCACTGGCGGGCCGAGACTTGCATAAGGCGAAGAGCCTTGAAGCCAAGGCGAATTGCTTGCAAGACTTCCAGAAAGACAAGCTGGCATCAAAGCGGCCCCATTACGCGGAGTTCGAGCCCGGGTTCCTGGAACTGAAGTATTCGACCCAGATGTCGAAGCAAAAGCCTTTGGTCAAATACATCTTGACCAAAATCTACCAAGCTAACTCTTCAGGGCTGCCCATCGATCCGGAACAAGCAACCATCGAACACCTGGCGGCCGAGAACCCGGCCAAGAGCACGGGCCTGTCTAACGAGAAGGTCGCCTCGATTGGCAACCTGATACTGATAAGCCAGGCATTGAACAACGAACTAGCAAACAAGGACTTCGCCGAAAAGGTCAAGATACTGAACAGCGCCAAGGTATGGGTCGACCCAGTCATTTTGAACGCAAAAACGTGGGGCCCCGCAGAGATCGAACAGCGGACGAAGCTCCTCGCAAAGGAAGCTTACGAAAAGGTTTGGGCGGTGTAGCGGGGTGCCGGGTGCCCCAGGTCTCGCCTCTGAGACCTCTGGGATTGCAGTAAATGCCTACCGCAGATGCAGTAAACTTCTACTGCAACCCCCAGGGATTCCAGTCAATGACCAGCCCAGACGCAGAAAGGGCGCCAACCGGCAATCCGGCGGCGCCCTGCGCGATGCGAAAATCCGAGATTCCTAGACGGAGCTGCCCAACCCCAGCGTCTTCATCTCTTCCAACTGCCGCTTCATCTCGTCCATCTGCTTCTGATCGAACTTGAAGTCTTCCGGCTTGAAGTTCTTGCGGAACTCGTCCAACTGCCGCTTCAGCTCATCCGTCTGCTTCGGATCGAACTTGAAGTCTTCGAAGTTCTTGAAATCTTCCGGCTTGAAGTTCTTCCGCCACTCTTCCATCTGGTGCTTCATTTCGTCGAGCTGCTTCTGGTCGAGCTTGAACTCATCGGCCTTCAGGCTCTCGCGCAGCTTCTCCGCCTGCTTGCGCAACTCCTCAGCCTGCTGCTGGCTGATCCCAAACTGCCCCATCCCGCCAGACTTGAGTTGCTCTTTCAGCTTCTCAGCCTGCTCTTTCATCGCCTGGGCCGCAGCCTCATCCTGCCCGGCAAACTGCTGTACAAACTCCGGGTCCGGCAACATCTCGGCAACCAACGGCCCATCGCCCGCACCGAAGAGATCCTGGAGCTCCAGATCTCCCTGCTTGTGCTTCGAATCCACCTGCAGCGTCAGCGTCTGCTGCTTCCTATCCCGCAGAATCGTCACTTGCACCGGCTTGCCCTGGTTGGCGCGCAGCGCGCGGTCCCAATCCGACAGCGTGGTCACCGCCTCGGGCCCCACCTTCAGAATCACGTCGAACGCCTTCAGCCCCGCCGTCGCAGCCTCGCTCTTGTGCGCCACCTGCTTGACCATCAGCCCGTTCGGCACGCCCAGGTACTCGGCCATCTGAGACGTCAGCGGCTCCACCAAGGCCCCTACATTCAGCGTGCTGCCGAAGAACGGCATGTGAAATCCCCCAGGCAGCCCCTCATCGCTACCGCCCGCCAGAATCCCCATCCCCGAGCCCTGCGCAAACACATCTCCCCCGTTGCCGATCTTGTTCCAGACATCGTGCTCCATCACCCGGCGGTCCGCAAGTTCCACCGTCATCGTCTGCATATTCCCGTCACGGCTGATCTGCATGCTCACTTTCCGCCCCGCCGGAATCTCCTTGAGCATCCTCCGCAACTGCTCCGCGCCCTCGACGTTCTGCCCGTTCAGTTGCAACACCACGTCGTTGACCTTCAGCCCAATCTGCCCTGCCGGCGCATCGTGGTCGATCAGCGTAATCACCGCCCCGCGCACGTCCTTGAGCTTCAACGCCTGCGCCTTCTCCTGATCCAGGTCGGCTACATCCACACCAAGGTAGCCCTGCGAGGTCGATGCGTGCCCAAGCAGCGGACTAGGCTCCTGCGCCAGCATCTGCACAATCTCGCCAGCCTGCGCCCCAGCTCCAGGCGGCGCCAAGGCCACCCCAGCGCCCATGCCCACCAACACGACGATCCCAAGACTCCGATACGGCCTCAAAAAGTGCTTCATCTCTTCTTCTCCCGTACTTCTCTAACTCCGGCCCACACTCTTTTCATGACGATGCAGTCACCGGAAGGGTTGACACTGCTATTGAATCTCCGGCTCCCGCCTCAAGACTTGTCTTGAAACGGTCCGGATCTGAGGGCTCTGGTCTGAATTGGCAACCGTGTGCAGAACCTGCCGCACGCTCGTATCGCCTTCCACTGGCTCCAGAATGCTTACCGCCGCCGTGCGAATCCGTGGGTCGCTGTCGTTCAGCAGCGCCTCAAGAACCGCATCCCGCACCCGCACATCCTCGGCCACATAAGGCTCCAACCCCTCCAGCGCCTTCTGCCGCACTCCCGCATTCTTGTCGTAGCGCAACGCCACCATCAGCGCATCGCGAATGCCCGCCGCCTGGCAACTATGCCCCGCCCGGCACTCGGCCGCCAGCAGCCCCACCGAGTCGTCCCGCACCCCCGCCGACGCGGAATTCTCACTCGCCAGCATCAGCAACTGCCGGATCGCCGGATCGTCCAGAGAACCCTCCATCCGCTGCGGAACCACCTGGTTGTAGCGCACTTCCACCATCTCGCTGTTCGGCTCCCGCACAATGCTTGAAATGCTGGCAATCTCCGCCTGCGCAGCCGGCGCCTGCTGCCCGTCCAAGGTCTGCTTCACGCTCGCGGCCTGCATCGCCGCCGCCGCATGAGCCGCCCTTGTTTGGGCATATTCGTAGCCGCCCAGAGTTCCCGCCCCGGCTCCCGCCACCAGCAACAGGCAAGCCGCAACCGGCGCTGCCTGGATACTCGCAAAGTTGTTCGTCATTCGCTGGCTCAACCGCTCATACCAGCGCTTGGGAGGCAGAGCATCCAGCGCTTCCGCCAGACGCTGCCGCGACCGCGCCACCAGATTGGGCGCCGGTTCCAGCACCGGATGCGCTTCGGCCAGCACCTTCAGCGCCAGCAACTGATCCCGCTCCGTCTGACACTCCGGGCACCCTGCCATGTGCCGCTCCAATTCGTGGATCTGCTCGTCCGGCAGCTCTCCGTATGCCGCCGTCACGATCCGCTCGTGTGCTAGTTCGCAATTCATCTCTACGTCCTTCCAGCCTCAAAAAATCTCCGCATTCGGCCCCAAAAATCCGCATCCCATCCGGGAATTGCAAAGGGGCCGCTCTACCTTAACCCCGCCAACTGTGTTCTCAACTTCTTCGTCGCCCGGAAAAGCGTATTCTTGGCGGTCTCTTCCGTCGTGCTCAGCATCTCCCCAATCGTCCGCAGCCGGAGTCCCTGGTAGTGCTTCAATTCAAAAACCATCCGTTCCCGCGGCGTCAGCTTCACCAGTGCCGCCTGAATCCGCTCCCCCAGCACCTTCCGGTCCAGTTCCTTGCCGGGGTTTGAAAACGACCGCTCGTCGCTCACTGAAGCCAGCCGGTCGATCTCGTCTCCGGAGTGGTCGAGCACCACCGCGTAATCTTCCCGGCGGGTCTTCTTGCGCCGCAGTTGATCCAGGCAAAGGTTGGTCACAATCCGGTAGATCCACGTATAAAACGAGCATTCGAACCGGAAATTTCCGATATACCGGTAAGCCTTCAAAAACGCTTCCTGGTAAATGTCCTCGGCGTCGTGCTCGCTTCCCGTCAGGTGCAGCGCCAGCCGCAGCACCTGGTGCTCATACTGCCGCACCAGCGCGTCGAACGCCGCCCGCGAACCCGACTGCGCCTCGCGGATCAGCTCCATCTCCGGCGCGCGTGCCTGTGCCCGCTCCTGTGCCCGGCCCGCTCCGGCGCGATTCGTCCCGTTCGGGGCGGCTCCGTCCCGATCCAGTCCGTCCCGGCCCGCCTCCCGATTTGTTCCGTCCGTGGCTTCTGGCGCTCTCATACCTGGGAAGGATTGTACCTTCCGCGCCGTTGGCCACGCTAAACTCGCCGGGACCGCAATCGGGGATAATGGGTAGCTCACCGCATCCGTTGCCATCAGCTCTTTGCTCCGGCGGATAGAGAAATGTCCGTATCAAAGTAGACGGAGTCTCGCCTTTTTAGTGAGCCGACAGACCCTCCAAATTTGCCCCCAACCGCTACACTAGGAATCGATGACCGGAAATCTCTTTGAATCTCTCGCTCCCACCGTCGCCAGCACGGCCGAAGGCTGGCACACCGCCCACTGCGACGGCGGCTCCCGCGGCAACCCAGGCCCCTCCGGCTACGGCGCCGTGATTGAAGACCCCAATGGCCGCGTTGTCGCCCAGCTCAGCGAGTTCCTTGGGGTACAGACCAACAACTACGCCGAGTACTCCGGCCTTCTGGCAGTCCTCGCCTGGGCCAACGAGCACGGTGCGAAGCGCTTGCGCGTCGTCTCAGACTCCGAGCTGATGGTCAAGCAGATGAAGGGCCAGTACAAGGTCGCCAGCCCGATCCTCCGTCCCCTGTGGGAGCAAGCAAAACGTCTTGCCGCCCGCCTGGAAAAACTTGAAATGCGCCACACCCTCCGCGGCGGCAACAAGGAAGCCGACCGCCTCGCCAACGAAGCCATGGACAAAGGCATGGGGCGGCGTCGGCCTGTCTGACGGACCAACACGCCGGGGCTTACACCCTGGCCGGGTGGCCCAGGTCTCGATCTTGAGACCTGGGAATCCACAAAACTTCATCCTTGCGTGGGATATCTACAACTACAGTCCTTTATCGCCTTTTATCGTCTTTGCTGACTAGCTGACTTGCTAACTCGCTGACTTGCTATCTACCTTCCCAGATTATTCCTCCAAACATGCCCGTCGCGCTCCAGCAGGTGATCGGAGCACTCCGGCCCCCACGAACCGGCAAAGTAGTTGGGAAAGACCTCTGGGTTCTTCGCCGCCCAGGCTTCGAGGATCGGCGTATAGAGTGCCCAAGTCGTCTCCACGCCGTCGCGATGCGCAAACAAGGTCTGGTCTCCAAGCATCGCGTCCAGCAGCAGCCTCTCATAGCCGTTGGCGCTCGATTTGCCAAACGCCGCTGCATAGTCGAAGTCCATATTCACCGGACACACGTCCATGTTCGGCGTGCTGGGCACCTTTGCCCCGAAGCGCAGCGCAATCCCCTCATCCGGCTGGATGCGGATGGTCAGCAGGTTCGGCTGAATCTCCTGGCACGGGCCGCTCGCCGCCATGCGATTGAAGATTAAAAGCGGCGGCTGCTTGAACTGGATGCTGATCTCAGTGGCCTGCTTCTTGAGCCGTTTGCCTGCGCGCAAATAAATCGGCACCCCGGCCCATCGCCAGTTTTCAATCTGCAGCCGAACCGCCGCATAAGTCTCCGTACCCGACTCGGGATTCACCCGATCCTCGTCCCGGTAACCCACCACATGCTGTCCATTCACAATCCCCGGCCCATACTGGCCCCGCACCGCGTTCAAAATCGGTATGGGCGGAATCGCCTGATACACCTTCAGCTTTTCCCGGCGCACGCTTTCCGCCTCAAAGCTCGATGGCGGCTCCATCGTCACAAAGCTCAGCAGTTCCATCACGTGGTTCTGCACCACGTCGCGCAGTGCCCCCGCCTTCTCGTAAAACGGCCCCCGCCCCTCCACGCCCAGCGTCTCGCCGGCGGTAATCTCCACGTGGTCAATGTAATTCCGGTTCCACACCGGCTCAAAAATCCCATTCGCAAACCGGAAAACCAAAATGTTCTGCACCGTCTCCTTGCCCAGGTAGTGGTCGATGCGGAACACCTGGCTCTCGTGGAAGACGGCATTCACCTGCTGGTTCAGCTCCCGCGCCGAGTCCAGGTCGTGGCCGAATGGCTTTTCAATCACCACCGCCACCTTCCCCTGCTCCGGCTGCGCCATGCCCTGCGCCCCAAGGTTCTCGATGATCCCGGCAAAAAACTCCGGCGCAGTGGCCAGGTAGAAAAGACGGTCGCCGCCGATGCCCTTTTCCTTGGCGATGCGCTCTAACTCCTCCTTCAACCCCGCGTAGTCCGCCGGATCGTCGAACTTCAGCGCATAGTAACTGATGTGACTTACAAACTCATCCAACTTCGAGTCGCTCGCCTCCACGCCCCCAA
>PLFY01000080.1:30050-30203 GCA_003138365.1 Acidobacteriaceae bacterium
CCCGAGGCTCCAAAAATCACCAGAATCCCCGGATCCGGAATCCGCTCCTTGCCATGAGGAACCTGGGAAAGGTCCTCCGCACGCACGCTCGCTTGTATCGTCGCCATCCCTCGTTCCCCTCCGCTGATTCGCTGACTCGCCAACTTGCTAACT
>PLFY01000056.1 GCA_003138365.1 Acidobacteriaceae bacterium
TGGGGCACAGCCGACGTGTTAACACTCGAGGTGAAAATGCTCTAGCCCTTGTGAAATCGTGCGGCAACATTTTCAGCGCCGCGCGCCAGCAGGCCGACGTCGCTGCCTGCCGCAACGAAGTTGAATCCTCTTTCAAAAAGAAGCTCCACGTCGTCGACATTCCCAGCCAATGTTCCCGCGGATTTTCCTGTCGCCCTGATTCGCTCGGCCGCATCTTTGATGGCCGCCTGTACCTCAGGGTGGCTTGGATTGCCGAGATGACCAAGATCCGCGGCAAGATCGCTGGGGCCGATGAAGAGGCCATCGACGCCTTCAACGGCGGCGATCGCCTCGATTTCCGCAAGCGCCGCACGGCTCTCCAACTGCACCAGGACGCAAATATCGAGATGTGCGTTGTGATGATAACCCTTGATGCGCCCGTAGTCGTTGGCGCGCGGGACGACAGAGACTCCGCGTATGCCGAGCGGAGGATAACGAGTGGCGGCTACTGCCTTGCGCGCTTCTTCGGCATTCTGGACGAAGGGAACCAGAAGCGAGCGGGCGCCAACGTCGAGAGCTCGCTTGAACATCACGGCGTCATTCCACGGCAGGCGGAAGACAGGCTCGGCGGCGCCACCACGCATCGCTTGCAACTGCGAGAGCAACAATGGGACATCGTTCGGGGCGTGTTCACCGTCGATGACGATCCAGTCGAAGCCCGCGCCGGCGATGATCTCCGCCGCTATCGGGCTGGCGAGACCGCTCCACAGCCCAACCTGCCGCTGACCGCTTGAGAGAGCTTTCTTGAATGCATTGCGGGGCAGATTTCCCGGCCAATCGAGCATGAGTTTTAATCTCCTGTGTTGATTGTAAGTGGCCTGGGCGCACATCCACAGTTAGCAACTGAAATGCCCGAACGACGCCTTGTCAATCGAGTCCACAGGCATTTCCATCGGCGCCTGGCTCAACGATTGGCCGCCGCCGGCGACGGAGCGGCCAGGTCAAGGCGTTTGATCTCCCCGACAATCGGACCGTAGCTTACGATTGCACAAAGCGCCGTGAAGCTGACGAAGATGAGTGCGTCATCGAATGAACCTGTCTTCTGTACGATATATCCGATGATGATGGGCGTGGTAATGCCAGCCATGTTCCCGATCAAGTTGAACAGTGCTCCGTTCAGACCCACCATGCCCTTTGGAGAAGTATCGGAGATGACGGTCCAGCCCAATGCTCCGATGCCCTTGCCAAAGAAGGATATGGACATGAGGAGCAACATGAGAGCCTGCGCGTGAGCATAGTTGCAGGCGATCATGGTCATGGAGAGCGCCATTCCCGCCATGATCGGCGCCTTGCGCGCGAAGGTGAGCGAGTGCCCTTTCTGGAGAAGCCTGTCGGATATCATGCCGCCGAGAATTCCACCGAACCCGCCGCACAAGCCAGGCACCGCGGCAGCAAATCCAACCTTAAGAATTGACAGGTGGCGCGCCTGCACAAGGTAGATTGGGAACCATGTGAGAAAGAACCAGGTGAGCGTAACAATGCAGTACTGGCCAATGTAAACACCTACCAACATGCGCTGGCTCAGCAGCATCTTGATCGCCGCCCAGGTCAGCGGGCTCCCCTTCACGTTTGCCTTGGGTCCCTGGTCGGTATTCACCAGGCCACCGCCGGTTTCAATGTACTCGATCTCGGAGTTGGAGATGGACGGGTGCTCTCTTACGCCATAGATATTCTTGAACCAGATCAGAGTCAGGACAAAGCCAAGGGCTCCCATGAACCAGAAGCAACTGCGCCAGCCGGAGACATGAACGATCCAGCCGAAGATGGGCGCAAAGATCAGCAACGCAAAATACTGCGAGGAGTTGAAGATCGCAGAGGCCAGTCCGCGCTCGCTGGTGGGAAACCACAACGCAACAATGCGGCCATTTCCGGGGAAGACGGGAGCCTGCGCAAATCCTGACACCAACCTCAGGGCGAAGATCACGGTGAAAGCGGCGCTCGCGGCCAGGTATCCGGCAAATCCAGTCAGGAAGGCGCAGATGGACCACAAGACGATGCTGAAGCCATAGATCTTCTTTGATCCGTAGCGGTCCAGCAGCCCACCTGAAGGCAACTGCCCCAGCACATAGGCCCAACTGAATCCGGAGAAGAGATAACCCATCTTCAACGGATCCATGGAAATATCTTTTGCCATCGCGGCCCCCGCGATGGAGAGAGCCACTCTGTCGCCATAGCTGAAGCAACTGACTGCGAACAGAATGGCAATGATGAGATATCGAACTCGAGTCTGTCTGTCTTCAGGCATTGTCAATCTATCCATTCATCTCGATGCTGCAAACGAGGTTCGCGAACCTTCTCAGGCAGTCGAGTTGAGAGATTGGATCAGCCCGCGAATGTAACCGTAGCAGAACGCGAAGGATTGCAGGGAGTCCTTATCGGCCTCCGCCAGCGGCACATGATCGGGCATGAGCATATACGGATAGCCAACCTCCTTGTAGACCTTGAGCGCCTTCACAAAATCGATATCGCCTTCGTCTGGGAAGACTTCCATAAAGTCGTCGCGGTGTCCGCGAATGTTGCGGAAGTGCACATTGAAGATCTTCTTGCGCGTACCGAAGTAGCGAATGACATCGAAAATCTCGACGCCTGGATTCTGGAGATCTTCAGAGATGGTTCCCTGGCAGAAGTTCAGCCCGTGCCAGGGGCTCTCCTGAATGGCGATGAATTTCTTGAGCCCGTCAATGGCGCCCAGGACGCGATTCACGCCTTGATAACCTTCGGGCGGAACACCAGGATCTTGCGGATGGCAGGCCATGCGAATCTTGTACTCGTTGGCCACCGGGATGACGCGGTCGAGAAAGTACGTAATGCGCTCCCAAAACGCATCGGCGTCCACGCTTCCAGCCCTGGTGAGCGGCGGTTCAGGATGCGCCTCGGCCAGTTTCCAGGTGTGGTACTCCGCGTCGCCGCGCCCCGGCGTCCATCCCGTCCGAAGTATGCCGAGAATGCTCATGTTGTATTTGATCGAGGGAATGCCGGCCTGCGCGCAGTTCCTGATGAAAGTCTGCAAGGCTTCAATGTCCCGGTCGCGCTGGGGACTCTGGGCCAGCATCACAGCCGGATGCTTTTCCACGTCGATATGGGTGGACTCGAGAAATGGCGGTGCTGTGCAGTCGATACTGATGCCATACTTGCCGGCCATATCGATCATGCGCTTGAGCTCATCCACAGTTGCGTAAAGGCGATCGCCTTCGATCTGCGGATAGCCGCAGATGTTGCGCACACCATAGCGGGCAAGGTACTTGAGATGCACATCGTTGGTGGGCGCAGTCTGATCACCCAGCTTCATCCGGCCCGGCTCTTCAGCAGTGGCCGCGCTCACAGATTCGGGGGCGACGCCTCGAGCGGTAACCAGACCGACTGCGCCGCCAGCGGCAATGAACCGTCTTCTATTCATGTCTTCCTTTCCTGATTTCGAAAAGCCGGAAGGCTCTGATCCTCATTTTTCTCAACTTGCCATTCCTTGCGCGGGAACCGGAGAGGCAAGAATACTTGAAGCGGATGGACCATGAGAACGCGGATATCGATTGCGCAGTCTTGCGGGGTGATCCTGAAGCCTCATGTGCGGCAATATGAAATCGCCTTGGCAATAGCCGGGCGCGGATGAGCCCCGCCGCCGACGCTCAATCAATTCTGCGCTTTAGGGCGCATTCGGGTTCACTCTTTACCGTCGAGATGGACA
>PLFY01000179.1 GCA_003138365.1 Acidobacteriaceae bacterium
GTAAAGAGTTAACCCGAATGCGCTCTAAGGGTTGGGTACTGTCTCCTCGGTTTCAGCGGAGCGAGCGCTTGCATGTCCGCCTTGATCGATGGCGCTGACAGCATAACTGTAGGTGTGACCGGCCAGGACGCTGGGATCGTGGAATGCAGGGCCAACGACCGGGGCCGCGGGCGAAATCTGCTGCCAGGCTGCGCCAGGCTCACGGCGATAGACGGCATATCCGGCCAGGTCGGCGTCGGTGACGGG
The DNA here is from genome assembly GCA_003138365.1 of Acidobacteriaceae bacterium. Classification (GTDB taxonomy): domain Bacteria; phylum Acidobacteriota; class Terriglobia; order Terriglobales; family Acidobacteriaceae; genus Telmatobacter. The sequence continues at coordinate 247 of PLFY01000179.1, forward strand.
CTGCCAGCTCAGATCGATCGATGGGCCCGTTGTGGCGTTGGCGGCTGTGGCCACTGCGGCCAGGCCGGTGGGGACGGCCGGTGGAAACACGTCCGTGGTTTCGACGCGCACGGGGTCGGAAAGTGGGCCGGCCAGCTCCAGCATCCGATCGCCTACCGTAACGCGGGCGACGCGCTGGGCGCGATACTCGTAGACTTGGCCGAAGCGGATTTCCTTGTCGAGGGCTCGATCTGCCGCTTGGCCGGATTTGCCGGCTTCTGTGCTGGAGGCTTGTGCGCTGGAGTCGATCAGAAGCGTCTGCTCCAGCGGCTCCGGGGCCGGGGCAAGCAGACCTGGTTGTGCCTTGGGCTTGCCTTCTGCCGGAGGGGTAAGCAGTTTGCGATGGAGGCGAATGACGGTGGAGGAAGTTTGCTGGGTTGCTGGGTTGTCGGGCGTCCAGCGAAGGACTACGCCGTCCTTGCGCACCTGGGCAGACAGGCCAACCACCGCGGCGGGGGCTTCGCCGGCCAGCACTTGAGCCGCGTTCGAAAGGCCGGCTGAGCGGCCACGGTGGTTGTTCAACTCGACAAAGTAGGAGAGCGCGCGGGGCGGCCCGGCAGCCTGCGCAGACGGCAGCGTATCTGTGGAGACGCCTTCAGCGCCGGGGGCCAGCATCAGGTTGCTGGGCACAAGGACGCAGGTTCCCGTAGCTTCCTTGCGGCAGATGCGGACCGGAAAACTCTCCTTGAGGAGCATCTTTTCCGTATTCCTTTTGGGCATGGTCCAGGTGAGCGCAACCTGGCTGCCGGTGCGGACCGCGGTGAGATCCGTGACCGGGTCAGGCAGGTTGAGCGAGGGCGGCAGCGGCGCACCGGGCGTGCCGCAGCCGGTTGCAAGCAGGCACGCGGCGAACGCGGCAGGCAGGACGGACACGGCCAGCCAACTTGATCTGGACACTCGATTCATCGCGCTTCCAGTCTACTGGAGTGGCGCGGGGTGAGCGCGCAGGGACGCCCAAGGGCGCGGGGCGGGAGGGTGGTTGGCGTCGTTCAATCCCATCGCGACAATCAGGCGTCCGCAATGCGATCGCGGATGCAGGGTTGATCTGGAGATACCGCGGAGCGCTACAATTGTCCGTCAACCGGCTGGGTCAACTGGCCATCCTCAAACGTAAACCCGGTCATTGAAAGGATTCCAGTCGCATGTTGATCTTTGCAGCCATCCTCGCCATCTTCGTTTATGGAATGATTGCCGCCATGCTGGGCACCATACTGCCCGACCTGTCCGATCGCTTCCGGCTGACCCCGACCCAGAACGGGACGATTGCATTCTCGCAGGCGCTTGGACTGATGATTGCCTCGCTTGGAGTGGGCCCGCTGCTTGACACCGAGGGCGACAAGGCCGGCCTTATTCTTGGCCTGGCGTTCATCGCCATTGCGCTCTTCTGGTTGCCGCGGTCAAAAGGATTCCGCAGCATTGTCTTCCTTTTGTTTTTGCTCGGAGTCGGCGGCGGCATCGTCGTCACAGGCGCCAATGCACTTGTCAGCGGGGTCAGTGAGGCGCATCGCGCCACCGCGCTGAACCTCGTCAATCTCTTCTTCGGACTCGGAGGACTCGCGACTCCGTTCATTTCAGCCAATCTTTTCAAGAGGAACTCGGTTCGCCTCTGCTATACCGTCGCTTCACTCACCGTCGCTTCACTGGTGATTCAGGCCATTACGAGAATGCCCGCGCCGTCTGGAGCCGCGGGCTTTGTCGTGGCCGATGCGGGCTCGGTCCTCGGCCGGCCTCTGCTCTTCATGCTCGGCTTTTTCCTGTTTCTCTATGTATCCTGCGAGGTCGGCGTGTGGAACTGGCTCCCGCGGCACCTCATCGCCCAGGGCATTCCGGAATCGCGTGCCCTCAACATCCTCTCCCTCGGATTCGCGCTCGGCATGCTCATCGGCCGCGTCGCCGTCTCTCCCATTCTCATCAACGTGGCCGCAGTCAAAGTCACCCTGGCGGCTTCCATCGCCATGGCTGTCACCACATTTCTCATGCTCCGGACCTCGAAGCCCACCGTTGCGTTTGTGCTGGTGTTTATCGCTGGCCTCTCCATGGCTCCGGTGTTCCCCACCACCCTGGCGATTGTCGGCAATGTCTTTCCGCGCATGTCCGGGACAGCCATCGGCTTTGTCATCACCTGTGGATGGGCAGGACTCGCTGTCAGTTCCCGCCTGATCGGCGCCATCGCCGGCGGCGATCCTTTACGCCTGAAGAAAGCTCTCCTCCTGATTCCCGCATCGGCAGTCCTGATGGTAGGTGTCAACCTGGCCATCTGGTCGGCATTGCGATAGGAACAGGCTGCGGCGCTCGTGCGCCGAACAGCAAAAACCGCTACGAAACAGCTGGAACCGCCGCGGTAAGTGCGCCCCCTTAAATACGCCCGGGCAAGAGCTATCCGCCACGGGTTATGCAGAGGAGCCTAACGTTCCAAGGTGAAGCTCCCTCTAGTTCTTTGGCCGTATGAANNCTCTTGCAAAATTGCCTTCAGGCTATCGATTGTGTCAGGGCACGACTTCAGTCGTGCCGCAAGTGGCTCATTGGATAGAACATCTTCATCCGGCCACGGACCTAGAACAGTCAGAGATCCAAATCTCTGATCCCCTTCAAGTGCTCAATCGTGCACTTCACAGCCTTCGCAACAGAGCGCAGGCTTCGTCGAGGTCGTGGTCCTTTTTGGCGAAGCAGAATCTTAATAGATTTTCGCCGTGGCCGGGGCGGAAGAATGCGGAGCCGGCGACCGCGGCTACGCCTGTGACTGCCAGTAAGTGGCGGGCTTTTTCGGCGGCGTTTTTGCCGGGGAGGCGGGTTACGTCGGCCAGGACGTAATAGGCTCCGGCGGGGGTGGTGGGGGTTAGGCCAGCGTCGGTGAGTGCGGATAAGATGCGGGCGCGCTTGGATTGGTGGTCGGCGGCTAACTGCCGGTAGAAGCTGGGAGGGAGTTGCTCAAGGCCGGCGGCGGCTCCGTGCTGGAAGGCGGAGGGGGCGCAGACATAAGTGAGGTCGTGGAAGTAAGCTATGACGCCCATCCATTTGGCGTCGGCAGTTACATAGCCCAGACGCCAGCCGGTTACCGAGAATGTCTTGCTGAAGCCGGAGATGACGATGGTGCGTTCTCTCATGCCTGGCAGCGTGGCGGGAGAGATGTGGCTCGCGCCGTCGTAGACGAAGTATTCATAAATCTCATCGGTGATGAGGAAGAGGTCGTGTTCTAAAACGATTGCCGCGATGGATTCGAGTTCGGCGCGGGTGAAGACTTTGCCGCTGGGGTTGGTGGGGGTGTTGAGCAGAATGGCGCGCGTCTTCTGGGTGAGTGCTGCTCGCAGGGCGTTGATGTCGAGAGCGTAATCGGGCTCGGCTAGCGAGACGAGGATGGGTTTCATGCGCAGGGATTGGAGAGTGGAGACGTGGTAACCGTAGAAGGGCTCGAAGACGAGGACTTCGTCTCCGGGATTGAGCAGGGCCATGGCGGCGGCGTGGAGTCCGCCCGTGGCTCCGGAGGCGACGAGGACTTCGGTTTCAGGGTCGTAGGTCAGGCCGTAGTCGCTCTGCTGCTTGGCAGCGATGGCGTTGCGGAGGCGCGCAATGCCGTCCAGGCGGGTGTAAATGTTGTAGCCGTCGTGGATGGCCTGGATGGCGGCTTCCTGAACGGGCGCGGGGACCGGGGTGTCGCAAACGCCCTGAGCCAGATTGATGCCGCCGATGCGGTCGCATTCCGTAGTCATGGCGCGGATTTCAGACTGGACGGCGGCGGGGGCCAGATGGCTCAGGGAGAGGCGCGACGCAGGGGCTGGGATGGTGGGCATGGGGAAGAATCCTTGTTCTGCCATCTTATATGGTGGAGTGGTGGAAGATGGGGCAGCGGAGGTGGTGGCGTAGAATCGGGTTTTTATGCATGAGCTTTCGATCGTAGCGAGCATTGTGGATACGGTGACGGAGTCGGTGGCGGCTTATAAGGGCGCGCGGGTTGTTGAGGTGCGGCTGCGGGTGGGGGCGCTGGCGAGCGTGGTGGTGGANNAAAACCTTGCCGGTGGTGATGCACTGCGCGACTTGCGGGGACGTTGAGCTGGACGGCGTGCAGAGCTTCCGCTGCCCGACGTGCGGGGAGCTGTGCGGCGATCTGCGGCAGGGCAGAGAGCTGGAGATTGATTCCATCGAGATTGAGGACGGCGAGGAGACGGCATGACGACGAGGATTGTGGAGTTGCGGCGGGGAATCTTGAAGAAGAACGATGAGTTGGCGGCGGCCCTACGGGATCGGTACGCGGCCGCGGGTGTGCTGGTGCTGAATCTGGTTTCGAGTCCGGGGACGGGGAAGACGGCGTTTCTTGAGCGGACGCTGAAGGAGCTGCGGGCTCGCGGGGCTCGGGTGGCGGCGCTGGTGGGGGATCTGGAGACGGATAACGATGCGCGGCGGCTGGCCGCGAGCGGAGCGCCGGTGCGCCAGATCAATACCCATGGCATTTGCCACCTGGACGCGGAGATGATCGCGAAACACCTTATTGATTGGGAGGGTGCGGAACTGGCCGAACTGGATTATCTGTTTATTGAGAATGTGGGGAATCTGGTTTGCCCGTCGAGCTACGACCTGGGCGAGAAGATTCGTGTGGTGCTGCTGAGCGTGACCGAGGGCGAGGATAAGCCGCTGAAGTATCCCACCATGTTCAACTCGGCCGATGCGGCGGTGATTACAAAGATGGATATCGCGGAGCCTTGCGGGTTTGACCGTGAACTGGCGCTGAGGAACATCAACGAGATTCGGCCGGGGATACGGATATTTGAGACTTCAGCCAAGACCGGGGCGGGGATGGAGGAGTGGCTGGGGTATTTGGCGGAAGAACAGGCTGGGCGGGATCAGGCCAGACGAACTCCATGAATCAGGAGAGCTTGAAGAAGATCCGGGTCGTCTTCGGAAAGGGTCTCAGAGGTGGCATTCTTCAGGGGAAACGGTTCAAAGATCGCCCAGTTTTCCAGTGAGTGGCCGTACCGGGAACGATAGAAGATGCCGGCGAAGTTAAGCAGGTAAGCTTGCCGCGACGCGAGTTGAGTGAGCCGCCGGGGTTCGGCATTCTCCAGGGAACTCAGGTCGATATCTTTTATTCCGAGGCGTAGCGCCTCTGCCGCCAAGGAGCGTCGCAGGCGACTTAGCCAAGAAACCGCATAGATGTCGGCGAAGACACCATCGATCTCAGCTTTTCCCATCACTCGGACAGCCCACCAATCGCGAGGCAGGGTTCCGAGAGGCAGGAAGTCGTCCGTTCCCTCAATCTCACTCAATTCGACGAGCAGAGATAAATCGGGACGGAATCAGGCAACGGTTTCGACGAAGCATGTCAGTCGCTGGGACGAAGCATATAGGACGCGGTAGTAGCTCTCTGGATCGTCAAATCTGTTTCCGAAGGTGCCGTCACTGCGTGCAAGGAACCAATCGGGCGGCTGCCAGGCGTTGGGGCTGCGACCAAGACGAAAGAGCGGTCCATCCGGCCGGCGAGCTTCGAGTTCCTTCGGTCTATCCACCGGCGAGGAATGCGCGGGCCGCACTCAGGATTGCCGGCGCCACGATGTCGAGATCGCTCTCCCGCAGAAGCCGCAGCGGAACTCTGTCTCCGAGTTCTGGATTCACGCCGGTAAACCAAGCTTGCACCACGCCGGGGGAATCATGCTCCGCCAAGGTGCGCGCTACCTGAAAGGCTAACCTGAGGCGCGGTTCCGCGCCGCCGTAGATTTCGCCGCCCGCAATCCAGCGGTCCACCGCGCGCGCATCCTTCACTCCGCCGATGTAGGCAGCGAGCTTGCGTCCGACAATCTCCACGAGTTTTTCGACAACCTTCGACGCAGGAAGCCGCAGAGCCTCTCTATGCGCGAAAAGGTCTGGTTTTGGAAGAGATAATGTCGCCATGTCGAACCTCCTCGCAGGATTGCTAGGGAACCTCTGCACAAGTCCATATTGTGTCAGGGCACGACTTTAGTCGTGCCGCAAATACTGCAAAATCAATGCGGGCTTTAGCCCCTGAGGGAATGTTTGTCGCCAGGGAGAGCTTGTTCAGAGATTCCCTGGAGCAAGCGTCGCACAATAACCTTTAAATTACAAGTGAATAGCAGTACAATGACGTCTCGGTCCAGAATTGAGACTTCAGCCAAGACCGGGGACGGGGATGGAGGAGTGGCTGGGATATCTGGGGGAGCAAAGAGGTGTGCTATAGTGTTCTTAAGTAACACCTTGGAGTACTTGATATGCCGACAGTAGCAACGACCAGCCTCAAGCTGGATGTTGAACTAAAGGAACGAGTACAGCGGCTAGCTTTGGCGCGTCGGCGGTCGGCGCACTGGGTCATGCGCGAAGCCGTCGTGCAGTATGTGGGGCGCGAAGAGAAGCGCGAGCAGTTCCGAGCTGCCGCGCTGTCAGCCTGGAACGACTATCAGGCAACCGGCCTGCACGCGACAGCCGAGGAAGCCGACGCCTGGCTGGCAAAACTCGAAGCGGGTGAGGACGCCGAGGCCCCGGAATGCCACGTCTGAAGTGGTCGCCGCAAAGCATGAGAGACGTTGCCCGGCTGCATGATTTTCTGGCTCCCAAGAGCCGGGATGCGGCCAAACGGGCCGTCAAGGCGATCCGGCAGGGGTTGAAGCTGCTCGGGAAGCATCCTGAAATGGGCCGCCCCGTCGACGAGTTGCCCACCGAGTTTCGCGAATGGGTGATCGAGTTCGGCAGCGGGGCGTATGTTGCTTTGTATCGCTACGATGGCAAAGAAGTTGTCATCCTGGCCGTTCGTCATGGGCGCGAGGCAGGATACTGATGAGCGGACGGCGAGGGTGGTTGCGAGTGATCTAGATCACATTTTGTGGCTGTGTGGGCGGCGTATAAGGGGAGCACTATGTGCCTTGCGATACCGGGAAAAGTGGAAGAGATTACCACCGAGGGCGGACTTCGGGTGGGGCGGGTGAACTTTGGCGGGGTGGTCAAGAGGGTTTGCCTTGACTACGTGCCGGAGGTCGAGGTGGGCGACTACACGATCGTCCACGTGGGGTTTGCGCTTTCAAAAATTGACGAAGCGACGGCGGAACAGACGCTGGCCGACTTTCGCGAGATGGGCGTGCTGGACGAGGAACTGGGGACCGAGGAAGAGGCGTTTGCCCGGGCGGCCAAGGCGCCGCAGATGGCTTGCCCGGACGGGAGTTGCTCCACCGAATGAAGTACCTCACTGAGTTTCGGAACGGCGAGATTGCGCAGCGGATGGCGCGGGAGATTCACGCCATTACAACGCGGCCATGGAAGATCATGGAGGTTTGCGGGGGACAGACGCACTCCATCATCAAGAACGGGATCGACCAGATGTTGCCCGCGGGGATCGAGATGATTCATGGGCCGGGCTGCCCGGTCTGCGTGACGCCTCTGGAACTGATCGATAAAGCTCTGGCCGTTGCGGCGCAACCGGGTGTCATCTTCTGCTCGTTTGGAGACATGCTGCGCGTGCCGGGGACGGATGCGGACCTGTTCCAGATTAAAGGTGCGGGCGGGGATGTGCGGGTGGTCTATTCCCCATTGGACGCGGTGGAGTTGGCGGTAAAGAATCCGGACAAGCAGGTGGTGTTCTTTGGGGTGGGGTTCGAGACGACCGCGCCGGCGAATGCGATGAGCGTGCATGTGGCCAAGCGGCGGGGGTTGAAGAATTTTTCGCTGCTCGTCTCCCATGTTTTGGTGCCGCCGGCCATTGCGGCCATCATGAGTTCGCCGGGGAATAAAGTGCAGGCGTTTCTGTTGGCGGGCCACGTGTGCAGCGTGATGGGGTACTGGGAGTATCCGCCGCTGGCGGAGAAGTATGGGATTCCGCTGGTGGTGACCGGCTTCGAACCGCTTGACTTGCTGGATGGGATTCGGCGAGCGGTGGTGCAACTGGAGGCCGGACGTCACGAGGTGGAGAACGCTTACGAGCGGATTGTGAAGTTTGAGGGAAATACGGCGGCGCAAAAGATGCTGGCCGAGGTGTTTGAGGTGACGGATCGGGCCTGGCGCGGGATTGGCGTGATTCCCAAGAGCGGCTGGCGGCTGAGCGAGGCTTATCGCGAGTTTGACGCCGAAGAGCGCTTCCAGATTTCGGGGATTCATACCGAGGAGTCGGCGCTGTGCAGGGCTGGAGACGTGCTGCGCGGGGCGATCAAGCCGGCGGAGTGCGCTGCGTTTGGCAAGGAGTGCACGCCGCGGCATCCGCTGGGGGCGACGATGGTTTCAAGCGAAGGGGCTTGCGCGGCTTACTTCAACTATGGGCGGTTCCTGTCGGCGGAGGAGCTGGCGGGAGCGGGGTCGGCTCTGTCGGGAGCGGCACATGGGTGAGCAAGTGAAGACCGGCGTGCCGGACTTTTCGAATTGGTCTTGCCCGCTGCCGCTGGTCGGCTATCCGGCGATTGTGATGGGGCACGGCGGCGGCGGGAAGCTGGGCAATGAGCTGGTGGAGCACCTGTTTCTGCCGGCATTCCGGAATGCGGCGCTGGAGAATCTGGGCGATGCGGCGGTTCTGAATTTGCCGAGCGGCAAGCTGGCTATGAGCACCGATTCGTTTGTGGTGCAGCCGCTGTTTTTTCCGGGCGGATCGATTGGAGAGCTGGCGGTGAATGGGACGGTGAACGACCTGGCCGTCTCCGGGGCCGAGCCGAAGTATCTGAGCGCAAGCTTCATTTTGGAAGAGGGATTTCCGCTGGCGCAACTGGCGGCGATTGTGGAGTCGATGGCTCAAGCTGCCGCGACCGCCGGCGTGCAGATTGTTACCGGGGACACGAAAGTTGTGGAGCGAGGACACGGGGACGGCTGCTACATCAATACGGCGGGGATCGGCGTGCTGCGCGAGGGGATTCAAGTCGGTCCGCACCGGGCGCAGGCGGGAGACGCGATTCTGGTTTCAGGGACCATCGGCGACCACGGCATGGCGATCATGAGCGTGCGCGAGGGGTTGGAGTTCGAGAGCCAGATCAGAAGCGACTGCGCGGCGCTGAACGGGATGATTGCCGAGGTGCTGGAGACGGCGGGGACGGCTGTCCATGCGATGCGGGACCCGACACGCGGAGGGCTGGCTTCGACGCTGAATGAGATTGCGCAGGCTTCAGGCGTGGGGATTTTGATCGACGAGGCGAGCTTGCCGGTGCGGGTCGAGGTGCAGTCGGCGTGCGAATTGCTGGGACTGGACCCGGTGTACGTGGCCAATGAAGGCAAGGCGGTGTTCTTTGTTGCGGCGGAGGCGGCGGAGAAGGTGCTGGCCGTGCTGCGTGCGCATCCGCTGGGGCGTGAGGCGGCGCGGATTGGCAGGGTGACGGCGGAACATCCGCGGCTGCTGGTGGCGCGGACGGCGATGGGGGCGAATCGGGTGATTGCTACGCAGATTGGGGAGCAGTTGCCGAGGATTTGCTGAAGAGCGCAGCAAGTTAACCATGGGATCGAGTCTCTGAAGTTTGTTTTCGGAGAATTCGCCCGCTGTGTCCGTCTTTTCCCCTCGCCTAAAACCAGCGCCGTCTCCGCCGCTGAGCCACCCATATGAACAAACAGAGGATCGCTATTCCTGCGAGGACCCAAAGGATGACGGTATTCTGGCTGGCGTCGCGCAAGACCCGAAAGCCGTGCCAGCGCAAAAGCGCCAGCGCATTGCTCGTCTGAGTCTCCGCATTCAGAGCGGATGCCGAAAAGAACATTCCCACTGGAGCGGCAGCCATTGAACGGAAATTGATTCTGTGCATGGGCTCTCCTCACCTTCGCGGGCGCCATCGACAGCCTGACCCCAGCGCATTCCACTCTAACTTCCCGGATGATCCAGGTCTGATCAATACGAAGCAGCAGCGGAAGCTGTTTTGTGTGGTCCCCGCCCAATCCAGGCCCGGCGTCTTTTGCCGGGTGCATCTTCGCGGAGGCAGGGACGAGGCGCCGCCGTCTGGAGCTTTTGGCCCAAGGAAGGGTGTGGGGAATTTCCGGTGTATCCGATTGAACAGCGGGGCGGTTGATCGAGTGGGAGACTGCAAATGCAAGGGCCGAAGTCATTCCGAAAGAGGCCAGGGCGCTTGCGAAAGAAAGGAAAGATCCATGGCAGAGAGCAATGAAGCGTATGTAGCAGATCTCCACACCAAGGCGGCGTACGCACACACGGCCGCGGCCTACTCGCACAGCACGGGCGATCACGCATCGGCTCAAGAGCTCGCCAGGGAGGCTCTGGGAGACTCTTTGGAAGCCACCAGGTTGACAGAAGCGATTGCGAAGAAAGCGCCGCAATCCGTAGCGGCTTAGCCGGCACGGCCTTCGGCGGCGTGGTCGAGGGAAAGATGCGCGACGCGATTTGGTCGTCGCATAACTCATGGGATGTAACTGGGAGTGAAGGAGAACTGAAATGATGTTGATCATTCTTATCGTTGTTCTGGTGTTGGTTTTCGGCGGGGGCGGCGGATACTACGGCTACAACCGGTGGGGCACGGGCGGAGGCGCAGGCATCGGGCTTGGCACCATTCTGCTGATCTTGCTGGTGTGCTATCTGTTGGGTGTATTCCACTAGAGCTACGGTCGCGTGAATCTCGAATCTCCCAGGTCTCGAAATCGAGACCTGGGGCACCCGTCACGTCGATAAAGATAGAGAGCTAATTACATTCGTAAGGCTATTCCTTTAACAATCTGGCTGTTTCTTCTCGGGGGCTGAGTTTCCGGGTCGATGGGATGAGAAGACGCTAAGACTCCAGGGCAGCCTGTCCGGGTCCAGGGCGTACTCCCTCGCTTTGGAAGGCCAGCATGTTGAGTTTAGTTAGAGTGCGCTTAGTCTTTGTGAAGGCTTTGATTGTGTGCGGATGGGTCGCGGTTGCCATGGGTCAGACGACGGTAAACCGGGTGGTGGGGCCGGACAGGATCGTTGGACCCATTGACGAGGCGCGGGTGGTCACGCTGTTGGGGAATGTGCATCCGCTGGCGCGGGGAGAGTTTGACGTTGGCGTGATAAGCGCGGAGACGCCGCTGGACCGGATGGTGCTGGAGTTGGAGCCCAGTGCGGCGCAGCAGGCGGAGTTGGATTCTCTGCTTGAGGCGCAGCACGATGCGGCGTCTCCGCTCTATCACCAGTGGCTGACGCCGGCGGAGTATGGTGCGCGGTTTGGCGCCAGTGCGCTGGATTTGGCGCGGATTACGACGTGGCTGGCGGGGCACGGATTTGCGGTGGAGGAGATTGCGGCGAGCGGGCGGCAGGTAGTGTTTTCAGGAACAGCCGGGATGGTGGCGGATACGTTTCATACCGAGATTCACCGCTATGTGGTGAACGGGGCGGAGCACATGGGCAACGCCCAGGACCCGCAGATTCCGGCGGCGCTGGCTGGGGTGGTCGGTGGGGTGGTTTCGCTGCACGATTTTCGGCGGACATCGGAGATCAAGACGCGAATAGCCTTGGCGGCGCAGGCCGTGGTGGGCGGCCGAACGGTGATTGAGGCGCAGCCGCAGTACACGAGCGGGAGTACGCACTATTTGTTTCCGGCGGATTGGGCGACGATCTACGACTTGAACCCGCTGTATAGCGCGGGGACGAAAGGGACGGGAACATCGATTGCGATCGTGGGGCGGAGCAACATCAACGTGAGCGACGTGACGGCGTTCCGGTCGGCATCGGGACTGACGGCGAACAACCCGACAGTGATTCTTGTGGGGGCGAATCCGGGGCTGGTTTCAGGGGATCAGGATGAATCGACGCTGGACGTGGAGTGGAGCGGGGCGGTTGCGCCGGCAGCTGCGGTGAAGTTTGTGGTGGGCGATTCGACGGCGACAACGGACGGTGTGGACTTGTCGGCGCAATACGTCGTGAACCACGAGACGGCGCCGGTGGTGAGCACGAGTTATGGCAGTTGCGAGCAGGATATGGGGACGGCGGAGTTGGCGTTCTACAACGGGCTGTGGGAGCAGGCGGCTAGCCAGGGGATGAGCGCATTTGTTTCTTCGGGGGATTCGGGCGCATCGGGTTGCGATCTAGGCTCGGCCTCCACAGGAACAGGGAGGGGGGTGAATGGGCTGTGCACTTCGCCGTATTCGACCTGCGTGGGCGGGACTGAGTTCAACGACGGGTCGAATGCGGCGAATTATTGGGCGGCGACGAACACGGCGAGCTATGGGTCGGCGCTGAGTTACATACCGGAGGAAGTTTGGAACGAGAGCGGTTCAAACGGCGGGGCGGGGCTTTGGGCGTCAGGGGGCGGCGCAAGCGTGGTTTACCCGGAGCCGTCGTGGCAAAAAGGAGTGAGCGGGACAAGCGCGGCCAATGGGATGCGGGCGGTGCCGGACGTGGCGATGGCGGCTGCGGCGCATGACGGCTACATCCTCTATGAAAACGGATCGTATTGGGTGGTTTCAGGAACATCGGCTGCTTCGCCAACATTTGCGGGGGTGATGGCCCTGGTGGTGGAGGCGAAGGGCGGGACGGGCCAGGGAAACGCGAATGCGGGGCTCTATCCGCTCGTGGATTCGACGCACAATCCATTTCACGCAACGCCTTCAGGGAGCAACAGCGTTCCTGGGGTTACGGGGTTCACGGCCAGCGGGGCCGCATACAACCAGGCGACGGGTTTGGGATCGGTGGATGGGGCTTTGCTGGTGAACGCGTGGGGCGGAGGCGAGAGCACGAGTCCGGATTTTGCGCTGACTCCATCGGTGACGGGCGGAACGGTGCAGGTGGGCAAGACGGGAACGTTCACGGTGAGCGTGACGGAAGCAGGGAGCGGCAAGAGTGCAGTTGCTCTGGCGACGAAGACGCCGACAGGCGTGACGGCGAGCATCAGTCCGGCATCGATCGCGCCGGGGGCGACGGCAACGGTGACAATCACGGTCGGCGCGACGGCTGCGGCTGGGTCGCAGACGATTACGCTGACGGGGACCGACGCTTCAGGAACGCAGAACGTGACCTATGCGCTGACGGTGACGCTGGCGCCGACACTTGCTTTGACGGCGGCGTCGAGTTCAGTTCCGGTTGTGCAGGGCGGTTCGGGCACGGCGAGTTTGACGGCGGCGACGGGCGGGTCGTTCAGCGGGAACATCACTTTCTCAGTGAGCGGGCTGCCTTCGGGGGTGACGGCGGCGTGGTCAGCGAACCCGATTGCCACTGCTTCCAACGCGAGCACGAACAAGGAGACGCTGACGTTGACGGCGGCCGCTGGGGCAACGGTGGGAAACACAAGCATTGTTGTGACGGCGGCGGGGGATGGACTTGTCGCGAATCAGAACTTGAGTTTGCAGGTGCAGCAGGCTCCGGGGGTTACGCTGACGGTTTCGCCGGCATCGGTTCAGGTGCAGTCGCTGTCGACGGCAACGGTGACGGTGACGGCAACGCCGGTGGGTGGACTTGCAGTGGAAGCAAGCGGCGCCTTGAGCGAGTATGCGGGGCACGTGGGGGGACTTGGCGGGCTGTTGGGCAGTGTTTTCGAGGTTGGATCGGGGGCGGGAAGCACGGGAGGCGCGAGCATCAGCGTGGTTTCGGGCCTGCCGAAAGGCTTTACGGCGACGTGGAGCGCCTCCAGTGTGACGTCGACGGGGTCGGTTGCCTGGACGCTCTCGCTGGCGGGGAGTTCGAGCGCGGTTGCCGGGTCGTCGACGCTGAACCTGACGGCGAAGGTGACCGCCGCGAATACGGGTGTGGTTTACACCGTGAGCCTGAATCTGCCGATGACGATCACGCTGACGCCTCCAACGCTGACGGTCGCGACGGCTTCGACGGCTGCTTTCGTGGTGCAGGGGCGGACGGGAACAGATGTGATTTCGGTGACGGGCAACGGGACGTATGCCGGGGCGGTGAGCCTGAGCGTGAGCGGACTGCCGAGCGGGGTGACTGCGGCGTGGAGCATCAATCCTGTGACGCTGAGCGGGGAGAATGGTTCTTCCACGCTGAAGCTGACGGCTTCATCCGCGGCAAAGGTGGGGACGGCGACGATCACAGTGACGGCCAGCGGGGACGGGTTGACGGCGAGCAAGCAGATCACAGTACAAGTGGCGCAGGCGCCGGGGGTGCAGTTGACGCTGGGGGCTCGTACGCTTTCGATGGTGCATTCGAGCGCCGGAGGAATTACGGCGACGGTGACTCCGCTGGGAGGTTTGAGCGCGGCCATGGCACTGACGGCGAGCGGAGTGCCGAGCGGAGTGGCGGCGGCGTTCAGCAAGACGAGTTTTGCGGCGCCAGGGAGCGGGAGCGCGATGCTGACGTTTACGGGGAGCACGGCGGCGAAGGCTGGAACCACGGCAGTGACGGTTACGGTAAGAGGAACAAGCAACGCTATCTCGTATTCAGCGTCGCAGGGGATGAGCCTGGTGTTGAAGTGAGATGGCGTAGTTAGCGGAGTTGGCGTGATTAGCGGGACACGGGGCCATCGGGATGGGAAGAGATTGAAACGCGCGCCGGTTTAGCTTTGTGGCTTCTCATCCCTGCGATAGCAAAAAGATCGCAAGGGTGGGGGCGCCCGGCCGCAAAGGCGGGCGCCCGGTATGGAGCTTGGGGAGGCCAATTCTTTCAGGGGAAAGCTTCAGGCGAAGAGGGCGAAGGCCTTTTCGATGCGGGCGGGGATTTGGGTCGGGGCGTCGCCGAAGGTCTGGCTGATTTCCAGGACGGTGGCGGGTGGCGTGGAGAGGGCCTTGAGTGCCTCGACTGTGGCTGGCCAGGCTATCGTGCCGTCGCCGGGCCATAAGTGCTCGTCTTTGAGTCCGTGGTTGTCGTGGACGTGGACGGAGCCGATGTGGCTGCCCAAGGTGGCCATGGCCTCGGCGACGCCTACGGTGATGTGGGCATGCCCGAGGTCCAGACAGACTCCGACGTTGGGGAGGTGTCCCATCTCGAGAATGAGGAGCAGATGCACAGGGGTGGTGGGCTCGCTGATGAGGTTCTCGACGAGCAGACGGACGCCGAGGGGACGGGCAAAAGCGCCGAGGTGCTCGAGCGCGGTGACGGCGTACTCGATGCTGCGCTGCGACCAACCGTCGTCGCGTTCGCCGAGATGGAGGACAAGGTTGCGGAAATGGATTTGGTCGGCGGATTCGAGGGCGCGCTTGATCTCGTCCATGGCGTCGATGCGGCGGGATTTCTCAGGGTGCAGCAGGTTGCAGGCAGGCGCTCCGGCGCGGCCCATCTCGCGGTCAGGGAAGAGCGGGGCGTGCATGGAGAAGGGTTCAAGGGGATTGGAGCGGAACCAGTTGGCCAGCTCGGCGACATGCTCGCGGCTGGTGTAGTCGAAGTGCTGCCGGGCGGCAAAGATTTCGACCGCCTCGACACCGGACCGGGACGCGAGTTCCAGCAGGCCGGGATGGAGGCGCTGGTTGAGGAACAGGTGCGTGGACAGCACGCGGAACATGGTCAATGAGTGCCCCCGCGCCGGATGGTTATGGATGAAAAACCGGCCGCTCCTTCGATTGTCTCACTTCAGAGAACAGGAAACAGAAAACTGGAGTAGGAGCGCAGGGCCGACGCATATAAATTGCCAGTCACAGCCCCTGTTCCCTGTTCCCTATTCCCTATTCCCTGTCTCTCCCCTTTACAATCAAGAAGCTATGATCCGTTTCTCAACCGCCGGCGAATCCCACGGGGAAGCCCTCATCGCCCTCATCTCCGGTCTCCCCGCCGGTGTCGCCGTCGATCTCGATTTCGTGAACCGCGAACTGTGGCGCCGTCAGCAGGGTTACGGCCGCGGCGGCCGCATGAAGATTGAGACCGACAAGGCCCACATCCTCTCCGGGGTAAGGCACGGCAAGACCATCGGGTCGCCCATCGCCATCGAGATCGTCAACCGCGACTGGAAAAACTGGGAAGAAAAGCTGCCCGTCGAAGCCGGCGACCCCGCCAAGCACCAGCCGGTTGCCTCGCCGCGTCCCGGCCACGCCGACCTCGCCGGCGCCCTCAAATACAACTTCCCCGACGCCCGCTATGTGCTGGAGCGCGCCTCCGCCCGCGAGTCCGCTGGCCGCGTGGCCGCCGGAGCCTTCGCCAAGCTGTTCCTGCGGACCCTCGGCATCGAGGTGGCCAGCCACGTCATTCGCGTAGGCCGCGTGGAGCTCGACCGCGCCGCTGCGTGGGACGAAATCGCCGCCGTCGCGGCAAAAGATGAAATTGTACTCAGTTGCGTGGATGCCGCCACCGAAGCCCGCATGAAAGAAGAGGTCGAGGAGGTCTCCCGCACCGGCGACACCGTAGGCGGCGTCTTTGAAGTGGTGGCTCACGGCGTCCCCGCCGGCCTCGGAACCTACGCCAACTGGGACGAGCGCCTCGACGGCCTGCTTGCCTGGTCGGTCATGAGCCTCCAGGCCGTAAAAGCCGTCGAAATCGGCCGCGGCGTCACGGCCGCCGGGTCCTTCGGCTCCAAGGTCCACGACCCCATCCACTACGCTGCCGAGCCAACCGGCCAGCCCACCCGATTTACTCGCCCCCAAAACAACGCTGGCGGCATCGAGGGCGGCGTCTCCAACGGTGAGGACATCGTTGTGCGCGGCTATCTCAAGCCCATCTCCACCCTCCGCCGCCCCCTCGAATCGGTGCGCTTTGACACCCGCGAGGCCACCAGCGCCAGCTACGAGCGTTCGGACATTTGTGTCGTTCCAGCCGCCGGCGTCGCAGCCGAGGCCATGGTCGCCCTCACCGTTGCCGGCCTGGCGCAGCAGAAGTTCGGCGGCGACTCGGTGCTGGAATTGAAACGAAATTTCGACGGATACATCGAACAAATACGGGCATATTAACCGGAGATTCAATTCGAGGTACACTGATTGAGGAGGCCGGTGATGGTCGAACTTGATTTCAATCCGCAAGTTGGCGAGCAGGTCAAAGTCTTTCCGCATGATTACCTGTTCGAGATTGTCGACCGGCATACGAACATTGCTGGGGAGTTGCTGCTGAAGCTTAGGCGGCTCCAAGACGGAAAGATATTTGAAAATGTCCCTCCTATTGTGGTTGACTATCCCGCGGACGAGCGTGTCCGGCGTGAGCTTAGGAATATCCTTGCCCATTGCGAGTCCTTCCCGGAGGACTTTCAAGCGGGCCGGTTCGATGTCAAATGGGATGACATGTACGATGGAACTCCCCGCATCATGGTCTATTTCCATCTGAAACCTGAGGTCGTTCCTTCGCCTGCAAGGGCGAGAATCTGGAGTATCTTCTACGCCATGCTTCACGAGAAACTCCAGCCGCTGATGGATTCAGGAATATGGCTTCAGTTCGCTGCGAAAGAAGAGCGGAGTGCCCAGCGTGTCGCAAGCTGACGATTTGCTCGACCACGCAGCGAGGTTGATTGCTACTCCGGCAGTTTCGGACATCGATTTCCGGCGGGGGGTATCGGCCTCTTATTATGCGGTGTTTCATTTGATTTCAGCAGCTGTTGCGGCGCAGGTGAGTCCGCAGGAACCAGTGGGATTGCGCGGAAGATGTCAGCGCGCGCTGGAACATCGTGCAATGAAGAACGCCATGGCTAGGTTTCTCACCCCAGAGGGCGTGAAAAGGCTGGCGGAAGAAGTCGCTGTGCCTTGCGCATTTTCGCAGGACATCGCAACGATTGCCAAAGCATTTGGAGATTTGCAGGACGAACGGCATCTTGCCGATTACGATGTTGTCGATGCGGAGGGCAAGGTCGGTCTTTCATGGGCATCTGAGAGCCTAAATAAGGCCAAACTGCTCTTTGAGGCTTGGGGCCGCGCTCAATCGACTGATGAGGCGAAGCTGTTTCTGGCAACTGTAATTTTTAATAACAGGTGGGCGAAGTAGCCCGATCAACCCGGAGAAACCCGAAAACGCAACATGATCCTCAAGATCCTCAAATATCCCGAGCCGGTACTCTCGCAGCCCGGTGAACCCGTCACAGAATTCAATGCGGAACTGCGCAAGCTGGTCGCCGACATGTTTGAGACCACCTATGCCTCGCAGGGCATCGGCCTGGCTGCGCCGCAGGTGGGCGTCTCCAAGCGCCTCACAACCATCGACGTCAGCATGGGAAAGAACCACACAGACAAGCTGGTGCTCATCAATCCCGAGATCATCTTCCAGGAGGGCAAGCTCTACGAGGAAGAGGGCTGCCTCAGCTTCCCCGATATCCGCGAGAAGGTCGTCCGCGCCGCCAAGGTCCGCATTCGCGCCCAGGACGAGCACGGCAAGTGGTTCGAAATGGACGGCGAAGACCTGCTGGCGCGCGCCATGCAGCATGAGATCGACCACGTCGACGGCATGTTGTTCATCTTCCGCATGAGCGCCCTCAAGCGCGACCTCAATCTGCGCAAGATCCGCAAGATGCAGCGCGCGGGCGAGTGGTAGCCGCATGGCGACGCCCCTGAAGCTCGTCTTCTGCGGCACCCCCCGCTTCGCCGTTCCCACCCTCGAAGCTTTGCTCGCGGCAGGTCATGAGATTGCGCTGGTTGTCTCGCAGCCCGACCGCCCCGTTGGCCGCGGCCAGCAGCTCACCGCTCCGCCGGTCAAGCAATCCGCACTCGCAGCCGGCCTCGCCGTCACGCAGCCAGAAAAAATCCGCAACAACGCCGCATTGCACGCCCAGCTTGAGGCCATCGCCCCCGACGCCATCGTCGTCGTAGCCTATGGCCGCATCATCCCCCCCTGGATGCTGGCCCTCCCACGGCTCGGCTGCATCAACCTCCACGCGTCGTTGCTGCCCAAGTACCGCGGCGCCGCGCCCATCCAGTGGGCGGTGGCCATGGGCGATGCTTTTACCGGCAACACCACCATGCTCCTTGAAGAGGGCCTCGACACCGGCCCCATTCTCCTCCAGCAGACCGTCGAAATTGCCCCGGAGCAAACTGCCGTGGACCTATTCGATCTGCTTGCCAAGGCCGGCGCCCCGCTTGTCGTCGAAACCCTGGCCGGCCTCGCCGCGGGAACCCTCCACCCCCAGCCGCAGAACCACTCCTTTGCAACTTTTGCCCCGCTGCTCGACCGCGAAGACGGCCGCATGGACTTTGCCGCCCGCACCGCCATCGAGCTCAAGAACCGCTGGCGAGGCTTTCACCCATGGCCCGGCGCATTCACCGTGCTCGATGGCAAGAAGCTCATTGTCCACCGCATGGAAGTCGCCACGCCGTCAGCCATTGCCGCATCGTCTCTCGCTGCACCTGATCCGGCCGTCCCTGGCCAGCTTCGTATGCAAAGCCATCGCCTCTTCGTAGCCTGCGCGGAAGAGACCTGGCTCGAACTTCTCGAACTGCAACTCGAAGGCAAGAAGCGCCTCCCGGCAGCCGAATTCCTCCGCGGAACCCCAATCGCCTCTGGCGCACGGCTCGGGGCTCCGATCCAATGACCGCTCCCCAGCAATCCGGCGCCGGGAAGACCGCACCGAAGAATCGCCCGGCAGTCATTTCTCACGCGCGCAAAGTTGCTTTCAACGTACTTTTGGCCGTCGAGCGCGGCCAATCGCACTCAGACGACCTGCTCCGCGGCAAAGCTGTCAATGCTCTCTCCGCGCCAGACCGCAACCTGGCCACCGCCCTGGTCCTCGGTGTGCTCCGCTGGCAAATTCGCCTCGACCACCAACTGCAAGCCCTCCTCAAGCACCCCAACGCCAGGCTCGACCCTGAGGTCCTGATCGCCCTGCGCCTCGGCGCCTTCCAACTGCTCCATCTGGACCGTATTCCAGCCCGCGCCGCCATCGACGAGAGCGTGGAACTCGCCAAGCAAGCCGGTCACCGATTCGCCTCCGGCATGGTCAACGCCGTCCTCCGCAAACTGGCTGCCGCTCCCCAGGCTAACTTTTCTGAGGATTCCGCGACTAGTCTAGCCCTCGCCCAGGCCCACCCGGCCTGGATGGTCGCACGCTGGGCCAACTTCTACGGCCTCGACGCCGCCCGCGCCATTTGCCGCCACGGCCAGACCCAGCCCGTCCTCACCCTCCGCATCCACGACCCGGCGGTCGCCGAAGAACTTGCCGCGGACGGCATTCATCTCCAGCCCGGCGAGTTGCTCACCGTTGCCCAGACCGTAGTCTCCGGCGATGGGCCTGGAGACCTCTTCAGCAGCGCAGCCTTCAGCCAAGGCCGGCTGCGCCTTCAGGATGAAGGCTCCCAGTTGATTGCCGAACTGGCCAGCGCCCGATGCGCCCCCCCGCCCAAATCGATTTTGGATTCCTGCGCCGCCCCCGGCAACAAAACGCTTATCCTCGCTCAGCGCAATCTCAAAGCCCGCATCGTCGCCTGCGAGTCCAGCCCGCAGCGATTCGAGCCGTTGAGCCAGCGCCTCGCCCCGCTTGGCGACAGAATCGAATGTCGCCTCATCGACGCCACCACGCTGAATGAAAACTCCACCTTCGACCTTGCATTGGCCGACGTCCCGTGCAGCGGCGCCGGCACGCTGGGACGCAATCCTGAAATCCGCCACCGCCTTCGAGTCGAAGATTTGCCGCGGCAGGCCGAACGCCAGCGCTCCATCCTCCTCGCCGCCCTCCGCGCCGTCCGTCCCGGCGGCTGCGCCATCTACTCCACCTGCTCGCTGGAACCCGAAGAGAATGAGCAGGTGGTCGCCGCAGTCCTCGCTGAAACCCCAAATACCCGCCAGATTTCGCTCGCATCCCGCATCGAAATCCTGGACCGCGAGGGCATTTTGCGCCCCTCCGCCGCAGACCGCCTCAAAGCCTCACTCACGCCCCAAGGCGCACTCCGCCTTCTCCCCGGCGCATTCCACACGGACGGCTTCTTCATCGCGATCATCGAGAAACTCAGCGGATAGGACGGGACTTCTCAATCAATCAATGCATGATTGTGTTACAGAAATTGGCGTTTCCGTATGCTAGTTCTTTGGCCGTATGAAANNGCCCACGTTCGTTCACTGGATAGAACATCTTCATCCGGTCACGGACCTAGCCGGCTGCCCCACCCGCGCCGCGTACTTGTTTTTGCGGCTAGGAGTCTGTCGGAGATAAGAAATCCTGGAACTGTAACTCATTTACAATCAACAACAGACGTAATTACATAGAATTTGTAAGTTGTTGATTATAAAGGGACTTAATTCGATTCCCGACAGACTCCTAGGGCGGGGGGTGCAAATCTACGCGGCCAGAGACCTAGCCAGGTGCGCCAGATCTCGGTTCTGAGATCTGGGAGACAGCGAAGCCAGAACCGCCGCCGCTTACCTGCTAACTCGCCAAATCCCTACTCCGCACCCAACTTTAGCTCCGCATAATCCCGCCCCAGCAAGCCGCATAGCGCCTCGACTACCAGCTCGTGATCGTCCCGCTGCGCCAGCCCGGAGACAGTCACGCTGCCCACCACGCCCGTCCCCGCAACAACCAGCGGAAACGATCCGCCATGCGAGGCGTAGTCTACGATCGGCAGTCCACGAGCCTCCAGCGAATCGTTCTTTGCCTTCAGATTCAGCCCAACGCCGTACGAGCTGCGATGGAACCGCGCCACCACATTGCTCTTGCGCCGCACCCACTCCACATTGTCCGGCGTCGTGCCCTCCATTGCCGCATAGAACAGGGGCTGTCCGAATCGCCGTACATCGATCACAATCCTCAGACCGCGTTCCACAGCCAGCGTCCTCAACCGGGTTCCCAGCTCCCATGCCAACTGCATATCCACCGCCGGCAGCCGCAACTCGCGCTCTTGAAGAGCCACCCGCTCCAGATCTTCGCTCACTCCCATCGTTCCTCCCGATTTCCAATCATCCCGTCCAGAATCCAAACCGACTCAAGCCAGATGCCCTGATCCCTGATCCCTGTTCCGCTACTTCGCCACCGTCAACTTCACCAGCGTACCCTGATCCACGCGCGTTCCAGCCATGGGCGTCTGCGCCATCACCGCGCCGGGCCTTACCGGCAACCGGGGCGGCGCATTACCACTCGCCACCGGCGCGATCGGCACATCCACAAAGTTGGCCGCCGACTTGATGCCCACCCTGGTCAACTGCGCCTGCGCGCTCACCACCGGCGACCCCACCAGGTCAGGCATCACATAGCCGTCGGGCGCATCGTCGTCCGGCGCGGCCACCAGCAGATTGATGCTGGGCTGGGAAATACCCTGGGCATGCGCGGGAGGGTCCTGCGCCAGCACCGTTCCTTCCGCCGCCTTGCCATAAGGCAAATGCCCGGTTGCGCCCAGCTCCAGCCCTGAGCGCCGCAACGTCAGCGCCGCCACCCGCTCCTCTTTGCCCACCATGTCCGGCACATCCACCTTTTGCGGCCCCAGGCTCTCAGCCACGCGCACCTTCCACTCCCGCCGCACCACCGTTCCCGCTTCCGGCGACTGCGACAGAATGTGTCCCGCTGCCACATCCGCCGAGTAATAGCGGTTGTCCACGTCCAGGCTCAGCCCCAGTCCCGCTGTCTCGCTGCGCGCATCGGGCACAGTCATTCCCTTCAGCGCAGGTACCTGCACCTCCGCGCCGTGAATGGCGAAGTGCATCGTCGTAATCGCCGCCAGCAGCGCCACGGCCACCAGCGCCATCAGCAGCGAGGCCACCTGAAAAAAATTCACAAACGGACGGCTCTTCATGGCTCGGGCTCTCCGCCTTCAAAGACGATTTCGTACTCGATCGCCGCCGCCTTTTCGAGCATCTTCGACACCGAGCAATACGTGTCCTTCGACAGCGCCACCGCATCCTCGACGGCCTTGCGGCTCAACTGTCCGCTCACCGAGTACGTCAGTTTGATCCTGGTAAACACCCGCGGCGCCGTCTCCGCCTGCTCTGCCGTCGCCGTCACCTTCAACCCTTCAAGCCGCTGCCGTTTCTTGTGCAAAATCGAAACCACGTCCACGCTCGTGCACCCGCACAGCGCCATCAGCACCGCTTCCATCGGGCTCGGCCCCTCAGTGTGCTCCGGGTCCGCGTCAAAGAAAACTGAATTGCCGTTCTCCGCAATTCCTTCGAAAATCTTGCCGCCCCTCCATTCGCTGTGCGCAATCATCGGGTCTCCTCTTTCTTGGTGCCTCCGGTCATTGATGAGTGTATACGAAGTGTGTATTCTTGAGATGAAAGGGTCTTCCGCGATGAACAGCCGCGAGATCGTCCGCAAGCTCCAACAGGACGGCTGGTTCCAGGTTGGGCAATCCGGCAGCCACAAGCAATTCAAGCATCCGGCCAAGCCCGGCCGGGTTACGGTTGTTTACCCCCAAAAAGATGTTCCTGAAGGAACTCTCAGGAGCATCGAAAAACAATCTGGTCTCAAGCTCAGGTAAAGGAGCAACCATGGAGTATATCGCTTACCTTCACAAAGACAAGAATTCGGATTACGGCGTCAGCTTTCCCGACTTTCCCGGCTGCATTACCGCCGGCTCCACTCTGGAGGAAGCACGCAGAATGGCTGGCGAAGCTCTTGCGTTTCATGTTGCCGGTATGCGCGAGGACGGGGAGGCCATTCCCAAACCATCCTCGCTCGACGATCTCCGGGGTGATCCCGCATTGAAGGGCGCCGTAGCTTTTCTGACTGAAGTTCGCAAACCGGAAAGAACCGTCCGCATCAACATCACCGCCCGCCAAAGCCAGATTGCCGAGATTGATCGCCGCGCCCGCGCTCGGGGCCTTACCCGCTCATCCTACATCGTGCAAAGCGCCCTCAAAGAGAAAGTTGCCTCACATTAGTTAGCGACCAATCCCCCATGTCCTACCGCAAATTATCCGTCATCGGCTCGGGATGAATCGTCACCCGGTACACCTCCGGGCACTCCAGCTTGAAACGATCCTCGAGCTCGGTAATCGCCAGGTGGACTCGCTGCATCGGCAAATCGTCGGGCAGCGTGCAATGGCAGGAGACAGAAATATGCTCGCCGCCCCGGCCCACCATCACCTCGTGCACGTCCACAATCTCCTTGAAATGACTGGCTGCGGCCCTGAGCGCCGACTCGATCTTGCGGTCCTCTTCCACCATCTCCTCGGGCGGCTCAATGGTGGCCGGCTCGCTTTCAATGTGCGTGAGTACCGCGTCGATCTCCGGCGCGTCGCGCAGAATCTCCGCCTCCAGTGCGCACACAAACTCATGCGCCGTTTTGAGCGGCATGGTTTCGTCCAGCTCCACATGCTGTTCCACGCGCAGCCGTCCGTGGTGCGACTGCACGCTCAGCTCATGCACGCTCACGTTGTTGCGCGCGGCCACCGCCCGCACCCGATCGAAGACGCTCTCTGTTCTGGCTTCGCGCGGCACCGTGTGGATCACCACGTCCGCCTCAGGCAGCGCGCGGTGCGCCGCCTCCGTGGCTTCACGCACCAACTCCCCGGTGTGCTCAAAGGTGAAGCGCCGCGGCAGCGCCAGCGTCAGGTCGGCGAAATAGCCTGACCCAGCCCGGCGCACCCGAGCTTGTTCTACGGCCAGCACGCCCTGAACCTGCTCCACTTCATGCACCAGCCGCCGCCGCGTCTCCACTGGAACCTCGTCCATCAGCACGGACACGGACTGCCGGCCCAGATGCAGCGTCATGCGCAGAATCATCAGCGAAACCACAACCGCCGCAAACGGGTCCGCATACCGCAGCCAGCCGATCCCGAGCCGCGTTCCCGCCCAGCTCGCGCCCAAACCGCACAGCACCGCCACCGTCGACCAGATGTCCGAGGCAAAATGAAACGCATCGGTGGCCAGCGCCGGCGACCCTGTCCGCTCCGCGACCGCACGCAGCCGCCCCGACCGCCAGTAATCCACTGCAATCGAAGTCACCAGCACCAGCACCGGCCAAATCGAGTGGCGCAGCTCCATCCTGTGGTTGAATACGCGCTGCATCGCCTCCCAGATAATCCAGGCGCAGGAGACCGCCATCAGTCCCGTCTCGCCGAATGCCGACAGGTTCTCGATCTTGCCGTGGCCGTAGGTGTGGTCTTCGTCTGCCGGCTTGTCGCTCACCCGCACTGAAAAGTACGTCAGCGTCACGCCCACCAGGTCCAGCCCGGAGTGCGCCGCGTCCGACAGCACGCCCAGCGACCCCGACAGCAGCCCAGCCGCCAGCTTCAGTACCGTCATGGCAGCCGCCGCCACCATCGAGTGCAGCGCCACGCGCCGCTTCTCGGCGGAAAACCCGGCCGGACTGGAGACAGGTGAATTCATTGCGCTCCCGATGCTATCGCATTTTCATACGGTCAGATCGAAGCCTTCGCCTTCAGGCCTCACGCTTGCCCGTGTACAACCCCGCAATCCCAAACGTATAGGGCCGCCAGGCACATTCCGCATATCCCGTTGCCGCCATGAGCTTCAGCATCTCTGCAGGCGGCGGAAAATTTCCCACCGAAACAGGCAAATACCGATACGGCCCGTCCTTGCCTCCAGCTACCGGGCCGCTCACCAGCCGCCCAATCGCCGGCAGCACGCGCCGAAAATACACCGCATAGGCCTTTCCCATCAGCCCACCCGGCTCAGCGAAGTCCAGAATCCCCAACTGCCCCCCCGGCTTCAGCACCCGGCTGAACTCCCTCAGCCCGGCCTCATAATTCACCAGATTCCTGAACCCGAATGCCGTCACAATCAAATCCAGCGACGCTGACCGCAGCGGCAAATGCAGAGCATCGGCTTCGAGCGCCACCGCATACGGCGCGCCCTCATCGCCCGCACGCCGCTCCCCAAATCTCCCACCTGCCCGGCTCAGCATCCCCCGGGCAAAATCCGCCGCCAGAATTGGCCGCGCTCCCCGGGGCCGGCCCTTCAGCAGCGCCATCGTCATGTGTCCCGTCCCGCAGCAAACATCCAGCACCGCCGCATCGGGATCGGCAAGGATCGCCTTGAACCGCCGCGCCGTCTGCCACCACCACAGCCGGTCCACGCTCGCCGACAAAACATGATTCAGCAGGTCATACCGAGGCGCAATCTGGTCGAACATCTGCCGCACAGCCTGGGCCGCGCCCGCCTCATCCTCCGCACCCGCCGGCCTCGCCCCGGTTACGCTCATTCAATCCTCGGTCTCCGCGCGCTAACTTGCTGACTTGCTGACTCGCTGACTCGCTGACTCGCAACCTTCTCCCCAGCCCGCGCCAGCATGTACCCAACCGCCGCTTCCAACTCCGCCGCGGACACATCTTCCACAACCCCCGCATCGCCAATCCCCACCGGGAGCACAAACCGCCTCACCCCGCCCACGTTCTTCTTATCGCCGCCAGTCGCCGCCACCACCTTGGCTACGCGCAACTTCAGCGGAGGCAGAGGCCCATACAGATGAATCAAGCTCTCCAGCCGGGCAAACTGGTGCGCGCTGATCGTCCCTCGCTTCCGCGCCAGATAAAGCGCCGCCACCATGCCCCACCCCACCGCCTCGCCGTGCAGCAGAGACTTGTAGTGCGTCGCCTGCTCGATCGCATGACCCACCGTATGCCCCAGGTTCAGAATCATGCGCAGTCCATTCTCGCGCTCATCCTTATTCACCACCGCGGCCTTCATCCGGATCGACGCCGCAATCACCTTTTCAAGGGCCTTCGCGTCGCGCCCCAGCACGTCGTCTACGTGCTCTTCCATGAACCGCACCAGCGTCCGGTCGCGGATGATTCCCGCCTTCACGCTCTCCATCAGCCCTGCCCGCAGCTCCCGGTCCGGCAGCGTCCCCAAGATGCCTATATCGGCAAAAACCGCCAGCGGATGATGGAAGCTCCCAACAAGATTCTTGCCCTCGGGCAGGTTNNCCGCCGCCAAAGGCAATCAGCAGACTCCCGCGATCCCCGCCCCCAAGCGCCATCTGCCGCAGCAGTTTCTCCACGCTGGCGAGCGTCTTCGACTTCTCTCCCGGCTCCAGGAACAGCACCATCGGCGCCTCGGCAAA
>PLFY01000167.1:0-136 GCA_003138365.1 Acidobacteriaceae bacterium
AGGGAACAGGGAGTAGGGAATAGCCAGCCCAGCGGGCACAGACCGCTCGCTGGGAACCCAGGCAGGAAACAGAGGCCGAAGCGCAGGCAAGGCTATCGCGGTAATCTTGAACTATGGAGCCTCTTGCAAAATTGCC
>PLFY01000167.1:180-128219 GCA_003138365.1 Acidobacteriaceae bacterium
ATGGAATTTTGCAAGAGGCTCTATGAATTGGACAATCGTCATCATCGCCGTGGCCGCGTTGGCGGTCTTTTTTCTGTTGAAGCGCTCCGGCCAAATCTCGTCAAAGGACGCACAAGCCCTGTTGAGGAACGGAGCTTTGGTGATCGACGTTCGGAGCGCTGGGGAATACAGCTCCGGCCATTTGCCAAGGGCGATCAATCTTCCGCTTGACGACATCGAAGTGAGCTTGCCGCGCCGGGTCAGGGATAAGAACCAGGCGCTTCTGCTGCACTGCCAGAGCGGGATGCGGAGCGGTGTGGCCAAGAAGAAGTTGAAGGCTCTGGGTTACGCAAATGCGTTCAACCTGGGCTCTTATGGGCGGGCGGCGCAGATCGTTGACGGCGCGTAGGGCCTCGAGCGTTGTCTCCCAGGCCTCCTAAGCAACTTCTTGTAAGTTGTTTAGAATCATCCATCGGCCAAAGCCGGTTTCCTGCTCAAAGGCGAGATCTGGGGCACCCTGCCCTCCTGTCTCGCTGCAAAATTCGTCGGGGATTCTCTTCGCGTTCAGGGCATCGGCTGCGGGCGTGACTTCGATGTAATCGAGGGCGGCGGGGTCGTTTTTGTCGGGAGTGCCTTCGACCTTGAGGACGTCGCCTGGCTTCAGGGCTATGTTGGGAACGGTGCGGCGGGTGGAGTTGTCGCCGTTGGGGCGGCGTGAAGGTAGAGTTGCGTCGGCTGGCCAGGTGGCGGCGGGTTGGCCGTTGATTTTGAGAGTGAACCGGGCTATGCCGCCCTGCAGATCGAAGTATTGGACGGCGATGTTGAAGCGGCCAGTTGGGCCGGGGTAGGTCCACTCGGCGGAGCAGGCCGGCGTTCCCTCAGGGGCTAAAGCGCCCGTTGATTCCTTGGCATCTACGGCACGACTGAAGTCGTGCTCTGACACAGACTCTTGCTTCACCGCAGGCTGTGAAGTCGTGCCCTGACTCTCGCTCATCTTTGGAAGTGAGCAGGAGACGGCTTTGCCTCCGCTTGCGTCTTCCCAGGGGGTGATGTCGATGACTTTGTAGCCGGTGAGGCGGGCGTCTTCGGCTTCCAGGCGGCCGGGATAATGGCCGGCGCGGGCGTTCTCGTAAATGCGGTCGTCGGGGATGCGGCTGAGCTTGAGGAAATATTGCACGATGGCGTCGCGCCAGACGATGGCGTGGCCGGCCTGGTATTCGAGGCGGGCGCGGACGTCTTCGTAGAGCTTGGCGTCGATGCGGCTCTTGATTGAGGCCCATTCGTTTACGAGTTCAGCCGCTTGCGCGGCGCCCTCGTAGTGACTGTCGTAGATGTACTGAATGACGGTTTTGCCGTCGTGCAGGCGGTAGGTGTAGGGGACATGGTGGAAGAAGAGGAGCAGGCTGTCGGGAGTTGTCTCAAGGGACTCGTAGATCTTGGCGACCTCGGGCGGATATTGGCCGGTGTAGCCGGTTCCAGTGGCGACGGAGCGATCCATGCCGATGCCCAGGTGGTCGTCGCGGTGCCACTGGCCCCAGCCATTGTTTTCGCTGGATTCGATGTTGGGACCGTAGTGGCTGCCGGTGATGTCGGTGAGGGTTTGCGTGCCGAGGGGGCCGGTGTAGTGCTCATAGGCCGGCCAGGACTGCATGAGCATTTTCACGACAGTGCTGACCACTTCGGGATCGGTACCGATGGTCTGGCGGGTCCACTCAGCGGCGATGTCTGCGGGATCGAGATTCGGGTTCCAGGCCAGGCGGCCAAAGGCGTAGAGGTTGGCCATGGCCAGCGGGGAGCCGAGCCAGGCTGTTTGACCAACCCCGGCGACTCCGACCATTCCGCCGAGAGGCTGATGGAAGGATTTGCCGGCGAGGATTTCTTTGACGGGCGTGGATTTGCCGTCCGCGCGGAGATCGAAGTCGAGAACCTGCTTCCACATGGGGGCGAGATAGACGAGGTGCCGCTGTTGGCCGGTGTACTCCTGGGTGATTTGGACTTCCATGGCCTGGCTGGTGTGCTCGAGGCCGGCGAAGAGCGGGGAGACGGGCTCGCGCGCCTGGAAGTCGATGGGGCCTTCCTTTGTCTGGACGATGACGTTGGGGGCGAAACTGCCGTCGAGGGGGTGGAAGATGTCGTAGGCGGCGCGGGCTCGGTCGGCCTTGGGGTCGCGCCAGTCGGCGTGGTGGTTGTAGACGAAGGCGCGGTAGAGGACCACGCCGCCATGGGGTTGGAGGGCGTTGGCGAGCAGATTGGCTGCGTCGGCGGGGGTGCGGCCGTAGCTGGCGGGGCCGGGCTGGCCTTCGGAATCGGCTTTGACGGTGAAGCCGGCGAAGTCGGGGATGAGGGCGTAGATGTCGTTGACTTTGGCGATCCACCAGGCTTTGACTGCGGGGTCGAGGGGATCGTAAGTGGAGAGGCCGCCGATGGTTTGGGGGCTGGCGATGGCCACGCTCATGGCCAGATGGACGCCCCAGGGCCGCATGGCGTCGGCGATGCGAGCGAGCTGCTTGATGTGGTCGGAGTCGAGCAGTCGCGGGGCAGCGTTGACGTTGTTTACGTTGCAGCCGTTGATGCCGATGGAGGCGAGCAGGCGGGCGTATTCCTCGACCGGGGCGAGGTCCTGGCGGACGTTGCCGGCCTCGAAGAAGATGGAACGGCCGGCGTAACCGCGCTCGATGGAGCCGTCGGGGTTGTCCCACTCGTCGACCCAGCGGATGGGGAAGGCGGGTGCCTCACGAATCGCCGCTTTTGGCGCCGCATTGTTCTGCGCCACGTAGCGCAGCAGCGCAAAAGCTCCATACAACGCGCCTCGTTCGTCACCTCCCGCCACGATGAGTGAATTCTTCCCGTGTTTCGGACGGAATCGAGAGATCCAGTATGCCTCGGCTGGGAGATCGTCGGGTGGGCGACTTTCTGGGTATTCCTTTCGGATCTCTCCGGCAGTTCCGATGATGATATATCCGAACTTTTCCGGATTTGCGAAGGTCGCGTGATCAATACCGTGCGAGGCGAGTAGTCCGTTTGTTAGTTCCTGTGCAGCTTGCTTTTCGAGACCCTCTGAGCGCATGGAATTGGCCCAGTAGAACAGAATAGAATCCTTCGTCTGGCCTACGGGACGATTCAGCCAAGCCTGATCGGCGGTTTGGGCGGCGGCGGCGAAACTGGTTGCCAGTACGACCGCAAAGACGAGCTTGCTTAGGATCATTCGTGGCATTGCTGGCTCAAGTCTCCACATTTGGCACATTCTATATTGGCGAGTCTGCATTGCGGAGCGCACCGAAACGCGGGATACTGTAGATTATGGCGACACAGCCCATCGGCGACCGGTTTATTTCCGTGGAGGAGTACCTCTCCACCGGCTACGAACCCGACTGCGAGTACGACGATGGCGTCATTGTGGAGCGCAACTTGGGCGAATTCGAGCATTCCTTCTTGCAGATCTTTCTAGGCACAATTCTCACCAACAACATGGACCAGTGGGGAGTGTTTGGGCTCACCGAACAGCGCGTCCAGATCAAGCCTCGAAGATTTCTGGTTCCGGATGTGTGCGTATTGCGCTTGGGCTCTCCGCGCGAAAAGATTCTCACTCACCCGCCGCTCGTCGCTATAGAGATCATGTCCCCCGAAGACACAATCCGCCGCGCCTCTGCCAAAGCAGTCGAGTATCTGGAGTTTGGCGTCGAGCACGTATGGGTCATCGATCCCAGCGCCCGCGTGGCCTATCGCGGAACTGCGTCAGGGCTTGAACTTATCTCTTCGGGTGAGCTTACGGTCCCTGGAACTCCGATCCTGGTCCGGATCAGCGAGTTATTTGAAAAGCTCGACCGGATGTAGTTGCATCGCCCGCTGAACTGCCCGCCCGTGACAGTCCCCGCTGTGCCTCCAACCTTCATGGCTCGACGGTGGGCGGCCTGGAATTTTCGCCGGCAGAATACTTGTTGCAACGAATATTATTCTGCCGCATCCAACCAAATGAAAAGGAGAACCAATTATGAGCACCTCAGCCCCAACACCCACCTCTCTGACCACGTGGAACCTCGATCCGGCGCACTCCGCGGCCGAGTTCAAGGTGAAGCACATGATGATTTCGAACGTAAAAGGCAGCTTCACCGGCCTCTCGGGCGTACTGAAGCTGGACGAAGCCGACCGAAACGGTTCGAGTGTTGATGCCTCGATCGACGTGACGACATTGAACTCGGGCGATGCGCAGCGCGACGGACACCTGAAGAGCGCAGACTTCTTCGACGCCGCCCAGTTTCCTGCGCTGACCTTCAAATCCACCAAAGTGGCGTTCAGTGGCGGAGGCGATTACGCGGTTACCGGCGACCTGACGATGCACGGCGTGACCAAGAGCGTAACGTTCTCTGTAGAAGATTTGAGCGAGCCTGGCAAAGACCCGTGGGGCAACCTGCGCATCGGGCTTTCCGCGTCCACCAAGATCAATCGCAAGGACTTCGGCCTTACATGGAACTCCGCACTGGAGACCGGCGGGGTGCTGGTAGGCGAGGACGTAACCATCAGCCTTGACGTCCAGTTCATCCGGGCGTAAGGCGTCAATTTGTTAGGCTTCGCGGGCCGGCACAAAGAGGGATTGGCGGGCGAACTACTTGTTGCAACGAATATTGTTCTCGCGCATCCAATCTGGTGTAAGGCAGAGGAGGTCACCATGTCGCTTCGTCCTGTGAAGCAGATTCTCGAAACCACGCCCACGCTTGAGGGTGCGGGTGTGAAGTTGCAGCGCGCCTTCGGCTTTGGAAAGACGAAGGAGTTCGATCCATTCCTGTTGCTGGATGACTTTCGCAACGACAATCCGGCGGACTACATTGCAGGATTCCCGTGGCATCCGCACCGTGGGATCGAGACCATCACGTATGTGCTGGCGGGCGAGGTGGCGCATGGCGACAGCCTGGGCAACAAGGGCCGCATGACCGCCGGCGACGTGCAGTGGATGACCGCGGGCAGCGGCATTCTGCACCAGGAAATGCCGAAGGGGGACGCGCAGGGACGCATGCACGGGTTTCAGTTGTGGGCGAACCTGCCCGCGGCGCTGAAGATGACCGACCCGCGCTACCAGGACATTCCGTCCGCCGCCATCCCCGAGGTTACTGAGGACGACGGGACACGGGCGCGGATCATTTGCGGCGAGTTCTGGGGCAAGCAGGGGCCGGTGGAAGGCGTGGCTGCCGATCCGCATTACGTGGACATTTCCGTTCCGCCAAACACGCGCAAGCGTATCAAGGTGGAAACCACGCGGAACGCATTTGCCTATGTGTTTGCCGGCGCGGGAACCTTCCGCGACGCTTCGAACCCGCAGGCTGTGCTGACCGAGTCGGGAGTGGATGCTAACGCGGCTCCAGTCTACGACGCCAAAAACCATTCGCTCGTCCTGTTCGATCGCGGAGACGAGATCGTGGTGCAGGCTGGCCCCGAGGGCATTCGCTTTCTGCTGGTTTCAGGCAAGCCGCTGGAGGAGCCGGTAGCGTGGTACGGGCCGATCGTGATGAACACGCAGGCTGAATTGCGGCAGGCGGCAAGCGAGCTGCAGAGGGGGACGTTCATCCGGCACAGATAACGCGGCTGGATCAATGCAGGGCGAGACTGGATGATTTGGCGAGCCTGCGGT
Organism: Acidobacteriaceae bacterium; assembly: GCA_003138365.1. GTDB lineage: Bacteria > Acidobacteriota > Terriglobia > Terriglobales > Acidobacteriaceae > Telmatobacter. The sequence continues at coordinate 5,783 of PLFY01000167.1, forward strand.
GGCGGGATGGTTGGTTTGGCCCGATAATCAGATTATGAAGCCGCAGCTTGCCGAAGATGACCGGCCACCGGAATTTCTCTCGCTGGAGGAGTATCTTTCCACTGTCTGGAGGCCGGACTGCGAATTCGTTGACGGCCGGAGCGAGGAGCGGAACGGCTTCGACTTCAACCATTCCCGCACAGTCACAACGCTGATCGTCACGCTGGCGGACAAGCATGAGCCGTGGCGAGTGATGGCGCTCCCGAGCTTGCGCATGCGCGTGGCGCCCACACGGGTCCGGGTTCCCGACTTGTGTGTGATCGAGCGCGAAAGTCCCCGTGAACAGGTGCTGACGCATCCGCCGTTGGCAGTGATCGAGGTTCTTTCGGAAGACGACCGCCTCTCTTTGACAATGGAAAAACTCGCCGATTATCTGAGGTTCGGGGTTGGAAATATCTGGATTGTCGATCCAGAGTCACGGATCGCCTACAGGTACACTTCTGCTGGGCTCGAAAAGGTACAGACTGGCGAACTTGCCGTTTCGGGTACGCCCATCCGGGTTGTGCTGAGCGAAATGTTTGCGGAGTTGGACCGGGCGTAGTTCCCTTTTTCTTCAACCGGCCAGAAGCTGACCGCCAAGACGGATTAAGTGCAACGCCTCACTCAGTCCTCGCGCACTTTGGGCGTCAGGTATTCGGGGCCGATGGGGTCGGTGACGGATTCTTCTACGATGCGGTCGATCTCGGCCATGGCGGTGGGATCGAGGCGCCAACCCATTACGCCGGCGACGGCATCCAGTTGATCGGGACGCTTGGCGCCCCACAAGGCTACGGAGATTCCGGGGCGGTCCAGGACCCAGCGGGCGGCCAGCTCCAGGACGGTCTTGCCGTAGCGTTCGCGGGCAAAGGCAGTGAGCCGCTCGACGGCGGTGATGTATTGGCTGAAGCGCGGTTCCTGGAATTTGGGGTCGAAATTGCGAATGTCTTTGGCGTCGAACTTCATGCCGCGATGAACCCGGCCGGCCAACAGGCTACGGCAGAGAGAGCTGTAGGTGAGCACGGCAACGCCGTTGGCCGCGCACCAGCCTCGGACAGGTGGCAGGATTTCGCCGTCAATTTGGCGCTCGAAGAGGTTGTAGGGCGGCTGGTCTGAGGCCAGCGGAGCCATGGAGCGAAACTCCAGCATCTGGGCGACATTGAAATTACTAACGCCGAGCGCACGCACCTTGCCCTCACGCTGGAAATCCGACATAAGCGCGGCTACGTCGGCTATCGGTGTGCGCGCGTCCGGCCAGTGAACCTGGTAGAGGTCGATTGTTTCTGTGCCGAGGCGGCGAAGGCTGTCTTCGAGTTCCTGGCGCAGGCGAGCGGGCGTGGAGTTGGCGTAGACGCCATGGGCATTCCACTCCAGGCCGGCCTTGGTGGCAATGTAGAAGGCATCGCGGCGGCCGTGGGCGCGGATCGCTTTGCCGATGATTTCCTCGGAGCGACCGTGGCCGTAGATGGGCGCGGTGTCNNGCGGCCATGGCCGTAGATGGGCGCGGTGTCGATGAGGTTGATGCCTCGCTCGATTGCGCCGAGACAGGTGGCGATGGCCACTTCCTCGGGAATGGCGCCCCATTCCAGTCCGCCGATGGCCCAGGTACCCAGGCCGATGCGGGACACTTCCACGCCGGAAATCGTTGTTGTCTCCATGGAAAATATCTTAAGCGTTGTTTAAGGGTCGGGCCTTTAGTCTAATCGAAGACGATTTCCGATTTCAGGATTTCGCTGGGACGGAGCACATCGATCCTGCAAATGCGCAGACTTTTTCAATTACTTCTTTTGCTCTTGCCGGCTTTTGGCGCGGCCCTGGCCCACGCGCAGGGAGGGCCGCCGTTTATAACCGATGACCCCGGTACGCCAGGAAACCGGCATTGGGAGATCAACTTCGGCTGGATTGCGGATCACAACCCCGGGAATGCTTACTACGAGACGCCGGATATCGACATGAACTACGGGTGGGGCGACCGGATCCAACTGAAGTACGAGTTGCCGATGGCCGTGGCGACAGACCAGAACAACACCACGCGTGCAGGGTTGGGCGAGAGCCTGCTGGGGGTCAAATGGCGGCCTTACGAGCACCACAAGGCGGGGGAACCGAAGTCCGACGACAATATGGATTTTTCGCTGGGCACTTATCCGCAGGTATCGATCAACAACCCGACCAGCGCCGTGCGGCGTGGAATTGCGGAGAACGGGCCGCAGTACTATCTTCCCGTGGAATTTACGGCGCAGGTGGGACCGATTGGCTTTGATGGTGAGGTGGGCCGGTGGATCGGCAACCAGAATGTGCCCAGCCGCTGGGGGCGCGGATTGATTGCCGGACACGAATTCAACGACCGGCTGGAGCTTTACGGAGAGATCTACGATTTGCAGGATGCGAACCAAATTGGCAGCGTGCCCAAGCAGCGCGAGTTGACGCTGGATTTGGGCGGGCGGCAGATGCTGGATCGAGCGGGACATTTCCGTCTGCTGTTCATGGGCGGGCGCGCGATTCAGGCCGTGACGCGGCAGAATAGCGAGCCGAGTTGGATTGCTTATGTTGGCGTGCAGCTACTGTTGGGGCCGAAAGAGAAAGAAGCGCCGGACAAGAAGTGACCCGGTGAAACAGTTCATGGCCAGGTTTGCTTTCTTGCTTCCCACCCATTCCGCAAAGAACGCGGAATGGATGGGGCACCCAGTCAATCTGAATTCTTGGATTTCCAGGTTTCAAAATCGAGGCCTGGGGCGCCCGCCATTGCAATGGGAGAATAGAGGTATGCCGATTACCGATCCGATTGTGCTGACCGCTGCTGAAGCGCGCGTTCTGGGCGCTCTGATTGAAAAGGAAGTGACCACGCCGGACTACTATCCACTGTCAATGAATGCGCTTGTCAATGCGTGCAACCAGCGTTCGAATCGCGAGCCGGTGATGGATCTGGACGAAGAGGCGGTGCGGCAGGCTCTGCATGGCCTGGAAGATCTGCACTTGGCAGGGCGGGCGCGTGCGGCCGATGGGCGCGTCACCAAGTACGAGCACTGGCTGGGCGAGGCGTTCAACTTCAGCCGCGCAGAGACCGCGTTAGTCTGCGTGCTGTTGCTTCGGGGTGCGCAGACGCCGGGCGAGTTGCGCGGGCGGACGGAGCGGCTGCACCGCTTCGACGAGATTGGCGAAGTGCTGGCAGGCCTGCAAAAGCTGATGGAGCGCGAGCCGGCGCTGGCGGCTGTGTTGCCGCGACAGCCGGGGACGAAGGAGTCGCGGTATACGCATTTGCTTTCGGGCAACGTGGAGTCGGCGGTTGCGGCTGAGAATGCACTCGTTAGGCGTGAGAGCGGGCTTATCTCGGGGGCAGACGCGGGCTTGGAGCAGCGGGTTGCGCAGTTAGAGGCGACTGTGGCTGAGCTTGCGCTGGGAATGGCTGCGTTGCGGCAGAAGATCGACGATTTGTTCGGGGATTGATATGGCCGGAATGCATTTCTTCCGAGTGGGTTCAGCCCATCTCGTGTTTAGGGAAAGTAGAGAAAGGTTGGAATCATGATAAAAGTCAGCTTGACTATGGTGTGTCTTGGATTTGCGATGTTGTTGGTAACAGTCCCCGCTTTGTTGGCGCAGACGGTGGCGGCATCGGCTGCACCGCTGCCTTCGCAAATCGTCACCGCAAAGAAGATTTTTATATCCAACACTGGCGGCGGATTCGATTCGAGCGCTTGGAGCGGGGGGCCGGATCGAATCTACAACGAGTTTTACGCGGCCATGAAGAGTTGGGGACGATATGAATTTGTGTCCGCACCCGGCGATGCCGATCTGGTTCTCGATGTTAACGTAATCCGCGATTCGGTCGTTTGGCAGTTCAAGCTTGAGATACTGGATCCGAAGACGCGAATTGTGCTCTGGACACAATACGAGCCGATTAAGGTCACTGTTTCGCAAAAGACCCGCGACAAGAATTTCGACGACACCATCAACAAACTCGTCACCGACCTGAAGACGCTGACCGCTCAGCCTGCGGCTACTGGCAATTAGCCGAGCCGAAGAGCTGCGCAAACCGGGCTACGCCAATTCGTAGCCGGCGAACCAATATCCGATCTCGAAGGCGGCGGTGTCTTCGGCGTCGGAGCCGTGGATGGCGTTCTCCTGGAGGGAGCCGGCGAAGTTCTTGCGGATGGTTCCCTCTTCAGCGTTGGCTGGGTTGGTGGCGCCCATCAGCTTGCGCAAGTCCGCGATTGCATTGTCCTTCTCCAAAACCATCAAGAAAAGCGGGCCTGAGGACATGAACGTGGTGAGGGCATCGAAGAACGGCTTTCCGGCATGAACGGCATAGAAGCCCTTGGCCTGCTCTTTGGAGATGGATGCTTTTTTGATGGCCACGATCTGAAAGCCGGCCTTGTCGATCTGGGCCAGAATGGCTCCTGTGAAATGCTTGCGGACCGCGTCCGGCTTGACGATGCTAAACGTGCGTTGCGCCACTCGATTTGCTCCTTGAACAATTGCGTCTTTGATTTTCATTGTAATGTGTGCAGGTTGCAATCGCCCTCCCCGGTGAAACCTGATAGAGTTTCGGCATGTTCGGGTTGATCGCTGCACACAACCGTTGTTTGATTGCACTGATTGTGCTTGAGGCTGCCGGGCTGACCGGAGCATTGGCGCTTGGGCAGGCCGCGCCGCCAACTGCGCCGCCTGGGGTTATACCCGCCGAGGTGCCTGTAACCCCGGGACTGCGCGTCTTCGATCCGTCGCTGATCGACAAGACGGTGGACCCGTGCGAGAACTTTTACCGTTACAGTTGCAATGGCTGGTTCAAGCGCAACCCGCTGCCCGCCGACCAGGTGGCTTATGGCCGATTCACGGAACTGTATGAGCTGAATCGTCTGCATCTGAAACAGATTCTGGAAGCAGCGGCAGCGCCTGCGGCCACGCGAACGCCAAACGAACAGAAGATTGGCGATGAATACGCGAGCTGTATGGACACCGCGACAGTGAACAAATTGGGATTGACGCCGCTGAAGCCGGAGCTGGATCGGATTGCCGCGCTGACGACTGCGGCGGAGCTGCCAGCGCTGTTGGCGCATTTACAGTCCATCGGCGTAAACGCGTTCTTTGGCATGGGGTCGAACCAGGACTATGCCGATTCAAGCGCGGTGATCACTTCGTATGGCGCAGGCGGCCTGGGTTTGCCGGAGCGCGACTACTACACGCGGACCGATGCAAAGAGCGTGGAGCAGCGCCAGCAGTACGTGGACCACGTGAAAAGGATGTTCACGCTTGCGAGCGAGCCGGAGGCGCAGGCTGCCAAGGACGCTGAAGCCGTGCTGGCAATCGAGACTCGGCTGGCCAAGGCTTCCCTCACCATGACCGAACAGCGCGACCCGCAGAATCTGAATCACCCGACGGATGTGGCGAGTTTCTCAAAGGAGCTGGCGCATTTTTCGCTGGGCGATTACGTGACCGCAGCACATGCGCCCGCAGCGGGCAAGGTGAACGACTCGGAACCGAAGTTTTTCGCGGAGTTCAACGGGCTGGTAGCCGATACGCCGGTCGAACAGATCAAAGCTTATTTGCGCTGGCACCTGCTGCACGCCTACGCGGGAACAGGTTTGCCGGAGAGCGTCGACCATGAGAATTGGAATTTCTATGCGCACATTTTGAATGGCGCGGAAAAGCAGCAGGAGCGGTGGAAGCGCTGCACCATCCGCGTGGATCACGAGTTGGGCGAAGCGCTGGGCCAGGCATACGTGGCGAAGTATTTTCCACCGGCCGAGAAGCAGCGCACGCTGGAGATGACGCTGGCGATCGAGCAGGCAATGGATAAGGACATTGCCGCGCTGGACTGGATGAGCGCCGAGACCAAGGTGAAGGCAAAGGAAAAGCTTCATGCAGTGATGAACAAGATCGGCTATCCGGACAAGTGGCGCGACTACTCGAAGCTGGAGATTGTGCGTGGAGATTCGCTGGGCAACGAGATGCGCGTTCATGAGTTCGACTTTGCGCGGGACCTGGCGAAGATCGGCAAGCCGGTGGACAAGGGCGAGTGGCAGATGACGCCGCCCACGGTGAACGCCTACTACGATCCGCAAATGAACAACGTGAATTTTCCCGCAGGCTACCTGCAGCCGCCTTTCTTCAGCGGCAAGGAAGACGACGCGGCCAACTACGGCGACATGGGTTCGACCATCGGGCACGAGCTGACGCACGGTTTCGACGACGAGGGCCGGCAATTCGACAAGGACGGCAACCTGAAGAACTGGTGGACCAGGGACGACGAACAGAAATTCACCGACCGCGCCGATTGCATGGTCAAGCAGTATGACGCCATTGAGGCGGTGCCGGGCGTTCACTTAAACGGCAAGCTCACGCTGGGCGAGAACCTGGCCGATCTGGGCGGGTTGTGGCTGGCGTGGCTGGCGTGGCTCGACAAGGCGGGGACCGCGCACGTGGACATGAACGCGAAGGCGGACGGCTACACGGCGGACCAGCGGTTCTGGATTGCGTATGCGCAGCAGTGGTGCACGCAGACGCGGCCCGAGCAGTTAAGGAGTCAGGCGGAGGGCGATCCTCATGCGCCGGACGAGTATAGGACGAATACGGTGCTGACGGATTTGCCGGAGTTTGCCAAGAGCTTCAGTTGCAAGAAGACGGCGGCGATGGCGGCGCCCAAACCGTGCAGGGTTTGGTAGAGAATAGGATCGATATTTTGCGAGGGGCTTTCCGTTGGGGAGGCGTGGTGTTTCTCTCTATGAAGAGCAAGTCGCCATTGTTTATAAGGTGTCTATCAAAGGCATATCGAAAGTAAGGCCCGTACTCGTCCAATTTTTTGACTTGAGTTTTATAAAGTGACGGTTTATATTTCTCATATGAGCATGATCGTCCGCCAAATCGCTCCCGTTCTGTTGTCGGCCCTACGCAGCTTCCCGGCGGTGGTGATTACGGGGCCGCGGCGGTCCGGCAAGACCACCTTGTTGCGCAGCGCTGTTCCCCATGCCCGGTATGTCCTGCTAGAGGACCCCGATATTCAGGATCGCGTTCGCCGCGATCCGCGCGCGTTCATTGAGAGCCTGCGCCCGCCGGTCATCTTCGACGAGATTCAGAACACGCCGCAGTTGCTCGATTACGTGCGCACGCTGGTAGATGCGCACCCGCGCAGGATGGGCCAGTGGCTATTCACGGGCTCACAGGAGGCGCCGCTGATGCAGGGCATTACGGAGTCGATGGCAGGGCGAGCCGCGATCCTCCAGTTGCTGCCGTTCAGTCTGGCGGAGACGGCCAAGGTCAACCCGCTGTTGGGGGGATTTCCGGAGGTGGTGCTGCGCCCGCGCAGCCGCGAGCTGTGGTTTGCATCGTATCTACAGACCTACATTGAGCGCGATGTCCGCCTGATCTCGAATGTTCGCGATCTGCCGACGTTTCGCCGCTTTCTTTCGCTCTTGGCCAGCCGGCATGGCCAGATGCTGAACCGGGCCGATCTTGCCGCTCCGCTTGGCGTTTCCGTGCCGACCATCTCCGAGTGGGTGCGGATTCTTGAGATCACCGGGCAGGTCATTGTGGTGCCACCGTACTTTGAAAACTTCGGCAAGCGGCTGGTCAAGTCGCCCAAGGTGTACTGGGGGGACACGGGCCTGGCCTGTCACCTGCTCGGTATTCAGTCGCAGGCGGAGTTGGAACGATCGCCCTTTTGGGGTTCGATATTCGAGGGGTTTGTGGCGGCCGAGATTCTGAAGAGCCAGATCAACCGCGGGCAGAGGAAGGAGCTTTACTACTTTCGCGATCAGCAGGGGCTGGAGATTGACTTTGTGGTGCCACGGTCCAACGCGCGCTTCTGGCTGGTCGAGGCCAAGGCATCGAAGACCGTGCAGCCATCGATGGCCGCGCCGATGCTGTCGCTGGCCCGCGCGACCGGGGACCGCGCGACGCGGCGCATCGTGGTGTATCGCAAGTCGCGCACCGGAACGGCATTCACGGCGCTGGCCAAGGGCGCCGAGGCGCTAACGCTGGAACAGTTTGTGCGGAAGATCAACAACGGGAAGACTTCGTGAGACAGCGCGTGTGCCGTTTGCCGATGGATGCAAATGGGCTGTATTGACGCGGTGCTTGTCGGCATTTGCTGGGAACATGAGCGCTCAAATCAGAAATGCTGGAGTTGAGTATTCTAAAGTGGCACCTTAGAATACTCAACTCCAAGAATACCTTGTCATGCCAAAGAATCAGCATAGCGGTGGGCCTTTCGCACCTTCAGAGTGAAGCCCAAAAGCTAGGCTTTGCCGATCACACGAGCAAGTGTTGCGCCGATCTCGGCGGGGGAGACGACGACGTGGATGCCGGCCGCGGTCATGGCCCTCATCTTGTCGGCAGCGGTGCCCTGGCCGCCACTGATGATAGCGCCGGCGTGGCCCATGCGGCGGCCGGGAGGCGCGGTCTGTCCGGCGATAAAGCCTACGACCGGCTTTTTGACATATAGCTTGACGAACTCGGCTGCGGCCTCTTCGGCGGAACCGCCGATTTCGCCGATCATGATGATGGCTTCGGTCTCGGGGTCGTCGTTGAGCAGGCGAAGGGCGTCGATGTGAGTGGTGCCGATGATGGGGTCGCCGCCAATGCCGATGGCTGTTGACTGGCCGATGCCGCGCTGGGTCAACTGGTGGACCGCCTCATAGGTGAGCGTGCCGGAGCGTGAGACGATGCCGATGGTCCCCTCTTTGTGAATGCGGGCGGGCATGATGCCGATCTTGGCCTTGCCGGGCGAGATGACGCCGGGGCAGTTGGGGCCGATGAGGCGCGAGGATGAGTTCTTGAGCTTGGCCCAGACCTTGATCATGTCGAGGGTGGGAATGCCCTCGGTGATGGCGACGATGAGAGGAATGCCCGCGTCTTCGGCCTCGAGAATAGCGTCGGCGGCAAAGGGCGGAGGGACGAAGATTACGGTGGCATTGGCTCCTGTCTTCTCGACGGCATCGGCCACGGTGTTGAAGACGGGCCAGCCTTCATGGGTTGTGCCGCCTTTGCCGGGAGTTACACCGCCGACGACAACAGTGCCGTAATCAGCGGCGCCTTTGGCGTGGAAGGTTCCTTCTTTGCCTGTAATTCCCTGCACAATGAGTCGGGTGTTCTTATCTACGAGTACAGACATGTTATGCCCCCACGCTTGCTGCCGCGGCTACGACTAACTCCGCTGCGTCTTTCATAGTTTCGCCGACCTGGAAGTTGAGGCCGGATTCGGCAAGGATCTTGCGGCCCTGTTCGACGTTTGTGCCTTCGAGGCGCAGGACTATAGGTACGGTTACGTGCAAGTTGCGCGCTGCCGCGACGACACCTGTGGCCAGGCGATCCACGCGCAGAATGCCGCCGAAGATGTTGATGAAGATGGCCTTCACATTGGAGTCGGAGAGCAGGATTTCAAAGGCGTGTTCGATCTGCTCCTGGGTTGCGCCGCCGCCAACATCGAGAAAATTGGCTGGGCTGCCTCCCGCATACTGGATGATGTCCATGGTGGCCATGGCCAGGCCTGCGCCGTTGACCATGCAGGCGATGGAGCCATCGAGCTTGATGTAGTTGAGGGCGTATTTGCTGGCTTCGACTTCAAGCGGGTCTTCTTCGGCGGTGTCGCGCAGAGCCTTGATGTCAGGATGGCGAAAGAGAGCGTTGTCGTCGAAGGTGATCTTGGCGTCGAGAGCAAAAAGCTTGTCGTCCTTGGTGGTGATGAAGGGATTGATCTCGATGAGCGATGCGTCGGTGTCGATGAATGCTTTGTAGAGGCTTTGAAAAAAAGGCACGGCGTGGCTGATCTGCGTGGGCTTGAGGCCGAGCGCAAAGGCCAGCTTGCGCGCCTGCCACTGGCCAAATCCGATAGCAGGATCGATGGTCTCTTTGAAGATGGCCTCGGGAGTCTTGGCGGCCACTTCTTCAATTTCCATGCCGCCGGCCTGGGAGGCCATGAACACCAACTTGCCTGTGGCCCGGTCGAGCACAATGCCCAGATAAAGCTCGCGGTCGATGTCCGCGGTCTCTTCAATGAGCAGACGCTGCACCTTTTGGCCCGCGGGGCCGGTCTGGTGGGTGATGAGCGTCATGCCGAGAATGTTTTTGGCGTGCATCTCGGCGTCCGCGCGAGTGCGGGCCACTTTCACGCCGCCGCCTTTGCCGCGGCCTCCGGCATGAATCTGCGCCTTGACTACGACGCCGTTGGCGCCGTCGACAAACAAATTGCGGGCAACCAGCGCGGCCTCTTCAAGCGTGTTGGCCACTTCGCCCTTGGGCACGGCAACGCCGTATTTTGCCAGGATTTCTTTAGCCTGATACTCGTGAATCTTCATGTTGGTTGGGACCGTACCCGTCCGCTGTGGTTGGGGGTTCGGGACGGGCCACGGCTGATTCCGAGCCCGCGAGACCGTGCCAGCGGTAAGGAAATAGTATCGTGCGCGGCGAAGGAGGGGCAAACGGGGGCGGCAGGCTTTCTGAGAATGCGGAAGGGTGAAACGCGCGGTCACACGCCTCGCTGCTTGCAGAGCGCGTGCTGGGTGCGCCGTTATGATGAAAGGATATGGCCTCTTTGAAGGAGCTTTTGAAGCCGCTGGCCGAAGACGGCACGGCACTGACGCGCGAGCAGGCGGCCGGCGTGCTGGAAGAGATTCTTGCCGGCGGCGTGCCGGAGGTGGAGACCGCGGCGTTGCTTAGCGTCCTGGCGACGCGGGGCGAACAGGCGCCGGAGCTGGCCGGCTTTGTGGATACGATGCGGGCGCGGGCGACGCCGGTTCCGCTAACGGCTGAGGAGCGGGACGAGCTGGTGGACACGTGCGGCACCGGTGGCGGCGGGCCATTGACATTCAACATTTCTACGGGCGCGGCGCTGGTGGCTGCCGCTGCCGGCGCCAAAGTCGCCAAGCATGGCAACCGCGCTGTTACCTCGCTGGCGGGGTCGGCAGACGTGCTGGAGGCGTTGGGTGTGCCGGTTACGCTGGGACCGGAGTTGGCTGTTGAGTGCATGCGCGAGACCGGATTCATGTTCTTGTTTGCGCCGCTGTATCACCCGGCTATGAAGGCTGTGGGGCCGTTGCGCAAGGCGCTTGGCTTTCGGACTATTTTTAACTTATGCGGGCCGCTGACTAACCCGGCCGGGGCGCGGGCGCAGGTGATCGGCGTGCTGGCGCCTAGCCGGGTGCTGCTGGTGGCGCGGACGCTGGCGGCCCTGGGGGCAAAACGGGCCTTCGTTGTGCACGGGACGGATGGAATCGATGAGCTGACGACGACGGGCGAGTCGGTGGTGGCGAGGGTGGAAGAGCCGGAGGGTGGCGGGGTTCCGACATTAAAGGCAGCCCGCGTGACGCCGGAAATGGCCGGGTTGACGCGGGTCACGCTGGATCAATTTGCGGGCGGGGATGTGGAGACCAACGCACGGTTGCTCTATGACGTGGTGACCGGCATTCCGGGCGCTCGGCGGGATATTGTGCTGCTGAATGCGGCTGCGGCGCTGGTGGCGGCTGGGTTGGCCGTCGATTTGAAAGAGGGAGTTGGGCTGGGGGCTGAGGCGATCGATTCTGGCCAGGCTGCGGCGACTCTCGAAAAGCTGCGTCGGTTTGGGCTGAAGTACGGAGAGCGGGCATAGAGCGGACGGGAGAGAAACAAGATTTCGATTGTGTTGCAAGTTGAACAATCCATACGGAGACATAGTGCTCTGGCAAGTGCAGCGAGTTAGCTCCCGCTGAAGCGGGGTTGGCGAGTTGGCAGGTTAGCGACGGCATCGCCGGACGCAGTTTTCATCCCTCTGTGGGTGGAGACGCCGGTGGACAACCAGAGGAAGAAGGAATTGGTATATACTTGGTATAGACCATAGATCGGAGGGCAAAGATGAGCGGGACAAACACTTCTGTAAAGCCGCAAATTGAACCCGGCCCAGCGTCTCTGCCTGGAACGAAGACGGCCAAGCTGTTCAAAAATGGGCGCAGCCAGGCGGTGCGGCTGCCGAAGGAGTTCCGGTTCGAGGGGACTGAGGTGGCGGTTCGCCGCGATCCGGAGACGGGTGCGGTGGTGCTATCGCAGCCTCCCACTGAACCCACTATGAGCTTCGACGATTGGTTCGCACTTTACGACGCGATTCCGGACTCCGCACCGGAAGAGGAATACGCAAACCTGCCTCCAAGCCCCAAGAATCTGACGATGGAGCAGCTCTACAAAATCTTCGACAGGGCAAACTATCCGCGAGATTTCTTTGAACGCCGCACGAGCATGCCCCGCGAGCTGGATCTCTTTTAGGCCATGGAGATTCTCTACCTGCTCGACACCAACACCGTCAGCTACTACATTGCTGGCAATCCGCCGCAGGTCCGGGAAGAGCTGGACAGCGCTAGTCGCGGCTCGACGGCGGTCTCGACGATCACCGAGGCTGAGTTGCGTTATGGGGTGGCCAGAAATCCAAATGCGATGCGGAGACGCACATCGGTTGAAGCCTTCTTAGGGGATGCCTTTATCCTGCCCTGGGATTCCGCCGCTGCACGCGCCTACGGGTTGCTGCGTGCGGGGCAGGAACGCAAAGGGCGGCCGCTCAGCGTGGAGAACCTGATGATTGCGGCGCATGCGTTGTCTCTGGGGCTGACCCTAGTGACGCACGACCAGGTGTTTTCCTACGTGGATGGGCTGAAGACTGAAGACTGGACTGTCGGTCAGAGCTAATCAGCGGCTCGTGAAAAGCCAATTTGTGGCTATTCCAAGGTCAGAGCAGCCCCGACCGCCCGGCCAGCCGCCGCGAGAGCAGCCAGGAGAGCAGCGAGATGCCCAGGGCGAGGGCTACCCAGCCGGCTTGCTCCACGGGTTGAACCGCGGCGGCGGGGAGATGCGGAAGCGCCACAGAGGACGACCCCATCGCGGGCAGACCGTGACGGATCATCTCGAATGCGCCCCAGCCCAACACTCCCGCAGCCACCAGAATGCCAGGGATGGCGCGCTTCCACGGGAATGGAATCGGCGGAGGGATGGCTGCTTCTTCGCGAACGCTCTCCATCACCGAGGCCAGGAAGCCCGAAGTCGGGATTAGCGGCGCTTCGGTTCCGAGAATGCGATCGATCTCAGTGAGTTTCATTTTGGGGTCGTCTGTATCGGTCCCGTTCATCTTCAAGCCTCCTTTCCTGTGTTGAGAGCGGCAAGTTCCATCTCCGCATGCTGGGTTTCGAGGTGCGGGAATCGTCTTCGCAGCAAAGCCCGCGCGCGCGAGAGCCTTGCTTTCAGCGTTCCCTCAGGCATGTCCATAGTTCGCGCCGCCGCGGCTACGTCCATTTCATGAAAATAGAACAGGACGACGGGTTCGCGATAGCGGCGGGGCAACGCAAGCACCGCGCGACGTACTGAATCGGCGCTGAACCGAGCGGCCAGTGCATGGTGCTGAGTTGCGGGACTAGACGGCTCGGCAATCTCGTCCAACGGCAGGTTGACGGTGGGAAAGCGCTTAAGATCGGAGCGGAACACATTGGCCGCAAGCGCGAAGAGCCACGTTGAAAAGCTGGATTCGCGGCGCCATTGAGCGAGTCCGCGCCAGGCGCGGATGAAGGCTTCCTGGGCCAGATCCTCGGCGCGGCCGCGGTCGCGGCAGTAGCGCCATGCCATATTGATTAGCGGTCCCTGCCAGCGCCGGACAATCCCCTCGAACGCATTGACGTCGCCGGCCAGCACGCGAGCTACGTCCGTTATGTCGGGGTCGGCCAGGTCTTCCTCAGCGTTGGTCGGGGTCTTCATCGTGGACTTCGTGCCTTTGCAATGGGTGAGACCGGCCCTGTGCCGTTCAGGTTGCATTTTATGCGGAAATTCTGCTTATTGAGATTATGCAACCGTCCGCGCGTCCCTGCTGTCCTACCGAACGCAAGGGGAGATACCCCGGCAAGGAGGATGAGATGAATTCTGGGATGATATTTTTGGTTCCGATAGCGGGCATGGTGGTCGCATTCACGTTTGCCGCCGTTATCCACTGGGTAGACAGTCAGCGCAAAGAACGCGAGGCGTTTTACAAGTCGGAGACCCTTCGGCGGATTACCGAAGCCTCGGGCGAAGGCGCCAAGGCCGCCACCGAGCTGATGCGGGAGGATGAACGGATCAAGGGGTTGAAAGTCCGCGAAGGCTTGAAGATTGGCGGCCTCATCAATATCGCAGCGGGAATTGGGCTGGTTATCTTTCTGCGGGCGCTTTTCGGCGACGGCGGGGGGTCGCTTGTGCACGGGGGAACGGGATCGATCTATCTTTGCGGCTTGATTCCGGGATTGGTGGGGGTGGCGCTGCTGGTTTACGTCTACGTTCTGGCTCCGCCGCTGAAATGACGGGCGCTAACCAACGCCGTGCAGCAGGATGCCGAGTGCGGCGCCGGCGAGGCTCCTGCAGACATCATCGACGGCTCACTGGCTAAAGTCTACAAGCTAAAGTTCTCTTGATTGATACCAGTGTCTCTTGCGGCCAATTTGCTGGCCGGAGTCGATGAGTACGGCGAGCGAGCCAACGAACATGCACAGGTCGACTCGGGCTTCATGGAGAAAGCTCAGCCAGCCGTAACTGGGCAGTTTGATGAGCGTGAACGGCCCAAATTGCCGGCCCAGCAGGATGGGCACCTTGGTGGTGACCAGCGCGGCAATGCTGACAGCCAGCAACAAGAGCGCAGCATCGCCGGCATAGAAATTCAAAAGGAGTGCGGCGCCGCCGACGATCTCAATTCCACCCACGAAAGGCGCCAACTGATGAGGAAAGGGCAGACCGATGCCGGCAAAGCGTGGCGCGCCCAGTTCATCGGGGTGTACGAACTTGAGGACGCCCTCGATCAGGAACACCAGACCCACAAGCACCCGGATAAGAATCATGGGAAAATCTCGGCGCATCCTTGCCTCCGGGAGCTGGGTCTGTAATAGGGGCCCGTCCAGTTTGCGGAATGAGCCCGGCATCCGAGCCAGATATGCCGAAAGCATACCTCATGGACTGAATACCTTGCAGGAAAGGCGGGAAGAATTGTGAGCCAGTTCCATAAAGGGCTCATTTCCGGACAGAAATGGCCCAAGACAAGCGATTGGCGGCGGAGAGCTTTGTTGCTCCTCGGCAGAGGCCGTGCCCGATCAAGGCAAGCACCAATTCCGAACGGTCGAGCCTGCATCGAAAACAGCCTCGCCTGGTTATAGGACGTCCAGTAGCCGTTGAATCGTAACGGCCAGCTTTTCAGGCTTTGTTGAAGGGCCAAAGCGCCCGACAACGCGGCCCTTTCGGTCAACCAGGAATTTGGTGAAATTCCATTTGATGGCTCCCGCGCCGAAGAAGCCGAGGATTCCGGGTTTGCTGCGCTTGAGGAACCGATAGAGGGGGTGGGCCTGCGGGCCGTTCACGTCGATCCTGGCGAAGATGGGGAAGCTCACGCCATAATTTTTCTGGCAGAAGGCAGCGATCTCGGCCTCGGTGCCCGGCTCCTGAGCGCCGAACTGGTTGCAGGGAAAGCCGAGCACTTCGAAGCCACGCTTCTTGCAGGCACGATAAAGTTCTTCGAGGCCGGCATACTGCGGGGTAAACCCGCACTTGCTGGCAGTGTTGACAATGAGCAGGACCTCACCCCGGAATTCGGCCAGACTGACCGGGCGCCCGTCTGGACCGCCATTGAGGAGCGGGGCACAGAATTCATAGATGGAATCTTCCATTCCCCTAAAAAAACCTCCTTGCAGATCGGATGTCCTGTGGACTCGATCCGCGTCTAAGAGGGATGCTTCGAGCAGCAGCAGGGATGCAAAGGCGTCCCAACCCGTCTGGTTCCGGTAGACTGTGGTCTGGGTCCCAAATAGCCGGGGTAGTCAAGCCGGGGTTCCCAGCGACAGGTCTTGGTCGCCGGGACGGTAATGGGGGCCAGCCCGCGTCCGCAAGTGCCCAGAGCGGCAGGGAAATTCTGGGAAAGACACGGTTTCCGAGCCGATTACCAGCCCGGCGGTTTGGGTGGGGTGGGCGCGGTCAAATATAATTGGTCTTTCCTCGAGGCAGGATCAGATTTTTCAGCAGTGAGGGTGTCGATATTCTTCCCGTGAAGCCGAACCTGATGGCGAACTATGGACCGCACCAGTACTTTCGCTCGCCGTATGGCTCAAGCCCGGTGAAGACAATGCGCATTTCCATCTCCCGCTTTCGGCGGATCGCAAGTCGGCGGGCAGGCATCAAGTGTCTAGCCGGCATGCTGTTGTTTCTGGCGCTGGCGCTCAGCAGCGGTGTGGCCCTAGCTCAGCAGTCGCAGACCATCGATCAGATTCGAGTCATCGGAAACCGTCGCATCCCCAAGGAGACGATCCTTGCGCGGCTCTTTACGCACATTGGCGAACAGTACGACCCGATCTCGATCGAGCGCGACTTCAACTCGTTGTGGAACACGGCCTACTTCGACGATTTGCGCATTGAACGCGAGGACTCGGAGAAGGGCATCATCCTGAACATATTTGTGCGGGAGAAGCCGACGATCCGCGAGATCAACTACAAGGGGCTGAACTCGATCTCGGTGTCCGACGTGCTGGACCGCATGAAGAAGGAAAAGGTCGGGTTCTCGGTGGAGAGCCAGTACGATCCGGCGAAGATCAAACGAGCCGAGACGGTGATCAAGGACCTGCTTTCAGAACACGGACACCAATTTGCCACGATCAAGACCGAGGTGAAGACGATTCCACCGGCCTCGGTTCAGGTGAACTTCAATGTCAAGGAAGGCCCCACGGTGAAGGTGGGCGAGATCAAGTTCACCGGGAACGAGCACATTAGCAGTCTGTTGCTTCGCCGGTCGATGAAGAACCTGAAGCCGATCGGCATCCCGTATTCGATCGTGTTCGAGGATCTGTTTTCGCAGACGTTCGACGCCTCGAAGCTGGAGGAGGACACGGAGCGGGTGCGCCAGGCTTATCGCGACAAGGGCTATTACACCGCCGCGGTGGAAGAGCCGAAGACGCAGATTCGCGACGAAGGCGGACTGAACTGGTTCACCTTTCGGCCGAACAAGGGCAAGCGAATCGACATCCTGATGCCGATCGAAGAGGGTGCGCGGTACAGGCTGGGTACGATCACCTTTACCGGCAACAAGGCAGTGAACAACGTGAAGGCGCTGCGCGGAACTTTCGCGGTGAAGGACGGCGAGTGGTTCAACGCCACGCTGATCAGCAAAGGGCTTGAGAACCTGAAGAAAGCCTATGGACAATTGGGCTACATCAACTTCGGGGCAATCCCCAAGCCTGTCTTCGACGAGCAGAAGAAGACGGTGTCGCTGGACATCGATATCGACGAGGGCAAGCCTTTTTACGTTTCCCGGATCGAGTTCGAAGGCAACACCATTACCCGCGACCGGGTGATACGGCGTGAACTGATGCTGGATGAAGGCTCGATCTACAACTCCCAGTTATGGGAGTACAGCTTGCTGCGGCTCAACCAGTTGGAATACTTCGAAGCGCTCAAGGTGGATCAGGACTCGACTGCCACTCAGGATTCCGAAAACGGGACGGTCAGCCTGCTGCTGAAGGTAAAGGAAAAGGGCAAGAACTCGATCGGCCTGAATGGCGGCGTCAGCGGACTTTCTGGCGCGTTCCTGGGCGTGAACTACCAGACGAACAACTTTCTAGGGTTGGGCGAAACGCTCAGCGTCCAGGGCAATTTAGGCAACGTGCAGCGCCAGTTCCTGTTCGGGTTCTCGCAACCCTACATTCGCAACCGCCCACTGAACATTGGCTTCCAGCTCTTCAATACCAAGCAGGACTTCAACGCCGCCAAGAACTACCAGGCGACCACCGGGCAGTCACCGAACCTGAGTGCGGCCCAGCAGTCGCTGACGCAGAACTATAACCAGGCTTCGACAGGGCTGAATTTCTCAGTCAACTATCCGCTGCGCCGGCACGCCTTCCAGCGCGTGGGCATGACCTATTCGCTGACCAAGTCGACGATCACGGCCTTCAGCAATGCCTCGGCTACATTTTTCCAGACCATCAGTTTCCGGTCAGGTATTCAGGGGACCAATGCGCTGGCGGGCATTGTCAACAGCTCGGCCTCGTTCAGTTATACCTACAACACAATCAACAACCCAATGCGGCCCCGCAGCGGCAAGGAATTTTCGGCGGTATTCCAGGTTGCCGGCATCGGCGGCAACGTGCGTTACATCACGCCCCTGGTGGCCTACAAGAAGTTCATGTCGATGCACTATCTGACGCCGTCTGTGGGAGGGCGGAACGTGCTGGGTCTGCGCGCGCAGTTGGGCTACGTGCAAGGCTTCGGCGGCGATGTGGCCCCCCCCAACAACCGCATGTACTCCGGCGGCGAGGGTGAGCTGAGGGGCTTCGATATCCGCGGGGCCACGCCTTACGGCTACATTCCCAACCGCGTCAACGTGCAACTGACCAACCCGGACGGCACTTGCGTACCTCGCGACCCGACCAATCCCCAGGACAACCAGTGCATCCAGGTGCCGCTGCCGGTCTATGGCGTGGTCTCCATCGGCGGAGATACCCAACTGACGACCAATGCCGAGTATCGCATTCCCATAGCCGGGCCGGTGACCTTTGCGTTCTTCGATGACTTTGGCATCGACACGGCTCTGAACAAGGGGCAGTTGAAGCAGAGCCCCGAAGGGTTTGCGTCCCTGACTGCGCCGCTCTATGGCTGCCCGGTATTCAACAACGGCGCCTGCCAGGGTGGCATTCCGGGCACGCAGGTTGGATTCCAGCAGAACATCCGCACTATCTCCGGAACCAACTTTGTTCCCCGCATGTCCACCGGCGCGGAGATTTCAGTCATCATGCCTGTGATCAACGCGCCGTTCCGCCTTTACTACGCATACAACCCGCTGCGCCTGTATGAGACGCCGTACTGCAACAGCGTCATCATCGGGGGCAACAAGGGGAGCTGCACAGCCGAGTTGATTACCCGCGACATGTTCCCGCCGGGCGGCGCGGGCGACTACACCTTCTCGGAGGCGCAGGCGGGCTACGGAGCACGGTACCTGTTCCGGGAGCCGCGCAAGACTTTCCGCCTGACTGTTTCCACGACCTTCTAAGGAACAGAAATCTGTTGCAAACTTTCGGGGCCGCTCGCGATGAGCGGCCCTTTTCCTGGTTTGCCTTCGGGAATGGGCGTAGCGCTGTTGGCTGCCTCATGAATAACCGATTTGGCACTTGACGCGAAGTTCATCCAGGAGCACTCTGGCAGTCATGCAAACACTTGGGTTGTCTGGAGAGGGCAAGCGCTCAGACGGCCGGCTGAAGAGCATCTTCTGGCCTACGGTCGAGAATGCGTGGGACGTGGATTCCCTGGGGCGTCAGGGATTCTGGATTTGCCTTATCATCGCGGCCTTTGAGCTTGTGGTCTCATTGGCCACTGGAAACGCTATCTTGATCGTCACCGGCGGGCTGACAGCGCTGGCTTTTCTGATTGGCGGCATGGGGGTCAGAGAGAGCAGTTGGCCAGCGGCGGCTATGGTTTTCGCCATTTTCTTTGCCGGCCTGCTTTTTAGCATGGCCAAAGGCCAGTTCCCAGGGGTGCTCACGATCATCGCCGCAGGTATCCTGCTCTCGAACGTCCGCGCCGCCTTCCTGGCCTCGGAATGGCGGCCAGCAGGGGAGGGGGAGG
Organism: Acidobacteriaceae bacterium; assembly: GCA_003138365.1. Lineage (GTDB taxonomy): Bacteria > Acidobacteriota > Terriglobia > Terriglobales > Acidobacteriaceae > Telmatobacter. The sequence continues at coordinate 25,358 of PLFY01000167.1, forward strand.
ATAAGCCAACCCGCTTCAATGACACCCTGGGCGACAAGCTGGCGGACCAACTGCCGGCCAAGGCTTGGCCAGTGCTCCAGATTCCCTTCTTCGGGTTGGCGGCGGTGCTATTGCTCCTGAGCCTTGCCGGGCTGGGAATTGTGCTATTGCAGCGCTTCGGGATCGTTCCCCATGCGGGGCCGGCACAGCACTGAACCAGGCGCGGGAAACAAAAGTTGGCGAACAACGGGGCGAATTTCACGGTTTGCAGGTTTGACGCTCCTACCCAGCCCTCCTATAATCCAGGGAGTTCCTGTTGACGTCTCCGCTCGCCTCTTCTGCGGTCTCTGCCCCATCCGGCGCGGAGCCTCTCAAAGAAAGACGGTAAGGTTTCTCAGGAGGCACAGGCCCGGATTCGCGCTGAAACGCGGACGGCCGTACAAGAATTCCGAAGGAGTTTAACCCTCAAATGAAGCGTTTGCTTGCAGTCATTATTATGCTGGCCTCGGGCTTTGTCCTGAGCGCCGCCGCACAAACATCGCCCGCATCGCCGGCCGGTCCCACCAAGGTTGCCGTCATCGCCTTCCAGGCGGCCGTAGGCCAAACCAACGAATTCCAGCGCAACTTTGCCGACCTGCAGAAGAAGTACGAACCGAAGCGTCAGCAGCTCCAGACCATGGCCACTGAGATCGATACCCTGGACAAGCAGTTGCAGGCACAGGGCGACAAGCTGAGCGACGGCGAGCGGGCCAGCCGCGCCAAGATCATCGAAGACAAAAAGAAGCAGGCGCAACGATTCCAGGACGACGCGCAGAACGACCTCCAGGGAGAGATGCAGGAGACCTACAACGGCGTGGCCTCGAAGGTGTTTGACGTTCTGTCGAGCTACGCGCAGCAGCAGGGCTTCACGCTGGTTCTCGACGAGACCTCAAACCAGCAGCAAGCTCCTGTTGTGCTCTACGCGGGCGCCAATACCGACATCACAAAGGCAGTGATCGATGCCTACAACCTGAAGTCGGGCGTTCCCGCTCCACCGGCGCAGCCGGCAGCCGCGGCGCCCAAGCCAGCCGCGAAGCCACCCGCTACCGCTCACTAAGGCCGAAACCCAGGCTCACAGGCCCGGTCTCGCACGGAAGCGCGGACGGCCCCACAGGAACTGCGAAGGAGTATTCCATTCAAATGAAGCGTTCGCTAGCACTAGCCGCTACGCTGGCTTTGGGCTTTGCCCTGAGCGCAGCCGCGCAAACATCGCCTGCTCCCGCGGCGCCGCCGGCCAAGGCTGCGCCTGCCGGCCCAACGAAAATTGCCGTGATTGCCTTCCAGGTGGCCGTGGCTCAAACCAACGAGGGCCAGCGCAACTTTGCCGACCTGCAGAAGAAGTACGAACCGAAGCGGCAACAGCTCAAGGCCATGAGCGACGAGCTCGACACCCTGACCAAGCAGTTGCAGGCGCAAGGCGACAAACTGAGCCAAGCCGAACAGGCCAGCCGCGCCAAGACCATCGACGACAAAAAGAAGGTGTTTGACCGCGATGCCGAGGATGCCAAGAACGACTTCCAGGGAGAGATCCAGGAGATGATCACCGGCCTGGCTTCAAAGGTCTATGACGTCTTGACAGACTATGCCCAGAAGCAGGGTTACACGCTGGTTCTGGACGAGGGCCAGCAGCAGGGTCCGGTGCTGATCGCCAGCTCGAATACGGACATCACCAAGGCGGTCATCGCAGCATATAACCTGAAGTCCGGCGTGCCCGCTCCAGCGGCGCAACCGGCCGCCGCGGCTCCCAAGCCGGCCCCCCAGTCCGCGAAGCCTGCAACGGCACATTAGAGCGGGACTGCAGCGCTTACAAAGGCCCTTGGCGAGCAGGGCCTTTGTACTTGAATTTGAGACAGTTAAAGGGAGAGAAAAAGGCCGGCAGCCGGGCGAGGAAAGCTTTGTATCGCCGAGCCGCGCTTCTGTGGAAAAAATTGTGGATTACTTCCGGCGTGGAAGGGGAAAAGCCGAGGTTTTTCCCCTTGCCAACTCTCATTGATTTCTGATAGACAGTCTAAACCCTTATTTATCAGGTAGAAGCCGCTAAGATCCAGCGGATTCCAAACAAATTTGCCGGTGAGCAAGATTGAACGCCTGCTTTGTGAGCTTTCCACAATCCCGAATGAACATCCGGTTACTAAAGTATCGAGCGACCGCCGGAGCGCCGCTATTTTTGCTGGTCTTCTCCCACCCTCAATACGGCCAGAAAGGCTTCTTGCGGGATATCGACTTTTCCGATCCGTTTCATGCGCTTCTTTCCTTCCTTTTGCTTCTCCAATAATTTGCGTTTGCGAGAGATATCGCCGCCGTAACACTTGGCCAGCACGTTCTTGCGCAGGGCGACCACGGTCTCGCGGGAGATGATCTTGGCTCCGATGGCTGCCTGGATCGCGACTTCGAATTGCTGACGCGGAATGAGCTCGCGCATTTTGGAGACAAGCGCCTTGCCGCGGTCGTAGGCAAAGTCGCGATGGACGATGATGGAAAGCGCATCCACGGGCTCGCCGGAGACGAGGATGTCGAGCTTGACCATGGGCGACTCCCACTCACCGGCGAGTTGATAGTCCAGCGATGCATAGCCGCGGGAGATGGACTTGAGGCGATCGTAGAAGTCGAGGACGATCTCATTGAGCGGCAGCTCGTAGGTGAGCATCACGCGCGTAGGCGTTACATATTCGAAGTTCAACTGCCGGCCGCGCTTTTCTTCAACGAGCTTGAGAATGCCGCCCACATATTCCTCGTTGGTGAGGATCTTGGCGGCGATGACGGGCTCCTGAATTTTTTGAATGTTGGTCGGCTCGGGCCAGCGCGAAGGATTGTCGACCTCAATCACCGAGCCGTCGGTAAGCGTGATGTGGTAGCGCACGCCGGGCGCGGTTGTGATGAGTTCGAGTTCATACTCCCGTTCGAGGCGCTCCTGGATGATCTCCATGTGGAGCAGGCCGAGAAAGCCGCAGCGAAATCCAAAGCCGAGCGCGACGGAACTCTCCGGCTCGAAGAAAAACGAGGAGTCGTTGAGGCGGAGTTTTTCGAGGGCATCCCGCAACAGGGTGTGTTCGTGGGAGTCCACGGTGTAAAGGCCCGCGAAGACCATCGGCTTGATGTCTTCAAAGCCGGGCAATTGCGCATCGGCGGGGCGGGCGTCGTCGGTTACGGTGTCGCCTATCTTGGTGTCGCCCACGTTCTTGATGGTGGCCGCGAAAAAACCAACCTCGCCCGCCGTGAGCAGGCCGATCTCAACCGGCTTGGGCATGAGAACGCCCATGGATTCGACTTCAAACGATTTTGAATTCGACATGAGGCGAATGCGCTGGCCCTTGCGCATGGTGCCTTGCATGACGCGCACCAGCACAATCACGCCGCGATAGGCATCGAACCAGGAGTCGAAGATGAGCGCCTGCAGCGGGGCATCGGGGTCGCCGGTAGGCGGCGGCAAACGGTGGACGATGGCCTCAAGCACCTCAGGCACGCCCTGGCCGGTCTTGGCGCTCACCGGGATGGCGTCGGTGGCGTCGAGCCCAACGGCCTTCTCAATGGCCTCCTGAGTGCGGACGATGTCTGCCGAGGGCAGGTCGATTTTATTGATAACGGGGATAATTTCAAGGCCGTGATTGATGGCCAGGTAGGCGTTGGCCAGGGTCTGCGCCTCGACGCCCTGGCTTGCGTCGACCACCAGCAGCGCGCCCTCGCAGGAAGCCAGCGAGCGAGAGACCTCGTAGCTGAAGTCAACGTGGCCGGGCGTGTCGATGAGGTTGAGCTGGTAGGTGTTTCCGTCTTGGGCCTTGTACATCATGCGGACGGCGTGAGCCTTGATGGTGATGCCGCGCTCTCGCTCGAGGTCCATGTCGTCCAGGATCTGGGCCTGCATTTCGCGCCCGGTGACTGACCCTGTGAACTCCAGCAGACGGTCGCTCAGCGTCGACTTTCCGTGGTCGATGTGTGCGATGATCGCGAAGTTGCGAAGGAAGCGAGGGTCCATGCGGGGGTTGTCGAAAGTGGGCAATCACGCCGTCGTGGGCGCATTGCCTCCATGGCATAGCTTATCATCGGCATAGTGTCTTCCGCGGGTCGATGCTGACCGCGGCGGCCGCATCCTTTCATGCGCATTGGTTGGAATCGGTATCGTTTGTTTGGTTCGGCCCTGCTGGCGCTTTCGCTGGCGGGGTGCGATCCGTCTCAACCTCTTGCAAATCGCGAGGGAGCGAAGCCGCAGGTCACCGCGCCAGCGCTGCCAGGGCCGCCGCAAACATCTCAAACCGCCGCACCCGCATTGCCTCCGCCGCCCACGCGCGAACAGCAGCGCGTGAACCTGCTGATCGAGCAGGTGGAGCAAGCCTACGCCTACGGCACGGCGGACTATCGCAAGGGGAATTTGGCCGAGGCCAAGGTAGAGTTCGATCGCGCGGTGGACTTGATGCTCACAAGCGGGATCGATATCCGGGGCGATTCGCGTTTGCAGGAGGAGTTCGATCGCATTGTGGACGGGGTCAATGCGCTGGAGATGGAGGCGCTGAAACAGGGGAACGGGTTTGTGCCCAAGGTTGAGCCGTCGCCGGCCGAAGTGGCGAGCGACGTGACCTTCGAGGTTGATCCGAACCTTGTGGCCAAGGCCCGGACGGACCTGGCCACGACCAAGTCCGATCTGCCGCTGGTGGTGAACGACTATGTGGCTTCGTACATCAACTTTTTTGCCAACACTCAGAAGGGCCACAACACGCTGCTGCACTCGTTTCAGCGCGCCGGCCGGTACAAGGCGATGATCCAACGGGTGATGGCTGAAGAGGGCGTGCCGCAGGATCTCATCTATCTCGCCGTGGCCGAGTCGGGCTTTCAGCCCCGAGCCTTGAATGGACGCTCGGGCGCCGGAGGCATGTGGCAGTTCATGCCGCATGGCGACTACGGGCTGGTTCGCAATGCATATGTGGACGAGCGCTTCGATCCGGAAAAATCGACGCGCGCCTACGCCCGCTACATGAAGTTCATCTACAACCAGTTGGGCGACTGGTACCTTTCGATGGCCGGCTACGACTGGGGCGCGGGCAATGTGCAGCGGGCGGTGCAAAAGACGGGGTATGCCGACTTCTGGGAGCTGTACAAACGCAACAATCTGCCGGCGGAGACCAAGAACTACGTACCGGAAATTCTGGCGGCGATTATTATTGCCAATCATCCGACGCAATATGGATTCGACGATGTGACGTTGGACCCGCCCGTGCTGACAGACACTGTGACCATCAACTACTCGGTCGATCTGCGGCTGGTGTCGGACATTGTAGGCGCGCCGATGGATGAGATGATGGCGCTGAATCCCAGCGTACTTCGGATGACCACGCCGCCGGATGCTTCGTTCGATCTGCATCTGCCCGCGGGCACGGCCACCCTGTTCGCGCAGCGGGTTGCGGCGATTCCCGAGGCCAAGCGCAACGCCTGGCGCTACCATCGCGTCGCGGCAGAGGACACTCTGGCTTCAGTGGCGCGGGAGTATCGGGTTTCAGAATCCGAGTTGGCCACAGCCAACCAACTGCGGGCGAGCGAGAGCTTGCAGGGAGTGGAAGGGCTGGTGGTGCCGCAAGCTCCGGCCTCCGCGCTGCCGGCGCACATCGTGCTGTACAGCGCGCGCAAGGGCGATACGCTGGTGACCATTGCCGACCGCTTTGGCGTTTCTCTCAGCCAGTTGCGGCGCTGGAACAACATTACGGGCATCAAGGTTGAGCCAGGCCGGCGGCTGCATGTAGCCGAACCGGCGAACGTATCGCACGCGTCTCGCGCGCATCGCCGCGTGGCCATTGCGGGGACTGGCGCAAAGGCGCATGGAACGGGCTCGGCGAAGGCTTCCTCTCAAGCGCCCACCGCACATGCGGCAAAGAAGACGAATGGGGCATCGAGCGCAAGAAAAGCGCTGCCGCAGAAGCCTGCCACCAAGAGCAAGCATGCCACAAAAAAACAAAAACAGACCAGGTAGCTCATTACATACTTGTGTTTTGCTAGTGTTTGCGTGCAAGCTAACAGTACAATGAATTCCGCAAGCGGAGCAGTTGCGGCCGTTGCGCGAAGAGGCAAACCAAGACAACGGCAGCGGTGAGCCGCTGGAGGCAATAGGATGGAAGAAGTAATCAGGATGTACGCGATGAGTGACGGCAACCAGGATGGGGAGCCGGTGGAACTGGATCCAGATCACGAAGACTTTGAAGAGGGTGAAGAAGACGAAGAAGTCGAGACCTCCAGCGTGCTGACCTCCTCGGATGACGATGAGGGAGTGGTTGAAGAGGCCATCATCGTGATCGTTGAAGAACCCGCATCGAAGCCGGCCAAAAAGAAGGCCGCGAAAAAGAAGTCCGCGGCAAAGAAGGCCGCTGTGAAGGCTCCTGCGAAAAAGGCTGTAGCCAAGAAGGCCGTAGCCAAGAAGGCNNGCCAAGAAGGCTCCCGCCAAGAAGGCAGCCGCGAAAAAAGTTGTAGCCAAGAAGGCTGCAAAGAAATCCCCCGTAAAGCAGAAAAGCACTGGCGCAACGGGTGGAAAGACCGCAGCCAAGAAGGCCGTGGCCAGCAAGCGCGCCAGCAAACCGACCAAAAGAGGTAAAAAGTTGGCAGTTAAGAAAGCAGCAAAGAAGGCGCCCGCCAAGAAGGCAGCAGTGAAGAAAGCAGTTGCCAAGAAGGCTCCGGCGAAGAAGGCAGTTGCCAAGAAGGCACCCGCCAAGAAGGCAGTAGCGAAGAAGGCTCCTGCAAAGAAGGCAGTAGCCAAGAAGGCTCCTGCAAAGAAGTAGAAACGGCAACAGGCAATTCAAGGCAAGCAAAAGAGCCCGGCTATCGTCGGGCTTTTCTGCGTCTGGAGTGAGGCGAATGGTTTACGTTGCGGCAACGGGAGCGGAGAGCTGGGCAAGGTGCCAACGCTGATGCGCGATGTAGTCCTCGATGAGAAAGCGCAGGGTGACGGGAGCGTCGTCGTCTAACCTGCAGCTTGCTTCCAGCCGGTCCTCGGGAACGTTGTCGACAACTGCCGCCAGAATCTCGTGCTCCACCTCCCACCAGAGCAGCAGAGTATCCCAGGGCTGGCCGGCATAGCCGTGAGCGGCTACCCATGCGTCCTGCGCGTAATTCGGCCCTGCAAAGCTGCCGTCCGCGGCGGCGCGCACAAAGCGCTGGCGGTTGTTGGCGGCGGAATCGAGCAGGTGACCGACGATCTGCTTGCGGGTCCAGCCTCCTTCGCGCCATGGGGTGTCTGCAACCAGAGGCGAAAGCGCAACCAGAGCGGCGTGAATTTCATCGAGTTGCTTGCGAAAGTGCTGGGCAAGATTCGTGGTCATGAATCCCTCCACACGCCGGGCTGGCGATTGGGATTCTTTCAATTCTAAAAGCAACGGCCCCGTTTCCGGGGCCGCATGGAATCGATCTCTTTTGAACGCCCTATTTCTTGAGTTCGGCGATGGCGGCCAGCACTTCTTCGGAGTGGACAGAAGGATCGACCTTGGTCCATTCCTTGACGATTTTGCCGTGGGGATCGATGAGGAACGTGTTGCGGCTGGCGATGGTGTGGGCGACGTGGTTGCTGTCCTCAAAGTGGCCCAGCGAGCCATACGCATCCACAACCTTGTGCTCCGGGTCGGCGAGCAGGCGGAAGGTGAGCCCTTCCTTGGTGCAGAACTCCTTGTGGCTGTCGGGAGTGTCCACGCTTACGCCCAGAATCACGGCGTTATCGGCATCGAACTTGGCCTGATCGCGCTGGAAGTTGTGAGCTTCAATGGTGCATCCCTTGGTCATGTCCTTGGGATAGAAGTAGAGCACCACCCATTTTCCGCGAAAGCTATCCAGCGAGATCTGGGCGCCATCTTGCGAAGGGAGAGTGAAGCCGGGCGCAACTTGGCCGACGGCTGGCATGGGTTGATCGGCCGCATGGACTGTGACGAACGCAACCGCGAGCACAAGGGCCGCGGACAAGACGAAGAGAAGGGGCTTTCTCATAGGGGAACCTCCAAAAGCAGGGAACAGGGATTAGGGAACAGGGAACAGCAGGAACGTCAACTGGAGGTAAACCTGCTGCCAATTAGTATAGCCGCTGGAAGCGGAGGAGCGATTGCGGATCAACGACCGCCTTTCCTGTTCCCTGTTCCCTAATCCCTGTTCCCTGCCGTCAGTCAGTATCCGCGCGGAGTGGCCACAATGGCAATGCCTGCCTGGGCGGCGCGTTCCAGCAGGGAGTCGCGATCGAAGAGAAGCGTGCGGCCAGCCTCGACGGAGAGGCAACTTGCGCCTGCCCGGACCATGGCCTCAATCGTGTCGATGCCGATCACGGGCACGTCGAAGCGCATGTCTTGAGAGGGCTTGGCCACCTTCACCACGGTCAACTGGCGTTCGAGCGTCGAAGCGGGCTCTGAAGCGGGCCCAGACGCATCGTCCTCCAGCGAGCGCATCAGTTGGCCGGCGCGCTCGATTGCGGCGTCCGTGCCTTCCATGGCCTCGACGGCGACACATGCCTGGGCAGCCACGACTACCGTTTGTCCAATGTCGAATCCGGCCAGGGCGCGGGCCACTCCCAGGCCGTACTCGATGTTTTTGCGCTCTTCGTCGTCCGGGGCGCGCCCACCGGCTACAGTTTCAGTGAGCACGCCCTCCTCAGCCAGCAGCGGCTCAAGGAACGCAGTGGAACTGATCAGCTCAATGCCCTCGTCGCCGAGGACTTTGGCGACCGCGCCGAGCAGCATGTCGGTGTTCCGGGTGCGGAGGTTGAGCAGCAGCTTGGCCAGGCGCCAGTCGGGGCGGATGCTGGAAAAAATCTGCTTGTGCCTTACCTGGCCGGCCATTACAGCCTTTTCGACGCCTTCTTTGTGGAAGACCTCGATCAGACGGGAGAGCTCGCCCAGCGAGAGCCAATGGACGGTGATGTGCCCATCCGCGGCTGCGCGCTGGTCGATCTCCGGGTCAGTCTCTTCGCGAATGGCGGCGACCACCACGGCGAATCCCTGCGCGCGCGCCGCATCCAGGAGGAGGAAGGGAAAGCGGCCGTTGCCGGCGATGAGGCCGAGTTTCATGGCGCCCGCCGAATCGGAACCCGGCGCAAGATTACGTTCTGTCTCACCGCAGCACCCATTCGCCGGAACGCTTGATTTCTCGATACATGGCGTCCGGGGCAAGGTCGATTTCACCGGGCCAAGTGACCGCACCGTCTTCAACGCGCGCCTGCCGGAAAAAATCCGGGGCCTTCAGGGCCTCGAAGACGCCGCTGAGGTGACTGGGTTCAAAGCGCACCTTGCCCTCGGTGCCGTCCTGAAACCGGACAGCGAGCTCCAGCGGCGAGAGTGGTTGGACTGAGACTACATTCCAATGCATTGCGTTACTCCCAAAAGCATACGCCACGAGAGACGACCTTCGGAGCGCTATGCTCTCTCAAAGCACTCCCAGTGGATGCCTCCACGCTCATTGTCGAGAATCATGCAGCCGTTCTCGATGCGCGTGACGACGCCAATGTCCCCTGGCTGCAGCCTCATTCTGTCAAACGAAGACCAGGTCCATCCGTAGGCATGCGCATTCGGCGCAAAGCGCACCCGATCTCCAATTCTGAATGGGTTCGCCTTTTGCGCTTCAGTCATGGCCCCTTACTTGATGACCCCGCGATGGCTGCGCTCGATGAAGGCGGCAAGAATCTCTACGTCCTCGCCTTCGAGTTCCTTGATCTTCTCCAGAGCCTGCGAGGTGTTCAGCTTGGCTGCCAGCAGCAGGCGGAAGGCCTTCTGAAGCGTTTGCAGGCGCTGGGGCGAGAAACCTCGCCGGGCGAGGCCGACCTTGTTGATGCCGAATGCCTTGTTCTCACGGCGCGNNGTGACGATGGTGCCGCCGCCGACAAAAGCGTACTGGCCCACGATGCAGCCTTGGTGGACAGGGCAGAAGGCGCCCAGGGTCACATAGTCCTCGATGAGGACGTGGCCGGCTAGTGTGGCGGCGTTGGCCAGGATGCAGTGGTTGCCCACATGGCTGTCATGGCCGATATGCACGCAGGTCATGAGCAGGCAGTTGGAGCCGATCCGCGTGATGCCGCCGCCGCCCACGGTGCCGCGACTGATGGTTACGCTCTCGCGGATGGTGTTGTCGTCGCCGATTTCCAACTCCGTCGGTTCGCCGCCATACTTCAGATCCTGCGGCGGGACGCCGACGGAGCAGAACGGGTGAAACACATTGCGCGCGCCGATGCGGGTGCGGCCGTCGAGGACGACGTGGGAGAGGAGGGTGCAGTTTTCACCGAGAACGACTTCTGGCCCGATGGTGCAGAAGGGGCCGACGCTGCAGGAGTCCGGAACGACGGCTCCGGGAGCGATCACGGCGCTGGGATGGATGCTCACTCCGGGGTCACCACTTCTTGCACTGGCGCGGCCTTCGCGTCTGAGGCTGTGTCTGGGGCTTCTGGCAGGGGCTCTGGCGCGGCCGGGCGGGGTTCGCGGACCCTGGGCACCACCTGGCAGGTGAGCGTGGCCTGGCAGGCCAGCTTGCCGTCTACAAAGGCCTTGCCTTCAATGCGGCCGACGCGGGTCTTTATGGAGAGCACGTCCACTTCGATGCGCAACTGGTCGCCGGGTGTCACCGGGCGGCGGAACTTGGCGCGCTCGATACCGGTGAAGACCACGAGTTTGTTATCGCGGTCCTGAATTGCGGCCATCATGATGATGGCGCCGGCCTGGGCCATCGCTTCCACCACAAGCACGCCGGGCATGATGGGGTAACCGGGAAAGTGTCCCTGAAAAAAGGGCTCGTTGATGGTGATATTCTTGATGGCCACCACCCGCTTTGTGGGCTCGAATTCAACAATTCTGTCGATCAACAGAAACGGGTAGCGGTGGGGAAGAAAACCCATGATCGCCTGGATGTCAAACGTCATTCTCTGGCTCCAAAGGGCGCGTGTGCGGGGCCGCTTGCGCTCGTCTGGATTATAAACAAGCCTGCTCGAGGAATGTTCGGGGGCTGCACTTAACCTACCGCATAGATTGGATCGGTCTCGAACAGGCCGGGGAAATACTCGAAACCGAATTCGCGCATCCGCTCCGGCCACTCGCGCATGAAGGCCGTGAACTCATCTGCCGGAACCGGCCGCTGAAAGAGATATCCCTGGCCGGCCTCGCAGCCGATCTTGCGCATGACTTCAAGCTCGCCGCGTTCCTCAATTCCTTCGGCCACCATGCGCAGCTTCAATTGCCGGCCCATGGCGACAATGGTTTCGCACAGCGCCAGCATGTCCGGGCAGCGGTCAATCCCGCGGATGAAGCACTGGTCGATTTTCATCGTGTTCAGGGGCAAATGTCTCAGCACGTTAAATCCTGTATACCGGGTGCCAAAATCGTCGATAGCGACACGAACCCCGATCGCCCTCAGTTGCCGCATCCGCTGGGTAAACAGTTCTTCGTCTTCGAAGGCCAGCGATTCGGTCAGCTCCAGTTCCAATTGCGTGGGCGCGATGGGAATATTTTCCATGATGCTGCGCACCATGCGGGGAGAGTCGTCCGCGCGCAAGTTGGCCGCGGAGGCGTTCACGGCGACAAGCGGCAAGGCCAGGCCGAGATCGCGCCATTCCCGGGCCTGTTCCAGCGTGGTTCGCAAACCGAATTCAAAGATGCGGTGAATCAGATCGGAGCGCTCGGCGACGGGAATAAACTCGCTGGGCGGGATGGCGCCCAGATCGGGGTGGTTCCACCGGATCAAGGCCTCCGCGCCCAACACCTGACCCGTCATCAGATCCACCTTGGGCTGGTAAACCATATGGAACTGGCCCTGATCCAGTCCCTTGCGCATTTCCACCTCGAGCAGGTGATCGCGCACGATCAGGCTGTTCATCCTGGGATGGAAGGCAACGACGATCCGGCTCTTGATGTAGCTGGCGCGGGCGGCTGCCAGGCCGGCAAAACGCACCAAGTCGTCGGCCGACGCGGTGTCGGAAGGGAAGAATGCTACTCCAGTCGCCACCTCCGGCTCGGTGGCCTCATCGCGCGGCCGCTGCGGCGTGAGCATGTCTATGACGTCCTGGACGCGGCGCCGGCCGTACTTGCCGAGTTTATAGGCTCCCATGGCCACCAGGAAGCTTCGGGCGCCGAAGCGCCCCAACAACGCATCGTCATCGACGACGGAGCGCAGAGTTTCCGCAATGCGGCGCGCCAATGCCTCGGCTCCCGTCCAGCCCAATAGAGAAAACTCCTTGCGCAGATTCAGCAGGTCGATCCAGATCAGCGCGACCTCCTCGCCGGGCTGAATACTTCTCAGATGAGCCGCAAGGGCATTCTGAAAGGCGTGGTGGTTCAATAGGCCGGTTTGCGGGTCGTAGCGCAGACTGAATTCCAGGATCTGGCGGTCGAGTTCGTCGCTGGCAGTGGGATCCAAGAGAGGTTCGATCCTCTTTGCGCGATTCGCGCCAAACGTCAGATCCGATCGTTGGCCCGCCACAAATCCTCCTGTGATGAATGCGATTTTGGCTCAAACGCAATCGCGCTCATCGTACGAAGATGCCGAAAAGGAGCCCTCCATGCATTCCGCATGAACTGAGTTGGCCCTTCGGATTTCTTCGCGAACGTCCGAGGGCCACAGCTTGTTTCTACTCAGTCAAGTAGGCCCGTGCAAGGGAAAAGATCGAATTGGGCTGCAACTTGTGTGCTATCTATAACGATTTATTGGTCAAAACAGCCCACTCTTGCTGGATTAACTACCCAAAGATTCAGGGTAGACACATCCTGGCCGCTCATCCGCCGCATCCTGCATGGGCCGCGGACAAGCCAAGCTGGGGAGTGTTCGTGGTGCGCTATTTCTTGATTCGGCTGGCCGCTGCGTCCACGTTCCAGAAGTCGGGCGGCAACTGCTGGTTATAGGTGACGTGGACAATGAAATACTGCCGGATGATTTCGTCGTTCTTGAAGCGTGTGATGGTAAACGGGGTGGGAATGCCGTCAAACGTGTGGTAGTCGTCGTACTCCTCCGCGTCAAGGTTCTTGTCTTTGAAGACTGGATCGCGCCACTGGAAGGTGCGGCGGAGCGGCAGGTGAGTCTGCGTGTCCATCTGGATGGTGACGGCCTCGTTCTGGGCAGATATGAGAGTCACCTGATCGGCCAGATGCCGCTCCGCCAAGCGCTTCCCCTCGTACACAAGGATGGTCTTGGGATCGTTGAGCCAGGTTTTGACGACGGTCTCGATCGAGTGGTCGCGGCGGCGGAGCCAGTCGTCCACCTGCTCCTGGGGCAGAGCCTTCTTGCCGCGATAGGTGACCTCCCAGCCCTCGCGCCCAATGTAAAACTGCACCACGTCGCGGTGCTTGGTGTATTCAATGCGGTCCTGGTCCGGCCCTGCGTGATAATCCCAGTAGTCGGTCGTGCCTTCGCTGGGCTTGCCGTGGTCGAACCCGGCCACATGGCCTTGCTGCATCCGATTCTTCATGTTGAGCCAGACCTGGCCGCCCATGGCCTCAACCATGGCGTCCAGTGCCGCGCGCGCCTGTTTTGCGTTCTTCACGCCGGCATCGTCTGAAGTCTGCGTCCGGGTCATGGGCGTGGCGGCAAGCATCAGCAAGGCCACAGCCACCGGCAAAACTCTGCGCATCAATCTTCTCCTCTGACCATTGGACGTGTACCGGAGCCCGACGGCGCAGCCCTGAGAGCTGGTAAGAGGCTCTCAGGGTGACGCTAACGCAGGGAGGCGGTCGGCGGCAAGCGGATGGGGAGGGATCAGCGGCTCTGAGCGGCTATCGAAGAGACAGAATGCGCGGTAGGCAAGGCCGGCTTCGGCGCTGCGTTCTTGATCTTTACGAACACGGTAAAGACTCCAGGAGCGTCCTCGACTGTGGCCGTGCCGCAGCGATTCGCCGTGCTGAGCCCGTCGCGGCGAATGCGATCGACGTTGAATGTGGCCGAGCCGGAATCTGGCTGGCAAATGTGTTGCTTGGCTACCCTGATCTGGAGGAAGGGCAGATTCGCCAACGCGTCTGGGAATCGCGCCCTGCCATGATCGTCCGTGAGGGCGTCTTCATGCCACATCTCCAGATGAAGGTCGCGCTGGTTATAGCCCGCGACGAGGCTCAAATGGGCGTGGGCAAGCGGGCGCCCGTCCGTGCCGTCGAGAATGCGGATGGTGATGGGGTCGTTGTGGACGACCGGGAAGGTCTCATCCGCGCCGCGTACTTGAGCAGCCAGAAGGAGCAGCCGAGAGCCCAGGCAGAAAGCGAGAGAGAGGATCATACGTTGCGCCCTGGAGCAGGCGACGAAACGGCAGGCAAGTTGTAGAGATTGCTAATCATTTTGATTCCTGGACATGCGTAAGTGTAAAAGGATGTCCGGGAACACTGCTCAAGGAAAGTCATGGGAAGCAGGAACTCATGCCGAAGGCGGAAAGATAGCCCCGGCAAGGACCGCGATGGGAAACGCGCCGCTTGTCAAGAAACATGACGCCAACTAAATGGTCCGTAGAATCCGCACGGGGAGAAAGATGACCGCTCTGACAAGTTCCAGCGCCCCGCCCACCGCGATTCCAACCACGCGAAACGGCAACAGGAGCAACCACACAATCGGATACAGGACCAGCGCGATCAGCGCCAGCGGCCAGCACAGCACCAGAAGAATGCACCACAAGAGAAATTTCACCATGGCTATGGAGCCTCATAGAAATGATACGGCTGCGCCATGGAAGCAGTTCCACGAACGCTAACCCATTCTTTTCCAACTTCCTGGGCCTCCGGAGGGTGATTTTTGCTCCCGCGCTGGTTGTAACCCCTTTGTTTTCATAGCGGCTCTTGCGCAGATTTTAGGAAACATACGTTGAATCAGTGGTTTAGCGAAAAACACAGGGGGGGTAGGGGGTAGGGGTACGGACCGGGCACATACCTGACATTTTGAACCGGGGACATAACTGGGGACATATCCGACACTTGCAACGGGGGCTGCGGCGCGATCTCGCCCATGAGTTTGTTGTCCTGTTTGGCACTGGTCCAATTGTGCGCCGGGAAAGGGATATTATCTGCACGGAGCGGAGGGGAGATTTCAGGTTTGTGTTGTTTTGGCGCGCGTGAAATCCCAGGTCTCAGAGACGAGACCTGGGGCACCCGGCAGTTCCCTCTCAGCCCCGTTTAGCTTTTGCCCGTGCCGACAGCAGCTTTTTCCGCTCGCGAAGGGCCTTGGCTCGCTCTTTCTGCGGCAGCCCCAGCACGGTTTTGGTGCGTTTAGGCAGCTTTTCGTAGATCAGGCCGTGGGCACGGCGCAGTTCGTCTTCCACTTGCCGCGTCCTGAGCGTGTCCCAGCGCTCCATGGTCACCCAGAAGGCCTTGGCCAGGTAAGGCGAGGCGATGATTCCCTGGGTCTCCAGCAGCTCATGGAAGCGTTCCGCGCCGCAGTGAAACCAAAGGACGCCTGTCCCCGTGCCGTCGAGGTCGGTCATGGCAAACATCTTGCCGCCAATGTCGCGGTCTCCGACAAAGTAAACGAGGTGATGGCCCCAGTTGACCGTCTCCACAACGTGCGGGAGCGCCACGCAGATGGCACGGATGCGCTCGTTGTCCATTTGGAGAGTGTAAGACGGAAAGGGCCGCGGGGAAAGATGAAAATCGGCAAGGAGGGCTTGTGGACTGAATACGGCAATTTGCCGTACAATGGAATCCGCATTCATGAAAGGAAACGCCATGCCTCAACTTCAGACAGCACGGGCCGC
This sequence comes from Acidobacteriaceae bacterium, assembly GCA_003138365.1. Taxonomy (GTDB): domain Bacteria; phylum Acidobacteriota; class Terriglobia; order Terriglobales; family Acidobacteriaceae; genus Telmatobacter. Next base: position 41,025 of record PLFY01000167.1, read on the forward strand.
CAGACTGGAAGCCCGCATCTCTCCGGCGCTGAAGCAGCGCTTGGAATACGCGGCTTCGCTGCGAGGATCCTCGCTCACGGAGTTCGTGGTTCAAAGCGCCCAGGAGGCGGCCACGCGCACCATTCGCGAGAACGAGGTGCTGACGCTCAGTGAGCAAGCCAGCGTAGCCTTCGCGGAGTTGCTTCTGAACCCCCCAGGGCCCAACGAAAAGGCGATGGCCGCCGCTAAGCGATACAAGGCGCTGCTTGGTAAAGGGATCGTGAGCGAGTAATGTCCGCACACCATCCAGGCTTGCCGATAAGGATTGAACTGCTCGACAGGAAACGGCATGATCGGGTGGGCTTCAGTTGCGGCGTTTCAGCGCTGGATGCGTATCTCCAGCGGCAGGCGGCACAGGACATGGAGAAGCGCGCAGCGGTGGTTTACGTTGCGGTGATGGAGTCTCCCGCCATTGCCGGCTATTACACGCTGTCTCAGTTCAGCATCGAACTTGTGCGGCTTCCTGAGACCGTGGCAAAGAAGCTCGCTCGCTACCCTGTGGTTTCCGCCACACTGCTCGGCCGCCTGGCGGTTTCCAGCGTATGGAAAGGCCAAAGGCTTGGCGAGACGTTGCTTTTCGATGCTCTGCGGCGGTCACTGGCCCAAAGCGCGCACATCGCTTCGGCTGGCGTGGTTGTGGACGCGAAGGATAAGCAAGCCGCAGCCTTCTACCAGAGATACGGATTTTCCTCGATCCTCGACGCGGACCATCGGCTCTTCCTGCCCATGATGGCGATTCAGCAGATGTTCTGAGGAAAGCGCTTTACCCGCAACACTCGACTCTACAGCTTCAGGTATTCGAGAATCTCCGCCTTGAAGGTGAAGGCGCCCTCGGAAATGCCGAGCCCCCGTGCCGTCCAGGTCGGTCATGGCGAACATCTTGCCGCCGATGTCGCGGTCGCCGACAAAGTAAACGAGGTGATGGCCCCAGTTGACCGTCTCCACAACGTGCGGGAGCGCCAGGCAGATGGCACGGATGCGCTCGTTGTCCATGGAGAAAGTGTAGGCCGGATTCGGCAAAAGCGGGACAGAAAAGGAGAAGCCAAAGGAGCCGCCGTCAGCCTCCCCGTTTGATGATCCTGCCACTGGCCGAATCATTCGTTGCGCAGCGCCACGATGGGGTCCACGCCGGCTGCCCGTTGCGCCGGGACCCAGGCCGCGACCAGCGCCAGCAAGCAGAAAAGCACAGGCACCAGGGAGTAGGTGAGGGGATCAAGCGGGCTTGTCTGGAAGAGGAATTGGCTCATCATCCGCGTGGCTGCAACGGCCCCCGCAATGCCCAGCGCCGAGCCGGCGATGGCCAGCACGAGGCTTTGGCGCAGGACCAATTGCACAATCTGGAGTCGATTGGCGCCCAGGGCAAGGCGCAGCCCAATCTCGCGGGTTCTCCAACTGACGGTATACGAGATGAGGCTGTAGACGCCGATGCCGCCGACCAGGATCGCCAGTCCGCCAAAGGCCGCCAGCAGCAGGGTGAGCGACCGGGGCGCGGCGGTTGAAGAGGCGATGACGCTTTCAAGCGTGCGCACCTTGGTTACCCGCACTTCGCTTGCAGCGGTTGAGACAAACAATACGACTGGTTGCGCTTCGTAGCTCTCGCCGGAGTGCAAAACACCGGTGAGGGTCTGGGTCGCAAATCCATTCGAGGAGACGGTGAGTTTGAAGGCTCCAGGCGGGACGGCCGCAAAACTGAAGCAGCCGTTGCTGTCGGATGCAATCGCTGTCCCTGGCGGAGCGCCGGAGCCAGCCTGAGCGAGCGAGATGCGGGCACCCTCAAGGACGGCTCCGTCTCGATCGACTACGATGCCGCGGATGCTGCCTGGCGCAGGCGGCCCGGCGCTCTGTTGGGTCGGGGACACTTGGGCCTGCTGAGACCACGCGTGGGTGGCCAGCCCGGATAGCGCGAGGAAAAACAGAAGCCGGCCAGTTTTCAGGAAACGGGAGGGCGCGCTGTTCGACTGGCTGCGCAGATGTGCTTGATTTCCGATCAGTCCCACCCTCAATTCTGGAGCGCAAAGATTTCCCTGTGCAGGGGACGACCGGCGCGACGGAGCCACTGAAGAGATTAGACGGGAGTCGCGGCGAGGGGATGGCTGAACGGTGCTAGAAGGTGCAACTGTTTGAGCAGTTTTCAGAACCTGGCTTCGAAGGCTCTGAAGCGGCGTTCGAGTTCCCACTGGGCGGCGGCCTTTTCGCTGGAGTCGAGGAAGGCTTTGCAGGCGGGGTTAGGCTTTTCATTGCCGAGGGGCTGGGCCTTGCAAGGAGCGGCGGGGATGGTGAACACGTCTGGGGCGGCCCAAAGGCTGTCACCGGGAAGGAAGTCGTGCTCCATGCCGGTCCGGGCAATCTGCTTGAGGTCCTGGTAGGTGAGGTGGTAGTCGAGGGCGGCGCGCACGTATTCGTGGGTGATGTCGATACGGCTAACGCCTTCATCGTCAGTGGACAGCGCGACAGGGACATGAGCGGCGAGGTAGATGGGGAACGGGTGGTCAGCGCCCTTGATGCCCAGAATGCCTTCATTGGAACTGAGGTTGATTTCGATCATCACGTGCTTTTGGGCGAGTTCCTTGAGCAGGGCCGGAGCGTTGTCTTCGAACATCACATCGACACCGTGGCCGATGCGCTCGGCGTGTCCCAACTCGACAGCCTGGCGGATGTGGAAGCTCAGACCCTCGGGCGGGACGAGGCCGGGAGCCAGTTCGCCGGCGTGAAGGCTGATGCGAACGTTGGGATAGACGGAGTGGAAGTAGTCGAGCATCTTCATCTGCAGCGTGTAGTCGCGCATGGAGATGAAGCCGTCCTCAGGCATGACGAAGTTGATGCCGATGAAGCCGGGCTCATGGGCTTCCATGGTTTGCTGGATGGTCTCAAAGCCGAGGAGGGTCTGTGCGAAGACCTGCTGGGGCGGGAAGCCGCGCAAGACCTGGTAGATGTAGCGAACTTCAACCTGGCAGGCGGGTGCGGCTTGCGGGGTTCCGCAATGCTCGATCTGGCGCCGCTGAGCTTCGGCGGAGCTGACTTCGTCGCGGTCGGGAGCTACTTCATCGCGCAGACCGTGGTCGATGAGCGTTTGGCGGAACTGGGCAAAGTCAGGTTGCGCAGGGTTTGGCCGCGCGATGGCGGAATCCGGCCCCCAGCCGGCCTGGTAGGCGATGGCCGCGGCGTGGCTGAAGGGAGGGGTCTGCATCAGCTCGAGGTACTGTTGGTTCTGGGCGGCCGCGCGGCTGGCGATCTCGTCCACCCACTCGCCGATGTGTCGCTTGTCGAGCCCCCCAAATCGACCAAACGTAGCAAAAAACTGGTCGTGACCGCTGAAGCCTGTGGTGGGGACGAAACTGCGCATGGAGAAGGCGTCGATAAGCCGATCGTAGAGGTCCTGATTGGCAGGGCTCAGATTGTCGTAAAGACGGCTGGCGGGTATGAGCGGTGGTAGGTTGCAGGGGGGCTTGGCAAAACTGAGGGCCGCGGGGTCCACGCACAGGCCGTCAACGCCGGCATCGTGGATAAAGGTTTCCGCATAGACTGCCCCTGAGAGATGAACGTGTAAATCGGCCCCTTTGGGAAAGTCGGCGAGGAAGGCGTGCAAGCTCAGCGGCCCATGGTGGGCGGCGGATTGATAGGCTTGTGCGGCGCGCGCTTCCGGATCAGGAGACCGGGGAGCGGGTGTCTGCGCGGGAGTGGCTGCGACCAGAGAGAATGCGGCGAGGGCGAGGCAGGCGAGAAGGTGGGCTAGGCGGCGCATGATTGCCTACCAGTGTAGAGCAGGGATTGGCGCCTTGGGCAGGGATTGAGCTCAGGGTTTGGCGTGGAGTATGGGAGTTGGTATACTGATCGAGTTGTTGCAGCGCACTGTACGTGGACTCGCCCACCTCTTCCGGCGATGCCGGATTCCACGCGTAGACATGCAACTGAAGTTTGCACTGAGGCCAGATAGCTCAGTGGTAGAGCGCGGCCCTGAAAAGGCCGGCGTCGGCGGTTCAATCCCGTCTCTGGCCACCACTTTATAATCATCAACTTATAGCAGTAATTGAGAGAGTTCAGGAAAAACTCACGGAACTTGCTGGACTTGGGCGATGAAGCCGATTGAGCGAATTTCCCTGCGCGCCCAAAAGGAGACAGTGCGGGCTGTGGTGCTGCGCCACGGAACCGGCTGTGCCCACTGCGGCGATCCCGCCTACCGGAGCTGCGAATGCTTGAAGTACATCTACATGTGCAAGGGGGCCAGGACCAGGCCGCGTCTGCCGCCTTGGATTGGCGGGGCTCACGGTTGGCGAGAAATTGCCTGAGGCATGGATGAGATCGGGTGCAGTGCTTGCACTGTTATTATTCTTCATCATCCGATCGCAAGAGAAACAAATGCAATGAGGTTATCCATGACCTGGAATCTTCGCTTTTTGAAGCCGGCGGTGCATATTGCCAGGCTTCCCGATCTACAGGTCAAACGGAATTATCCTAAGCTGCGATGGCAGATTCTGGAATCCACTTTTATCGGCTATGCCACATTTTATCTGGTCAGAAACAATCTTCCCGTTGTCTCGAAGGAGATGGGACAGGCGCTGAACTACAGTAAGGATCAGATCGGGAACATGCTGGCATTATCCGTCATGACCTATGGTATTGGCAGATTCATCATGGGTTCCCTGTCAGACCGAAGCAACCCCCGTTACTTCATGCCTCTGGGATTGCTGTTGACCGCTTGTTGCAATTTTGCTTTTGCAACCGCAAGCAGTTACCCGGTGCACCTTGCCCTGTGGACAATGAACGGGCTGGCGCAAAGCATGGGATGGGCCCCTTGCGGCCGCTCGCTGAGTCACTGGTATAGCATTCGCGAGCGGGGAACGATCTTTGCGTTCTGGAACCTCGCCCAAAATGTGGGAGGCGGTCTGGTTGGGATCATTGCGGCCTATTCCACCGTAATGCTAGGCTGGCGCTCGGCATTCTATGTTCCGGGTATATTGGCAATCCTGTGCGCAATTTATCTCTTACTAAGGCTCCGGGACACGCCTCAGTCGGTTGGGCTTCCGCCTATCGAGGAATTCCGCGACGATTATCCGGCCGGCGGCAAAGGAGATAGCGAAAAGGAGCTGGGCACTCGCGACTTGCTGGTCAATTACATTCTAAAGAATCGCTATCTTTGGCTCTTTGCCGGCGCCAACTTCTTTGCCTACGTCGCCCGATATGCCATGCTCGATTGGGGACCGACCTTCCTGAAAGAGGTGAAGCACGCCAGTCTAGGCGAGGGAGGAATCGGTACGGCAACGCTGGAGTTTTCCGCGATGCTCAGTACGGTTCTGGTGGGCTGGCTATCGGACAAGATTGGCGGCCGCCGTGGAATGATTTGCCTGCTCTGCATGATTCCTGTGTTTCTTGCCTTCGTTGGCATTTTATATAGTCCCGACAATAAGCTATGGCTGGACCTTGCCTTGTTTGGCGTCATTGGTTTTTTTGTTTATCCGGCAGTGATGCTGTTAGGTATTTGCGCCTTGGATGTCACCTCAAAGAAGGCGATCGGCACTGCCAACGGTTTTATCTCCATTCTCGGCTCTCTAGGGCGTGTGGTCGAGTCCAAGGGTATAGGCGCACTCGTGGAACGGTACGGCTGGAATGCGGCGCTGTACGGGATATTGACGTCGACTTTTCTGGGAATTGTGCTGCTCTCGTTCACCTGGAAGCTCACGCCGAAATCGGCAGAAGCCCGAGTCGTGGCAGGGCATAAGCGGAAGGGATGACAGAGAGCGGAAGATTCCGGATTGCGCGTGAACCACCCGGAGCACTGGCGCGACCTGGGAAAAGCCATTGGGCGGCTACTCTGGAGTTTGAGGGCGAATAGGTCTCTGTCCAGATGAAATGGTGCTATGAGGGGTGCGAGCGCGGGCTGGGAAGCCCNNGAGACCGGCGCTACTTTCCGGCCGTTACACAATCATGCGGTCACAGTACTAGACGCATATATACCGAAAGTGGAGCGGCGTTTCTTGGCGACTTTAACCTCTTATCTTGTTGATAGAATATGTGTTATCCATGCGATATTCTGGTGGGCCTGCAGGGATTCGAACCCCGAACCAAGGGATTATGAGTCCCCTGCTCTAACCGTTGAGCTACAGGCCCGATCTTGCTATATCTAATTGCATACAAGATGCTTACCAGCCCGTGGTGAAAGTCGAAGATGCCGAAAAACCATCCCTCAGGGGCTAAAGCCCATGTTTGTTTTGAATCACTTACGGCACGACTAAAGTCGTGCCCTTTCAAAACCTGACTTTTACCACAGGGTGTTACAGGTGAAGCCGTGTTTGCCTTTGAACGTCCCTTCCGGCTGGCGCCGGTTCTGGCGCCGACTAAAGCCCATGTTTGTTTTGAATCACTTACGGCACGACTAAAGTCGTGCCCTTTCAAAACCTGACTTTTACCACAGGGTGTTACCGGTGAAGCCGTGTTTGCCTTTGAACGTCCCTTCCGGCTGGCGCCGGTTCTGGCGCCGACTAAAGCCCATGTTTGTTTTGAATCACTTACGGCACGACTAAAGTCGTGCCCTTTCAAAACCTGACTTTTACCACAGGGTGTTACCGGTGATGCCGTGTTTGCCTTTGAACGTCCCTTCCGGCTGGCGCTGGTTCTGGCGCCGACTACTTTTTCAGTGTGACACAGGCGCTCGGCAACCGTCACGTTTGAGGGGCATGAGGAGGGAGCGAGCGATCTTTCCTCGTTGGGGCGGAGCGCAAGGCCTTCGTCGCTGGGATGGAAGTAAAAGACGCCCTGAGGGATCTCCCCGCGGCACATGCACCATGAAATCGCTCATGGACCGCAACCTGGATTGGCGTTGCGGACCTATTGCTGAGCGGGGAGCCAGGATCTTGGCTCCCCGCCAGTCTGTGAATTATTCGTCATCCGCCCAGGGAGAAGATCACGTTCACAGTGGTCTCCACGGCAATCGGCTCGTTGTTGAGCATGTAGGGCTTGTATCGCCAGTTGCGCACCGCATCCAACGCAGCCTGCCTCAACATGTCCGGTCCGCTTACAACATGCAAACCGTCGATCGATCCGGTCTTTGAAATGGTGGCTTGCAGCACCACGGTGCCGGAGACGTGCGCAGTCTTGGCGATCGGCGGATAAATCGGCTCCGTCTTCCGAACCAGCAAACCGACCGCGACGCCGGCTGAGACCTTCACGATCCTTGGTAGTTCAACCTTCACCTGGGGCCGAGCCTGTCCATTGAAGAGGCCGCCCATCGTGCCGCTGCCGCTGCTGTTCAGGCCTTCCACACCGGCCACGCCAAAGCCCGAAGGGGGCGGCGCTTCCTTCCCGGGCGCCATCTTCATGTCGTTCGGAATCCGCGCAGGGGCGGTCAACTGTCTGTCCATCATCTCCGACTGCACGTGAGGCGGGGGCACGATCTCGGTGGCCGCCGCCGGTTGCGGCGGCGCGGGCACTGCCTCATGGGTCGCCGTCAGCGGTGGCGACTGCGGCACGGCCATTTTCTGCGTGACCGGCGTTGGCTGCGTGACCGGCGTTGCATGCGGCGCAACGGATTGCTTCACCGCGCCTGTCCTGGCCATCAACCTGGGATAGACCACCGGGATGAGGGTGAGCAGAAGCACGATCGGGAGGATACTGAAAACCGCCAGCCTCATCTTTTTCGTGTTTATACGCTTGCGTTTTCCCCTGGGCTCCAGGTCTTCCATATTGAAGTTACTGGGCCGAAACGTCTGGAAAAAATCTTCGGCTTCCGCGAAGGCCGCCGCGGGCGTAAGCGAGGGCGCGGCACGCAGCCTGTCTACCACGGGCGAAACGGTGAGGCGCGCGTTTGAAACTTGCGCAGGCGGCTTTGGTACAGCACCGGAACCAGGAACAGCTTTGAAGCCGTTGGGGTCGACAGGGCGCGTCGCTGGGGAATCTTCGCTATCCCATCCGCTGAAATCCGAGGGAAGCGTCTCAGGGGTCGTCGGTACTATTTCTGCTGGAGATGCCATTGGCCATCCTCTCCCTTCTCATAGGTAGCACCTTTGTAAGTGCGTGTTTCAGGTTTGCCGGTGTGGCTGGGGGTGTTGCGGGTTTGGATTGCCACCCGCTCCGCGTCCGCGAGGTCGATGTAGTTCGCAGCGTCGGCAGGCGTGAGCGGCGTCTGCGTGGCTAGCGCAAACAGCGAATCGACGTTCGCCAGCCCGTCCACTACAAGCGCCACTGTGGCTTGCGCCGTTGCGTATCTCTCGGTGTCGGCTGGAATGAAGGTTACTGAAAGCCTGTGTTTCCCTGCCGTGAGCACGTCGCCCGCGGCGGGAACGTAAACGAATGTTCCCGGAACCGATGCCCTGGCATCGAGCTGAGCAGCGCTGAGCGGAGTGCCGTAGGAAATGACGGCAGGAGTAGGCCACGCAATGGTGGCGGGCGTTGTCTTGGTGATCGCAAGCGGCACGGAGGCCTGCGCCGTGGTGTAGTTCGCGGTGTCCATCGGGGTGAAGGTCACGTCGAGCGTATGCCGTCCTGGCGGCAAAACTTCGCCAGCCGCGGGAGCGTAGACGAATGTTCCTGGAACCGATGCCGTGGCACAGAGTTGAGCGGCGTCGAGCGAGGAGCCTTCGGGTATCGAAGCGGGCGTTGGCCATGCGATGGCCGGCGCCGCCTGGGCCACAATGAGCGTAACGGCGGCTTGCACCGGAGTGTAGTTCGCGGTGTCAGCAGGCGTGAAGACTACCGAGGGAGTATGCGTTCCCGCCGCGAGCACGGAGCCTTCGGCGGGAATGTAGGCGAATGTTCCTGGAACCGATGCCGTGGCATTGAGCTGAGCGGCGCTCAGGACAGTGCCGTAGCTGATTGGAGCGGGCCTCGACCATGCAAGGGCCGGGGTCGCGGCGACAACAATGAGCGACACCTCGGCCTTCGCCGTGGTGTAGCCCGCGACATCAGTGGGTGTGAAGGTTGCCGACAGCGTGTGGCGCCCTGCCGTGAGAACCTCGCCCGCGGCAGGCGTGTAGACGAATGTTCCCGGAACCGATGCCGTGGCATTGAGCTGGGTTGTACTGAGCGCGACACCGCGTGTAATGGGAGCGGGTGTCGACCATGCAAGGGTCGGGGTTGCGATGGCCACAGTGACCTGCACTTCGGCCCGCGCCGGAGTGTATCCAGCGGTGTCCGTCGGCGTAAAGGCGACCGAGAGCATGTGCTTGCCCGCCGCGAGAACCTCGCCCGCGGCAGGCGTGTAGACGAATGTTCCCGGAACCGATGCCTGGGCATTGAGCTGGGAGCTGCTGAGCGCTGTGCCGCTGGCAATGACGCGAGGTATCGGCCAAGTGATGGTTGGCGTTGCCTTGGTGACGGTGATCGACACGGCGGCCTGTGCCGGGGCGTCGCCCGCGGCGGCCTCTGGAGTGAACGTTACCCACAGCGTGTGCGTTCCCACCGGCAGAACGTAGCCTGCGCTGGGCGTGTAGACGAAGGTTCCTGGAACCGACGCCTCGGCATCGAGCTGAGTAAAGCTGAGCGCTGTGCCGTGGGTGATGGGAGCAGGCATCGCCCATGCAATGGCCGGCTTGACCCTGGCGATGGGCGCCGCCGGCTCGCTGGCAGAGGCATTCTCCGCGGCATTTCTACTGAGATTCCTGAGACTGAAACCTGTCTTTTTTTCGGGGGTTCCGGGCAGGCCGCAGACGGATCGGGCCATCTGCCGAATCAGCCGTGAAGTGGGTGAATCCGCCAGCGTTGCCGGAGAGGCTGAATTCTGCATCTGGCGAGCAGCGGAGTAATCGTCGGGAATCTTCCACCGCGCCGGCTTGGTGAGAGCCTTGGTGATGTGTTCTTCAGTAACCCCAAGGGAGCGAGGGTCATATCGGTTGATCACGACTTCGAGGTTTTGGCTACCGTCGTTGAAGAACTGGCTGATCAGGCGATTTGAGTTGCGTAGTTCAGAGATGCCGGCCTGTGTGACCAGAAAGATCGTAAAGGCATCCCTGAAGAGAGTGGTCCCTATCAGGTCGAGTCTCGATCCCACATCGACGACCACGTTTTCGAAGTTCTGCAGCGCGATGGCCATCAGCTTGTCAATGGCCTCATTGGAGGCCTGCACCTTGGGGACCTTGCTGGGCGCTGCGAGTACGGATACTCCCGAGCGATGCTTGACCAGAAGCTTGGAGAGGAAACTGGCATCCAGGCGGCCGGAATCCAGGAGAGCGTTGTCTGTGGAGTACTCAGCTACGATGCCGAGGTTCAGCGCGGCGTCTCCCATGGGGAGGCCGAGATCGATCAATAATGTGCTTTGGCCAGACTCCTGGGCCAGAGCTACCGCAAAATTGCAGGCAACGGTGGTCACGCCGGAGCCGCCCTTGGCGCCGAGGAATACGAGCATCCTGCCGTGGGTTCTCTTTTCGGCTCGAGTTGGCGGATGGACGGTATCCGCGGCCCGATCAAGAGCCTCGCCCATGGTGCTTTGCTTGAAGGGCAGAGTGAGATACTCACGTGCGCCTGCGCGCATGCATCGGACCACCATATCCCGATCGGCCTTTTCCGAATAGACCATCACCGTCGCCGAGTCCTTGGCGCAGATGTTTTCCACCAGCTTGATGGCGTATTCCGGGCTACTGTCGAGGTCGATGACGATGACGTCGTGATATTGCTCGAGCAGTCTCGGCACATCGTCGAGTGCGGGCGGATAGGAAGAAAACTCGCGGACCTCGCCGCGTCCGCATTCGGCAAGAGCGCCGGCCACTTCCTTGCGCCGCTTCTGGTCCGGGCCTATCAGCGCAATCGACAAGCGATCGGCTCCATGGGAGTCGGAATATTGGGAATCGTCATAACGGGAAGAAGATGATTGCACGGGCTCGCCGCTCCCTGCCGGTTCCGACTCGTCTCGAGGATTCACTTGAAATTGATAGGTCGTGCGTGAGTTGGGCATGGCGTTTACTCCGATCCTTAACGGCAACAAGAGGGAATCAGTGTTTCAATGGCGATGGCCGGAGTGTTGTGAATCTTGCGTTTCAGTGGATTGGCGGGATCCGCGAATGTCGCCATGGCGAGATCGACAAGAGTTGGCCACCGTGCGGACAAGTGGAACTCTCAAGCTCCTTTCCCCCCTTTAATCTGGGGCGCTTATCTCTTGAAACAACAGCCAAGCCAAACATTTATAAAAGCTTGCGCAACCTAACCTTCGTTGAAAGGGTGAGGCTTTGACCTTCACAAATCGCAGAAATGCATCACCCATGTCCATAACACATTTGTGCTATCACTTATCGGCCAGAGCAGAAACAGCGTGAATTCTGGCAGTTAAGCGGGGGCTGTCCAGTGGCCGAAGCCAGCGGAAGGATCGGCACAGCGCAGTGAGCGCCCGTCTGTCTCTCTGCGAGAATAGAGAGATATGCTCTCCCTGCAAAATGCCGGCAAGCGGTTCGGACCCCGCGTTCTGTTTCTTGAGGCCAATTGGCTGATTCGGGCGCGGGAGAAGACAGCGCTTGTGGGGGCCAACGGCACCGGCAAGTCCACGCTGATGAAGGTGCTGGCGGGGCTTGAGACGCTGGACTACGGCGGCTTGCAGCAGACCCGCGGCATGAGCATCGGCTACCTGCCCCAAGAAGGGCTTGCGCTGGCCGGACGCAGCGTCTTTGAAGAGTGCCTCACGGTCTTCGATGAACTGCGCGACATGGAAAAGGAGATCGAGCACCTGGCGGGACAACTGGCCGCCCTCGATCACGCGAGTCCCGAATATGAGTCCGCGGCGGAGCGCTTCTCCATGTTGCAGGAGCGCTTTCACGCGCTTGACGGTTACGCGCTGGACGCGCAGGTGGGCGGCGTGCTCACCGGGCTCGGCTTCGGCAAGGAGGATTGGGCGCGCCAGACCGATGAGTTCAGCGGCGGCTGGCAGATGCGGATCGCCCTGGCCAAGCTGCTGCTCGCCAAACCGAATCTGCTGCTGCTCGACGAGCCTACCAATCACCTGGACCTTGAAACCCGCAACTGGCTCGAAGACTATCTCAGGACTTATCCCTTCGGCTACATCCTCATCTCCCACGACCGCTACTTTCTCGATGTAACGATCGATCGCACCGTGGAGATATGGAACAAACGGCTCAATATCTATCAGGGCAATTACACCAAATATCTGAGCCAGAAAGACGAACGGCGGACGCAGTTGGAGGCGGCTTACCGCAACCAGCGCATCCAGATCGAACATCTTGAAGCGTTCATCAACCGTTTTCGCGCCCAGGCCACCAAGGCCAAGCAGGTGCAATCGCGCATCAAGGAACTGGAAAAGATCGAGCGCATCGAGATCCCCGAAGAGGAGCCAGTTATACACTTCAAGTTTCCCCAGCCGCCGCCCTCGGGACGGACGGTGGTGGAGGCTGAGGGGCTATCGAAGAGTTATGGCGCCAAGCAGGTGTTCAGCGGCGTCAAGTTCAATCTTTCGCGCGGCGACCGCGTGGCGCTGGTAGGCGTGAACGGCGCGGGAAAATCCACGCTCATCAAACTCCTTACCGGCGATGAAACGCCCACGGCGGGCTCGGTCCGCCTGGGCCACAACGTTCTCAGCGAATACTTTGCGCAGGACCAGTACAAGGTGCTCAACGGCGACGCGCGGATGCTGGACGACATCAGCCGCGCCGCGCTGAAGGTTCCGGAACAGGCGCTGCGGTCTCTGCTGGGATGCTTTCTGTTCAGCGGCGACGATGTCTTCAAGCCGCTCGGCGTGCTCTCCGGCGGGGAGCGGAACCGCTACGCGCTGGCGCGCATTCTCGTCTCGCCGTCGAATTTCTTGTTGCTCGACGAACCCACCAACCATCTGGATATGCGCGCCAAGGACGTGCTGCTGGAGGCGCTGGCGGCTTTCAGTGGCACGGTGGTCTTTGTTTCGCACGACCGCTACTTCATTGACCGGCTGGCTACGCGGGTGCTGGAGGTGGAAGGCGGCAACGTGACCAGCCATGAAGGCAACTACGAGGACTATCTGCGCTGGAAGGAGGCGCAGAGGGTTGCATCCAGCAGCCTTTCGGTTGAGGTGTCGCCAAAGGGAAGACAGCCGGAGACCGTTGCGCCTTCGAACGGCAATGGGAGCAACGGCGCCACGGATGCCGATGCCGAAACTGTGAAGGACCGCACGCGGCGGCTGAATCCTATCAAGCAGAAGCAGATGGAGGAGCGGTGCGCGTTTCTGGAAGAAGAGGTTCCGCGCATCGAGGGTGCGATTGCGCACACCGAGGAGCAGTTGGGCGTTTATGTCTCTGCTGCCGAGACGCATCGGTTGACGACCTTGGCCGAGGAGCTGCGCGCGGAGTTGGCCACGTTTACCGCCGAATGGGAAGAGCTGACGATGCAATTGGAAAACGCTTGATTTGGCCAAAAAGGGCTCGGAAATACGGCATTTTCGGCTCAAAAAGGGGCTAAATTTGCCGTGCTTGATTACTGATGAGTTAACATGCATAATTTACAAACGATTGATTTGGCGTGAGTTATAAACAACTGAATCTCACAAAATGGGGCTCCAGAGGTGGGGGGGGGGTGGGGTCAGGCGGATTTTCGCGATTTCGGCTCGTAACGGAGGGTGGCGAGCGCAACCTGCGCCGCGTACAGGAGCTGGTTGGCCCTCTTTTCGGGAATCGCGTCGATGAGAATGCCGTGGGCTGCGCAGGCGACGAAGTCGCGGATGCTTTCATAACCGGCAAGAGGAGGCATGGCTTTGCAGAAGGCAGGGCCGGCCTCGTGGGCGGCCGTGATCGCGTCCGCGCCGCTGCCGCGGGTACCCTCCATGTAAGCATCGTAGACGCGCTGCCAGGCGGCGCAGCAACGCTTGATGGCGGCCCGGGCTTGTTTGGGGTTGGAGTCGAGCGCCGGCAGAGGAATGGCCTCGACCAAGCTGAGTTCCGATGCGGTTTTTGGGGTCATGGTGGATTCTCCCTATAGATATAGTGTTCGCCACCCGACCGTAATTATCTGCAAAATGCTTGGGGCGGAGCGGGCTTTTTTGGTAGAGCGGAGTGGGATGGGATCTCCGGCAGTGATGGAATCGAAGGCTCTGGCGCGTGGGTTCGTGGACTCCCAGGTCCGAAAACCCGGACCTGGGGCAGCCGTCGGTTGCTTCTGAGTTCCGAGTTTGGGACGCGGGCCCCCTGCCAAGCGGCGTTGTCAAACCAATGACCGCACGTCGGTTCAGTTGCTCCAGGCCTCAGGCTGATGCAGTATATTAACGTCAGATTCCGGGAGGAGCTTTGAACCTCCTGAAGTCTGCGAGATTGAGGAAGAGCAGGACGATGTCGACCATCCCAGTATGGAGCCCAAGGTGACCGCACGGCCGCTTGACTTACCAGACTTTAGCAACCCGCCAGTGGTGGAAACGCTTATGTCTGCGCAGTTTGATCGACTATCGGGACTGCAAACCGCACATTTCGGTCTGTACTGGAGCGAAGTGCATGAGCGATATCCAAAGACTGAAGAGCATGGGGAACTTCCGTCTCAGATAGAGCGGTTTCCCGAACAGGCTCAACCCGGAGTGGGCATTCAGTTTCAAGCGCTTGAGGCTCCTCCGACGCCGAGGTTTTGGTTTGTCGATGAAGGGGGCACTGAGCTAATCCAGGTCCAGAGAGACCGCTTTATCAAGAACTGGCGCAAGATAGGGGAGGGTGCTCTTTACCCACGCTATGAGCACGTGCGAGGTGGCTTCGATCAAGATTTCCTGAACTTCGATCAATTCGTGTCTCGCAACCAACTAGGAACCATTCGCGTCAACCAGTGTGAAGTGACTTACATCAATCACATTGTGGCGGGTGCGGGTTGGGAGACCCACACTGACATTGACAAGGTTTTCACTGTGTGGCAGCAGCCTGTGTCCACCTATCCCGGACAAGCTCAGGACCTAACGTTTCGCGCCAGATTCCCGATATCTGATCAGAGCGGAGGATTTGTGGGACGCCTTCAAGTTACCCTTCAACCGGTAAGACGTCTCTCCGATGGCGTCCCCATGTTCTTATTGGACCTGACGGCGCGGGGACAGATCGGTGAGGGCACGGACTTCTTTGATCTCGGTCGCGAATGGATCGTCCGCTCATTCGCGGAGTTGACCACACCTGCAATGCACAAGATTTGGGGTAGGAGGAACTAGGCATGGCAGCGCTTGCTCTACCAGCATTTCGACCGGCTACAGCATTGACCGATAATCAGTTTGAATCGCGGTCGGAGTTCCCAGCGGCAAGTCTAGCGGCCCTTACGAAGCCAAAGGAAAGGGCATTCGTGGTTTCATCTAGGGGGAACACCTACAGGATCGTTGTAACAACGGAACCAATCCCAGCGTGGGTTGAGCCGACTATTTCCGCCTTTATTGCGGTCCAAACGCTTCCTGATAACTGGGATTCCTACAGGGGCAAGAAGATCAATCGCGACCTCATGAATCAGTCGCTGTCCGTTCTGGGATCAATTATGGGAGCGACCTCTCCTGCCCCTTCGGTGGTTCCGCTCGGAGACGGAGGCCTTCAGCTAGAATGGCACAGGAACCAGCAGGACTTAGAAGTAGTGTTTGCGGCCGAGGACGCTCCACGGTTCTTTTACCAAAACAGGGCGACCGGGGTAGGGCAGGAAGGTTTCGCTAGCGACTTTATGAACTTGGTTCAGCTATTGCGCGGTATCGCTTAACGAATGTCGCCGCCAGTCTATCAAGATAACGAGTCAATCAGCGACGAAGAGAGATGATTTCGTCGCGTACATATCACGCAGTTTTTGCGAGACGACGATACGGGCTTGGCACGTGTCTCATCAGGTGTGTTCAAGGACAAAGATCTGTCGGTAAATATTGAATCGACCTTAACAAATACCGGGGGGTCTGCCGAGACGTGCCTACATAATTACAAAGCCCACAAGCTCATATCCATTACCGCGGAAAATGCCAGACAACTCAACCAGGCAGTCTGTCGTGATCCCCTCCCCGGCGACCTGTCGCATGGACTCGTATACGGTTCAAAAAACGCGCGAAATGTTCACGATGGCCTCCGTGCAATGGCAGCTTGGGTAATACCTGCGAGTGCTCCTCGGCATGAGGATATTTTGGCGGAGAAACGAATCTTAGGTATTTAGGAATAGTGATCGGCCTCCTTTTGAGACCATCCTTAGAGCCCATCGTGGATAATCGAAATACGATGTCTCTTTTGTGGAATCCCGAGAGTTGGTCGCAGCGGCTGGCGGAGTTGGAGGCGCAATCCGGCGACCTGAAGGAAGCGCCGCTGCGGCGCGATGAATTTGACGTCGCCCCGCGCCTGCGCAAGGCGTACTCTTAGGGAGAAGAGGTGACCCGATGAATCGCGATGAGATTCTGGCTCGGCTGCGTGAACACGAGGCGGCGCTACGCTCGCGAGGCGTGGCTCACGTTGCCTTATTTGGATCGCGAGCGCGGGGCGATCAACGGGCGGGCAGCGACACTGACATCCTCGTCGAATTCGATCCCGTGGCCCGGGTTACCGTCTTCGATTATGCCGCGCTGAAGAACGATATCGCCGCCTTGTTCGACAGTCCAGTCGATGTGGTGAACCGCGACGGACTCAAGCCACATCTCAAGCCCGTCGCTGTTGCCGATTCAGTCTATGCCTTCTGATGCATTGGCGGCGCTCTCCGACATTGAGCGTCATATCGATTTTGCGAGCCAGTTTGTCGAGGGTCTCGATTATGAGCGCTTCCGCGACGATACATGCACTGTTTTTGCCGTAACGCGGTGCCTGGAGATCATCTCGGAGGCCTCCCGGCGGCTCCCCGACAGCTCGAAGGCGCTTTATCCGTGGATTCCCTGGAAGGAGATTGCAGGCGCGGGGAACGTGTACCGGCACGACTATGAGGATGTTGCCGCGAAAATGGTATGGGATACTGTGCAGCTTGCCTTGCCACCGCTGCAGGTTGTAGTTGCGCAGGAGATCGAGCGCCTTTGCTCTGGCCCGGATGAAGCCGGCCCGAGGCCATGAGATTGCCTCTCACTCGGGCGCACGGTGAGACTATGATGCTCCTCCTCTCGTGCATAATCGAAATACGATGTCTCTTTTGTGGAATCCCGAGAGTTGGTCGCAGCGGCTGGCGGAGTTGGAGGCGCAATCCGGCGACCTGAAAGAAGCGCCCCTGCGGCGCGATGTGCGTTCGCTGGGCATGTTGCTGGGCGAAGTATTGCGCGAGCAGGCCGGCGAAGACTTGTTTGCCCACGTGGAGGCGCTGCGGCAAGGCACAATCCGCCGCCGTGACGCGGAGGCTCGCGGCAGCGACGAAGAGGCCGCACGCCACGCCGCCAGCGCGCTTGAACTTGTACACTCGCTCCCCGCTGAGCGCGCCATTCTGCTCACGCGTGCTTTCGCCTTTTACTTCGAACTCATCAACCTGGCCGAAACCAACCATCGCAAACGACGCCGCATCGCTCTGCGCCTCAGCGGCCGGGCCGGCCGTCAACGCGGATCACTGGCTGGGACTTTGTCGGAAATGCGCCGCGTGGGCATCGGCGCGGACGAGGCTCTGGACTGGCTCAAGCGCGTCCTCATTGTCCCCGTATTTACCGCGCACCCCACTGAGATCGCCCGCCGCTCGGTGATGATCAAGCGCCGCCGCATCGGCGACTTTCTGGCCACGCTCGATCGCATCCCCGTGCCGGAGCAGGACCTGGTGCGCCTGGAACAACAGGTGCTGGCCGAAATCACCAGCCTGTGGCAGACGGACGAGGTGCGCTCACGCCGCCCCACTGTTTACGACGAGATCAAGATGGGGCTCGACTACTACGACGTCTCCATCTTTGAGACATTGCCCAGCCTTTACCGCGAAATTTCCGAAGCGCTGCGAGCCGCTTACGGCCTGGAAATTGAAGCCCTCGCGCTGCCCCAGGTGCTCTGCTTCGGATCATGGATCGGCGGCGACCGCGACGGCAATCCCTTTGTGACGCCGCAGGTGACGCGCGACGCCATTCAGCTTGCGCGCGGCCACTTGCTGCTCTATTACCAGCGGCAATTGCAGGAGATCATCGACCTGCTCACCACCAGCGCTCAGCAGATAGCGGTCAGCGCTGCGTTGCTGGCGCGGCTCGAGGCCTACGTGGCGCAAGTGCATACGCCGGAGGCGCAGGTCTTCGGCGAGCAGTACGAGTTCGAGTACTATCGCCGCTTCGTCATCTGCCTGAAGGCACGCGTGCAGCGGACGCTGGAGACGGGAGGAGAGCACAAGGGTCCTACTGGAGCTTCGCTGCCGATCACGTCTTACACGCTGGCGCAGGGACAGGAAAAGCTGGCCCAAGTGCTGCCGGCCTACTGCTCCGTCGAAGAGTTTCTTGACGACCTGGAGGCGTTGCGCGCCTCATTGACCGCCAATCGCGGGCTGCGCATCGCGCGAACCCTCATCGACCCGCTCATTCTGCAGGTGCGCACCTTCGGGCTCCATCTGCACACACTCGATATTCGCCAGCACGCGCGCGTTCATGCGATCGCGTTGCAGGAGGCCATCGCAGATACCATGGCGCAATCGCTGCCAAGCGGCCTCTCCGCTGAGACGGCCAGCGTGCTTGAAACCTTCCGCGTGGTGGCCGAAATCAAGAACGGCTGCTCGCCTGAAGCGATTCGCCAGTACGTCATCAGCGGCGCCGCGACGGCGGACGATGTGCTCGCCGTGGTCCGCCTTGCGCGGCTTGGCGGTGTGAAGGTCGAGGGCTGCGGTACCGACCCCGGCCTCATGCCGGTGCCCCTCTTCGAGTCCATCGACGACTTGCGCCGGGCCCCGGCCGTCTGCCGCGAGTTGTGGAGCCGGCCCGACTATCGCAAGCTGATAGCCACCTGGGACAACTGGCAGGAAGTCATGCTGGGCTATTCAGACTCAAATAAAGATGGCGGCATGTTGACCAGCACGTGGGAGATCTTCCGCGCCCATCGCGATCTGCACGTCGTGGCTCGCGAGGCCGGGGTCAAGCTGCGCCTCTTCCACGGACGCGGCGGCACCGTCGGCCGCGGCGGCGGTCCCACGCATCGCGCCATCTTTGCCCAACCCATGGACTCCTTCGATGGCCAGTTGCGCATCACCGAACAGGGTGAGGTGCTCAACTTCAAATATGCAGACGAGGTGCTGGCCGAGCGCAACCTCGAACTGATGATCGCAGCTTCACTCGATGCACTGGCGCGTCCCAACGCCCGCGATCCCGAGGGCCACTTTACCGGCGTGCTGAAGCCGGAGTGGGAGGCAGCGCTCAACGAGCTCTCCGCTATTTCCTACGAGTTTTATCGCAAGCACATTCTCGATGACCGCGACGTGCTCACCTACTTCGAGCAGTCCACGCCGATGGCCGAGTTGGAGAACGCCAAGATCGGATCACGCCCGTCGCGGCGAAAGGCTTCCCCCAGCCTGGCCGACCTGCGCGCCATTCCCTGGGTCTTCGGCTGGACGCAGTCACGCCTGCTGGTTCCCGCATGGTTCGGCGTGGGCTTTGCGTTTGAGCAATATCTCGCGCAACCTGGCGCACTGGAGCTATTGCAAACCATGGCCAGCGAGTTTCCGCTCTTCATCGATCTGTTGCGTAACGTGGAAATGGCGCTTGGCAAGGTGGATATGGCCACCGCGCGCCTCTACTCCTCGCTGGTCGAGGATGCGAAGCTCCGTGAGCGCATCTACGACCTCTTCGATGCCGAATTCCATCGGACTGTGCGCGCTGTGCTGGCAGTGACACGGCAGACCGAACTGCTTGAGACCAACCAGGTGCTGGCCCACTCCATCAAGCTGCGCAATCCCTACGTCGATCCGATGCACTTGATCCAGGTGGACATGCTCCGCCGCAAGCGCGCCGGCGAAGACACCGCTGAAGTCAACCACGCCATCGCCGCGACGATCAGCGGGATTTCGGCGGGGCTCAGAAATACGGGTTGATGCAGACCCAGGAAAAGTTCACGGGAGGGTGAGATGACCGCAACAAGGCCCCGTCTCAGTCTTAGTCGCTGCGCATAAATAACAGCTTCACCTGATCGTGTGAGGGCACGACTTCAGTCGTGCCACACTCGCAGCAAAAGTGAATACTGGGGTTTACAGGCTGCGGAAAAAGGCCGATCTTCGAGCGACATGCCCGAAAGGCATGCCTCAGGGGCTAAAGCCCGACGTTTATTTTGTTGCATTTGCGGCACGACTGAAGTCGTGCCCTTTCAAAACAGCGAGTTTTTCCGCAGCCTGTTGATCCGCAGCCTGTTGAGCTGTTCTCACTCGGTCTTCCTCACCGGCATCGGCGGCACGGGCCTCTTGCCATACTCGGCCAATCCCAGCCGGTAGTGCCAATAGTGCCAGGAACGGGCGTTCAGTTCTCCGGCCTCGGATCGCCGCAGAACGCCGCGCAGGTATTCCTCGCCCGTGGCCTCGATCATCACCACCACGTCCTCGTAGTCGCCCAGGTTCATGACCTGCGCCGCAACTCGGTCGGGAAACTCCATCGCTTCGTCCGGCGTCTTCCACCAGACATAACGCGCTGCCAATCCGCACAGGCAGGCGAGGGCCTTGGCGGTCGGCTTCGGCCGGGCTTCAGGCGTTCTGCGGCGAGTTGGTTCGATGAGGACTTCCGGGGCATCCATGGTGTCTGCTCCCTGCCTCCATTCTACCAAGAGCATGAGTTCGCTTGAGGTTCCACTTGCCATATACCGCGCTTCGGGTCTACGCTATTATCATGCGTCGATGTCGCTAACACCGTCCTGGTGACAGCTCCGATGCAGGCGTGCGCCCCCAAACGGTGCGCGCTTCTCACCGCTTGACAGCTCCGCCGTCACCCTAACCCCCTTGAAATCGAAGATATGGGCCTTTGGCCCCGAAAAAGGAGAACATATGGCGCGCATTGCCGCGGATGTAACTGAACTCATTGGCCGCACCCCGCTGGTGCGGCTCAACCGCATGGCGGCTGGACTGCCCGCAACCGTCGTAGCCAAGCTGGAAAGCCAGAACCCGGTTTCAAGCGTCAAAGACCGCATCGGCTTCGCAATGATCGATGCCGCCGAAAAGGCGGGCAAGATCAAGCCCGGCGAGACTGTGCTGATTGAGCCAACCAGCGGCAACACCGGCATTGCGCTGGCCTTTGTGGCCGCCGTCAAGGGCTACCGGTTGATCCTCACCCTGCCGGAGACCATGAGCCTTGAGCGCCGCGTGCTGCTGCTGGCTTTCGGCGCCGAGATTGTGCTGACCCCGGGCCCCAACGGCATGAAGGGCGCCATCGCCAAGGCCGATGAAATCCTGGCCAAGACACCGAACGGATATATCCTGCAGCAGTTCAACAACCCCGCCAACCCCGCCATCCACTATGCGACCACGGGTCCGGAGATCTGGGACGATACCGACGGCAAGGTGGACATCCTCATCAGTGGCGTAGGCACCGGCGGCACCATCACCGGCGTGGCCAAATACATCAAGGAGCGCAAGCCCGAGTTCAAGGCGATCGCCGTCGAGCCAACAGACAGCCCTGTGCTCTCCGGCGGCAAGCCTGGACCGCACAAGATCCAGGGCATCGGCGCCGGGTTTGTGCCCGGCGTGCTCGATACCGGCCTGGTTGACGAGGTTGTCCAGGTGACCAACGAAGAGTCCATCTCGGCGGCTCGAAAGCTGCCGCTGGAGGAAGGCTTGTTTGTGGGCATCTCCTCGGGAGCGGCGGTTGCCGCCGCGCTGAAGGTGGCCGCACGGCCCGAAAACGCCGGCAAGCTGATCGTGGTGGTGCTGCCCGACTTTGGCGAGCGCTATCTGTCCAGCGTGCTGTTCGAGTCTCTGCGCCAGCAGGCCCTGGCTTTGCCGGTTGAAGCGATTGCGGTGTAAGCAGCCGAATTGCCGGCGGAGCAGAGTTTGTTCCGCCGGCAATTGCCCGCTTCGCTCTGCTACCGTTGTTGCAAGACCCACCCTTCAATGTCTCTGTTTGCCCGCATTCGCGAAGACATCAACTCCGTGCTGGAGCGCGACCCCGCCGCGCGCTCGCGCCTTGAGGTTCTGCTCTGCTATCCCGGCCTCTGGGCGGTATGGATTCACCGCATCTCGCACGTCCTTTGGCGGGCCAAACTACGTCTGCCTGCACGGCTGCTCTCCCAGGTCGCGCGTTTTTTCACCTGCGTGGATATTCACCCCGGCGCGTTGCTGGGGCGGCGGCTCTTCATCGACCACGCGATGGGCGTGGTGATTGGCGAAACCGCCATTGTGGGCAGCGATGTGACTCTCTATCAGGGCGTCACTCTGGGCGGCACAGGCAAGGGACACGGCAAGCGCCACCCCACCGTTTGCGACGGCGTGTTCATCGGCAACAACGCCAACGTGCTGGGCAACATCACCGTCGGCGAGAACTCCCGGGTGGGCGCGGGGTCCGTGGTGCTCTCCGACGTGCCCCCCAACTCGACCGTCGTGGGAGTTCCGGCCCACATCATCTATCGCAACGGGCAGCGCGTCCTGATTACCGATCCGCACGATGTGAAGGACCCGCTCTCCGACGCGCTGATTGCCCTCTC
The DNA here is from genome assembly GCA_003138365.1 of Acidobacteriaceae bacterium. Lineage (GTDB taxonomy): Bacteria > Acidobacteriota > Terriglobia > Terriglobales > Acidobacteriaceae > Telmatobacter. Next base: position 63,479 of record PLFY01000167.1, read on the forward strand.
GGGCCGCGTGGAGGAGCTTGAAGGACGCCTCGGTGGCGAGCCGCAGGCCGCCGAGCCGTTTGCCGCCGAAGAGGCAGAACGTGAGGCCTATCGCCAGGAACTGGAGTACCTGCGCCAGTATGTTTCCATGGGCGAAGGCATCTGACGCTGGCCGCCCAACAGATCCGCTGAAAAAATCTGTAGAAATGTATTGACAAGTATCATTCATAGCACTATACATTGTTATGCGAGGTATATGGCAATGGCGAATATGAGAGCAACGCCTGCTGACGACGATCAGCCTGACCGCTGGGAGGCGCAATTGCGCAAGGGCGCACTGGAGATGGCGGCACTTGCCAGCCTTTGGAAGGGGCGCCTTTATGGCCTTGAGATCATCCGCTTTCTGGAGAGACACTCGCGGCTGGTTCTGGCCGAAGGAACAATCTATCCCATCTTGAACAGGCTCAAGACGGAAGGCATGCTCACCTCCGAGTGGGTGGAGGCAGAGGCCGGCCATCCGCGCAAGTATTACTCGCTCACCGACGCAGGGCGAAAGCGCCTTCGCCTGATGGCCGAGGCCTGGGTCAGCTTCTCTCAAGGCCTGAGCCAGCTTCTTGAACCCGTAATGGACACGAAGGAGATCTCGCAATGACGCAGGAAATGCAAATCGAAAGTTACCTGACCGCCCTCCGCTACCACCTTGGCCCTCTCACCATCGGGGAGCGGGAAGAGATTGTGCTCGAGATCAGCGCGCATATCCGCGACTCCGCCGAGGAGCCCGGAGCAAGCATCGCATCCGTGCTCGCAGGCCTTGGGCCTGCGGACAAGCTGGCTGCCCAGTATCGGGACGGGCTGCTCATCCGCCAAGCAAGTCGCAGCATCTCACCCCTATTGCTGCTCCGCGCCACCCTCCGGCTTGCCACCAAAGGCATATTTGGGATCTTCGTCTTCTGTTGCGCAATTCTCGGTTACTCCTCCGGAGTCGTGCTCGTTTTCGCCGCCTTGGCCAAGCCCTTCTTCCCCGCGAACACCGGCCTATGGCTTCAGGATGGGCGATTTGTCGATTCGGGAGTACTCCACTTCCCGCCGCCCGCACCTCCCTCGCATGAAGTTCTCGGCATGTGGTTGATACCGCTGGCACTCACTCTGGGTAGTCTCACCCTCCTGCTCACAACTTGGGCGATCCGCGCATCGCTGCGCCTCTCCCAGCGGTTGCAGTCGAAGCTATGCATCTCTGCCGCCGCTTCAGTGAAAGCGGGAATTTAGGAAGGGGCGGGGATCGCGGGCCGATTGAATTCTCTAGGTCTCTGACCGCGTAGATTTGCACCCCCCACCCTAGCCGCAAAAACAAGTACGCGGCGAGGGTGGGGCACCCGAAGTTGGTACAACTTCACTCGGTCAGAGACCTAGCAGCTCTCAGCTTGCAGTCGCCCCCCGCCGTCCCGGTGCTACAGTGGTTTCGTTGCCACTTTCAACCAGGGGCTCCCTTCTTGCCGGGTTTTCGTCCGCTCTTCGTGGCCATTCTCGCTTTTCCTGTCGCCGTCCATGCTGCCTCGCGCGTTGAGGCCGCACCCGTGCCGGCAGAGATGCGGTCTACAGCTTTTTCAGTGACCGTGAACGGCCAGCCCGTCGAGGTGGCGCACGCCGCATCGAGTTATGAATTTGTGAGCTTTGACGTAACCGGCCCCGTGGACGTAGCCATCACCGCGGCTGAGCCGGGCTTTTGGGATCGCGGTGTCGATATTCAGCCCTGGCGGCTGGGTCTGCGCCCCACGCGGCAAGGCTCGACCATCCGCTTCAGGCTCGCAGGACCGGCCAAGCTCTCCATCTCCCGGCCCGGTGACTTCCTGAACTATGGCAGGATGCTGTTTCTCTTTGCCGGCTCGCCACCGCCGCCCCTGCCGCGCGACCCGAACATCCACGCCTGGCAGCCGGGGGTCTACCACCAGAGCCTGAATCCCAAGAGCGGTGAGACCCTTTACCTTGCGCCCGGCTCCTACTTCTTTGGCAGCCTGAACCTGTGGAAGGTACACGACGTCAAGATTCTGGGCCGCGGGGTCATCGTTTATGAAGGCTCGCAGGACCCCAACAGCGACGAGGGCTGGATGCAGAAGCCCGACTGGCACTGCATTGGAGCGCTGGAAGCCCGGAATGTTCAGATCGACGGACTCACCTGCATTGTGCGGGCGCGGACCTGGTCCATTCAGATGAAAGACTCGACTGGATTCACCTTCAACGACCTGCGCGTCATCGGGGGCAACCCCAGCAACGCCAATCAGGACGGAATGGACTGGCTGGGCGGCGGCGACGCGATCGTCCGCGACGCCTTCCTGCGCACCTCCGACGATGTTTTCGCGATGGAGGGCAACTGGGACGGCTACACCGACGAGCAAATCACCCGCCCCGGCCACGACGTCCAGAACATCCTGATCGAGCACAGCGAACTCTCCACCAGCATCTCCAACATTGTGCGCGCCGGCTGGCCGCGGAAATCCTACAACTCGCGCAACTTTACTCTGCGGGACTCCGATATCCTCCATGGCGGCATCGGCGCGTGCGGCCAGACTTTTGGCCTCCTCGGCTTCTGGGGCGCAAACGGCGCCAAGGGCGACCACTCCAACTTCACATTTGAGAATCTCTTCCTCGATAACTGGTACTCGCTGGTGCAAATGGAGCTGGATCAGAATCCGGGCCAGCCGGGCCTGCATGGCTTCACCTTCCGCAACATCTGGGCGCTCGACCAGCCGCCGCTGGCCAATTCGTCAATGACGGGGGATGTTTCAGACGTGACGTTCGACAATGTGAAGTACGGCCAAACGCGCGCGGCAGCCGATGCGGACCTGCCGCTTGTGGTTTCCGGCGGCGCACAGCCAGCTCGCTTTATCCCCAGCCATAACCCGGTGGCCGCGTTCACGTTCGATCCCCCGGTCTTTGCTCCCCGGCAAAAAGTTTCCTTCACCGCACAGCCGTCTCCCGGCGCCCACTATACCTGGCTGTTTGGCGACGGGACCCAAGCCAGTGGCCGCCGCGTGCGCCACAGCTTCCCCGACGCTGAAGGCACACAACTTGATGGGACGAGCGGAGCTGGCCGCTTCAGGGTCCTGCTCCATGTTGAAGGACAGCAAGGCGACGGGGATTCTGCCAGGCAGGACTGGGCCGGCCAGGGAGTCGTGGCTGTAGCCAGTTGGCACGACGCCGTGAACGCAGCCAGCCCGACTCTCCCTGGTCTCACCTGGCAAATTTACCCCGGAGACTGGACCCAACTGCCAGATTTTAGAGCCGAACACGCCGTTTTCAACGGCGAGTCCCCCAATTTGCACGCCGATTCGCAAGGCTTTACGCGCTATGCCGCCGCCTGGGACGGGCTCATCGACATTCCGGCCGACGGCGGCTACACCTTCCACCTGATCGACCGCGACGGAGCGCGCGTGGTCATCGACGGCATTGAAGTGGCCAAAACCGGGCCGCCCTTCGCGCAGGTCTGCGGCTCGCCGGGAAATGCAATGCGCTATGACCTCGGCTCGCTCGGCCTGCGCGCCGGCAAACATACCCTTCACATGGAAGGTTTGCACTCCGTCAGCCAGGGCTCACCCCGCTTGCTGTGGGAAGGCCCTGCCCTGCCCCTCACCGACGTACCTCCGTCGGCATATAGCCACTTGCGGCATGATTTGGTGACGAATTGAGCCGTCCGTACGCCTTCTTTTCTGGCTCGAAGCCAAACGTGAATGCTACTCTTGCAATCACCCAGATTCGAAATACCACTTGCAAGGAGCCTCGATCATGCTCATGTTCCCCAGAAAGAGTTCATCCATGTTGGCAGCGGCGGCTTCTGTCATTGCCCTATCGCTCGCGGCCGGCTGCCAGGCGCCTCAACCCGCAGCCACCGCAGCCCCAGCCTCCGTCCAACTCCAGCCCTACACTGCCCCCGACCAAAGCGCCTCTGCCGGCGTTCCCTCCGGCTGGCAGGTCACCAGCGGCCAGCAAACCGTGATCGCGATGACCGGGCCCGGAGGTGCGGCCCTCACGCTAGGGAACACAATCGTTGCCCAGAACGCAGCTTTCCAGCCGGGCAAAAAAGGCGCCAACGGAGCCGACTTATCCATGCCGTACACAGCCACGCTGGCGCAGAAGTTTACGATGATCATTCAGCAGGGTGCGGCTGTCTCAGGCAAGCCGACCCCGCAGGTCATCATCACTTCCTCCACGCCCATCCAACTTCCCCCAGCCGTTGGCGAGTGTGCCCGCTTCGTCGCGAGCGTCTCTGGTGAGCAAGGTTCCATGAAGCTCCTGGCGGTTCTCTGCTCGCTTCGGCTCGACTCCGGCGGCGCTTATAAGAACATCTCGCTGATGGCACAGGCTCCGGTGGCGGTGGCCGATCAGGCCGCGCCGACCGCCCAGGCCGTCTTCCAGAGCTATCGGATCCCCGCCACATGGCTGCAGAAGAAGCTTGCCCCCTTCAACGCGCCTCCAGCCGCCTCGTCAGCCGCCGATATGAAGCAAGCCAATGCCATTATGCAATCGACAATGGCGGGCGAAGCAGCAGCAAACAACAGCGCCAACTGCTTTGACCTGTCGGTGCTGCGCGGAACCCCCACTGCACTGCTCCCCAGGAGTTGCGGCGGCAACGCACCCTAACTAATGCATTCTCGCAGCTACCAATGGGCATTTCGAGCCCTGTGCTGGAATGGCGTTTGAGAAAGCAAAAGGGCGCCGGAGCTCAATTCAGAGCCCTGGCGCCCTCATCCTCTCTGCACTCTATTTCGGCAACTGCGTCGCATCCCAGCCGCCGCCGAGTGAGCGAACCAGACCCACACTGTCTACGAACTGCCGAGTTTGCAGATCGATGGCCGTGCGCTGGTTCTGGAGAAGAGTGGCTTCGGCGGTGAGCACTTCGAGGTAGCTGGTCACGCCGCCCTTGTAGCGCTGGTTCGATATATCGAAGGAGTGCTGCGCCGAGTCAACCGCCTTCCGCTCGACGCCCGACTCCTGCTCAAGAATCCTGAGGCCGGAGAGCTGGTCTTCCACGTCGTTGAAGGCCAGGAAGACGGTATTCCTGTAGCCGGCGACCTGGGCCTCGTAAGTGTGGCGGGCCTGGTCGGTGAGTGCGTGGCGCTGGCCGGCGTCGAAGAGCAGTTGAGTGGCCTGCGCGCCCAAGGTCCACAGCGCGCTGGGGCCCTGAATCCAGGTGCCAAAATGGACGCTTTCAAATCCGCCCTCCGCGTTCAGGTCGATGGTGGGGTAGAAGGCAGCCACGGCAATGCCGATCTGCGCGTTGGCTGCGGCGGCGCGGCGTTCGGCGGCGGCAATGTCCGGGCGTCGCTCAAGCAGTTGCGAAGGCACGCCAAGCGGAACCTTGGGCAGCGCCAGATTGAGCGGCGACGGCGGAATGCTGAAGTCGGCAAGCTTCAAGTTGGCAATGGCGCCCACGGCATGTTCGTACTGAGCACGAGCCACACCCACATCGATCAGTTGCGCGCGCACGGTTTCGAGCTGCGTCCGGGCCTGGGCCACGTCCACGTCGGTGCCGATCCCTCCGGCAAAGAGGCGCTGGGTCAGATCGAGCTGCTTTTCGAGGTCGGCGACTGTGGACTGAAGCAGCTTGATCTCGGAGTCCAGGCCGCGCAGTTGGAAGTAGTCCGCAGCCATCTCGGCGTGCAGGCTCAGGTCCACACTGGCCATGTCCGCGGCACTGGCCTGGGCGTTCTCGTGGGCTTGCTCGACGGTGCGGCGGATGCGGCCCCAGAAGTCCGGCTCCCAACTGGCTTGAGCGTCAACCACCAGGTCGTTATATCCGACAGGCTTTGTGGATGAGTAATCAGGTCCGTTTTTCGAGATACGGTCGCGATCCACAGAAGGCCCGGCGGAGAGCGTCGGATACAAAGCAGACCGTGCCACCTTCACCTGATCGCGTGCGGCCAGATACGTCTCCAGCGCCTGGCGCAGTCCCTGGTTATTGGCAGCAATGCGCTCTTCGAGTTGGTTGAGCTGCGGGTCCTGGTAGATCTCCCACCATTTGCCGCGCAGCATTCCGTCTGCCGGCGTGGCCGGCTGCCAGCCGCCGCCGTTGGCCGGATTGGGCGGCGGAGCTAGCGGGACTACAACCGTGGAAGCACCAGCCTCCTTGTAGGCCGGGGGCGCGTCAAAGCCGGGTCGATGATAGTTGGGCCCGACGGGCTTGCAACCGGCCAACAGTCCGAGGGCCAGCAACGCGGCAAGCGATCCTCCGCGGCCGGCGCACCGGGGCACTGAACCGAGCAAATGCGCCGGCATGATCATTTGCCTCCCGCGTCGGTGGGTTGGCCGGGGCTCGCCACAAGAACCTTTTCGCCCTCTATCAACGAGTCAGGCGGGTCCTGGATCACCCTGTCGCCGGCGCTGAGGCCGGTGACGATTTGCACGTTGGCTCCATCGTCCTCTCCAATCACCACTGGAACCAGATGGGCCACATTGCCGTTGACCACAAGGCCCAGGCGCAGCCCTTCCCTGCGGAAGATGAGCGCCGCGGCGGGCACGATAAAGGTTGGGCCGGCAGCGGGCGTCTTGAAGTGGACCTGCGCCAGTGAGCCGGGCAACAGCTCCCCGGCGCGGTTGTCCACGTCAATCTCCACCAGAAGCGTGCGGCTGGCGGGATCGATCGCGTCGGCGGTTCGCGTCAGCGTGCCCTGGTAGATCTTCCCGGCATGCTCGGCAAAGGTCAAGTCGATCTTCGAGCCCCGCTTCACGTTCCGCGAGTAGATCTGCGGCAGGTTGGTATAAACGCGCAGGGTCTGGATGGCCTGAAGATGAAAGAGTTCCTTGGCGGCTCCCTGGTCGATCAACTGGCCGGTGTCGATATTGCGGGCCGTAACGACTCCGTCAAAGGGCGCATAGACTTTTTCAAACGATTGCAGTTCGCGGAGACGCTGCACGTTGGCCTGGGCGGACTTGACCGCCGCCGCGGTAGCGGCTGCCTGATTCACAAACGTGTCTGTGTCCTGGCGGGAGACGGCGTTGGACTTCACGAGCCCCGTGTAGCGATCAGCCTGGATGTGGGCGTTGTTGGCGGTGGCCTTGGCGGTATTCAGGTCCGCTTCGCCCTGGGCCAGTTGCTGGTCCACCTCGGGAGTGGCGATCTCCGCCAGCAGCGCGCCCTGCTTCACCCTTGCGCCAATGTCGAAATACCACTTCGTTAAATATCCAGAGGTTCGCGCGTAGATGGGCGAATCCGTCAGGGCGGTCACGTTGCCGGGCAGCACAAAGGTGTCCACAGGCGCGCCCTGCTTGGGGATCGCGGCGATCACCGACGGTGCGGCGAGGGAATTGGTCGACTCCGCCAGCACCTTATCGTCGTGCTTGCGGTGCAGAATTCCGAAGGCCGCCAGCAGCACGGCCACGACGAGCAGGACGGCCACGCCCAGCAGAGCCTTGCGCGGCGAGACCGGCTTCTGATCGGGCGCTGTGATGCCGTCATGCGTAGCCGGGTGCGGGTTCGGTTTGGATTCGTTGGTCATAAAAGCTACTCCGAAAGCTCGTCAAACTCGTCGATAGTTCCGGCCCGTGAAGCGCCATGCGCCATCCTGCGGCGGCCTTCCAGCCACCCGTGGACGACAGAGAAAGATGCGGGCACAAAGAACAGCGTGGCCACGGTGGCCAGCAGCAACCCACCGATCACGGCGCGGCCCAGCGGGGCATTCTGCTCGCCGCCGTCGCCCAGGCCCAACGACATGGGAACCATGCCGATAATCATGGCCAGGGCGGTCATAATCACCGGGCGCAGGCGGACAAAGCCAGCGTTCAGCGCGGCCTTTCGCGCATCGCCCACCAGAACCTCCAACTGCTCGCGGGCAAAGGTCACCACCAGAATAGAGTTGGAGGTGGCCACGCCCATGCACATGATGGCGCCGGTGAGCGCGGGCACGCTGAGCCGGGTGTTGGTGAGGAACAGGAACCATGCGATGCCGGCCAGGGCGGTCGGAAGGGCCGCGACGATCAGGAACGGATCGAGCCAGGACTGGAAGTTGACCACGATGAGCAGGTAGACCAGCAGGATGGAAAACGCCAGGCCGCCCAGCAGGCCGACGTAGGACGCCTTCATGGTCTCGCTCTGGCCGCGCAGGATAAAATGCGAGCCGCGCGGCAGATCGCCGTTTTTCTCGTGGCGGGCAATGATCCCCTCCATGGCGCGGGTCACACTGCCCAGGTCGGTTCCATCCACATTCGCGTAAATATCCAGAACCGGCTGCACATCGTAGTGGCTCACGGTGCCGAGTTCCGTGCCGGGCGAGATGGACGCCAGGTTGCCCAGAACCTCAACCGTTGGCGGAACTCCCGGCACCGAGGACGGCGCGGCGGCAATGGCTTGCTGCGCCGAAGCAGAGCCGGTGACGGGCAGGCTCTGCAGCGACGCCAGCGAGTCGAGGCGATACTGCGGGGCCTGGATGGCCACGTTGTAGGTTACCCCGTTTTTGGGATCGAGATAGAAGTTGGGGGCGGTTTGGAAGCTTCCGCTCAAGGCCACCAGCAGGCTTTGCGCCACATTCTGCTGCGTCAGACCGATGGTCTGGGCGCGGGTGCGGTCCACGTTCACCGTCATATTGGGATAGTTGAAGGGCTGCTGAATGCGCGCATCGACTGCGCCGGGCACATAGCGGACCTCATCGAGCATGCGCTCTGCGACTGCGCGGTTGCCATACAGGTCCGGGCCGACGATCTGGATATCGATGGGCGCGGAGAGGCCGAAGTTGAGAATCTGGGTCACGATGTCCACCGGCAGCACATAAAAAGTCACGCCGGGATATTGGCGATTCAGCTCCTTGCGCAAAGTCTCCACGTAGGCCGCGGTGGGATGGTGGTCCTGGGTCAACTGGACCTGAATATCCGCGTCGGCCGGCCCGATGGGAGCAGACGTCGAGTAGGAGAGGTTCAATCCCGAGTAGGGCAGGCCGATATTGTCGACAATGGTGACCACTTCCTTGGCCGGGATCAGCCCGCGGATCGTGCGATCGATGTGGTCGCAGAGCGCGGCCGTCTCCTCAATGCGCGTGCCGGTACGGGCGCGCACGTGAATCTTGAACTGACCGGCGTCCACCGCGGGAAAGAAATCCCGGCCGAGCGAAGGCGTTAGAAGCCCCACCGAAGCCAGGGAAAACACCATGAAGAGAATCAGAAAGACCGCAGGATGGTCCACGCACAACGTGAGCAGGCGCAGGTAGCCGTTGCGCATTTTCTCAAAGCGGGACTCGAAGGCCAGTTGAAACTGAATGAGGGGATTGCGGCTGGCGCGCTTCTTGGCGGTCTGCGCGTCGTCGTGCTCGACCAGCAGATATTTGGCCATGGTGGGCACGACCGTGCGCGAGAGCAGGTAGCTGGCCAGCATGGCAAAGACGACGGCCTCAGCCATGGGCACAAACAGGTAGCGCGACACGCCGCTCAGGAAGAACATGGGCACGAAGACGATGCAGATGGCGAATGTGGAGACCAGTGCCGGCGTGGCAATCTGAGCGGCGCCGTCGAGGATGGCTTGCTCGATCTCCTTGCCCGACTCCAGGTTGCGATTGATGTTTTCGATCTCGACGGTGGCGTCGTCCACGAGGATGCCGACGGCCAGCGCCAAGCCGCCCAGCGTCATGATGTTGATGGTCTCGTGCAGCATGGAGAGCATGATGAGCGAGCAGAGGATCGAGAGCGGAATGGAGACCGCGATGATGACGGTGGAGCGCCAACTGCCCAGGAAGACCAGGATCATGATGGCGGTGAGGCAAGCAGCAATAATGGCCTCGCGAACCACGCCGTCGATGGCGCCGCGCACAAAAATCGACTGGTCGGAGAGGGCCTTGATCTGCAACTGCGGCGGCAATTGGCCCTTGATGCTCGCCAGCCTTTCGTGAACGCCCTTGATGATGTCCAACGTTGAAGACGAGCCGGTCTTCATGATGCTCATCAGGATGGCGCGATGGCCGTCCACGCGCACGATGTTGGTTTGCGGCGGACTGCCGTCGCGCACATGGGCCACGTCGCGGATGTAGATCACAGCGCCGTTCACGGATTTGATGGGCAGGTTGTTGAGGTCGTTGACCACCGATGGGGCGGAGTTGGTCTCGATCGCGTACTCAAAGCGGTCAATCTTCATGGTGCCCGAAGGCACGATCAGATTCTGCGCGGATACGGCGTTGACCACATCCACGGGCGAAAGACCCTTGGCCTGAAGCGCGTGCAGATCCAGGTCCACTTGAATCTGGCGCTGCTTGCCGCCGTAGGGAAACGGTGTCTGCGCACCCTCGACGGTGGCCAACTGGGTGCGGATGGAATTGGAGCCCAGGTCGAACAATTGCTGCTCGTTGAGACCCTGCCCAGTGACCCCCAACTGCAGCACGGGCACGCTGGAAGCGTTGTACTGAATGATGAACGGCGGCGTGGCGCCCGGCGGCAGGCTGCGCAACTGCACTTGGCAGATTGCCGTCACCTGGGCCACGGCGCTGCCGATGTTCACGTGCGGCTGGAAGAAGATCTTGATGACCGAGATGCCGTTGAGCGACTGCGATTCGATGTGCTCAATGTCGCTCACTGCGATAGTCAATCCCCGCTCGCTGTTGAAGGCGATGCGGGTGGACATCTCCTGCGCAGAGAGGCCGCTGTACTGCCACACCACTGTCACGACAGGGATATCGATATTCGGGAAAATATCCGTGGGCATCGACAGGATGCTGTAGGCGCCAAGGATCAGAATTAAGAACGCAAATACGGCAAAGGTATAAGGCCGCCGCAGCGCAAGCCGGACAATCCACATCATAGGGCAGGTACTCGCTCCTGAGCCGGGTCGCTCATCCCACTGCCGCGCGTGACCAGATTGCCATTGAACGGCTCAGCAAATGCCCTTCCGCGGCTTCGACCGGCTCATCGGGTTCCGGGGCCAGGCGGACTGGCCGCCAAACCCGATCCAACATGCAGTTGAAACTACAATGGTAATTGAAGTTGCCAGCCAAACGCGCAAGACCGAACAAAAGCCGCAGTCAGCACAAGTTCAAGACGCTCAAGCCAGCGAAAAAGACTCAGTTTCGCGCCCTGTGCATGCCGCGCGATGCGGGTCGCTTCATGCCGCCGGGGCCCCGGTATTTTTTGGGATGCGAGAAGCTTTCCCGGGGTTTGCCGGCGCCTGAGCTTTTCGGAGATATTCCCAGAAGGACACCGATGCGATCCAATCGCCAGATTCCCGGCTGCAATGCGCGAAGGCTCGCCGCTTCCAGCGGCCCGGCTTCCGATCCCTACAGGAGCCGTTCAAGCAGCGAGCCACTGAGCCGACTGCGCCGTACCAAACAAATATCGGCGCTATGAAGACGGCCGCACACTGAGCCGCTCCAAGCGCCGATCGATTGCGATGCGAACCAATTCCCGGCCCGCACAGTTTTTTGTTTGCTGCTTCGCTATAAGCAACGAATCTCTATTGATCCCGCCTTCTTTTACTCAGTTTGCTCCTGACTCATCCTCACGAGCTACTTTCCAAAGACACTTTAGAAAAGTATGCCGAAATCATACCCCGGCCATGAGCCCATAGGCGCGAAGCTTTGCTACGATCGCCAAGAAGCATCCGCAGGGCAGCTCTTGTAAAGTCGAACGTTACGAGCCCTGCAAAGAGATACGGGTTTGAATGCTTCCTCAGCACCCGGCCGAAGCCTCCGCCCTATCTCTCTGCCCTTTGAACGTCTACAAACCCATCCCTGCACGGGTGACCCACATGGAGGGCTGAGTAGAATCGTCCCCGGATTCCATAGCTCGTTAGAGAACATTGATGGCGGCCGCGCCGAGGGCGAGCTGCGAGAATATCTGCGACCAGTCCATGAATTGGCGCAGCGCGGTAGGACGCAGAGTCTTCTCCGGCACGACAATCGTGTCGCCTGGATTCAAACGCAGTTGGTCGAATCCGTTGCCCCAGTATCCATTGGCCGCAGCGCGACTGACCACCGAGCCGTCGGCGCGAATCACAAAAGATCGGCGCCAGTCCGCGTTGCGATTCGTTCCGCCAGCCAATCGTAAATAGCGGCCGGTCGATCCTCCATGTTGGTAGAGAAACGAATTCTGATCGTTCACTGCCCCAACCACGTTGATGGTCGAGGGCGCAAAAGGCACGATGAACCGGTCCCCATTTTCCAAACTTATCTCCGGCACGTCATCGATGCTTGACCTGTCCGGCTGAAACTCTAGAACGATTCGGCCTGTCGCCCGAATCTGACTGAGACGAGCAACCAACTCCTGACCGGCTACACGGGAAGCAGATACGTCGGAGGAGTTATTTGCGGACGAGGATCCAGCGGCAGCCAGCGCCTGCGTCCCACGCTCGGCGTCCATACTGATAGTCCGCATGTACTCATCGAGGCGCTGCTGCTGGAGCACGCGCGTCGATTCGCGGGTGAATTCCGAGCCGTAAAGATATGCCTTCCCTGTGATTCCACCGGCACGGCGAACCAGATCGCGCAATGTTTCGCCCGGCTGCACGCTGTAGATGCCGGAGTGAGCAAACTCGCCTTCCAGCTCCACATACTTGGTCTGCCTGTCGAGAGGGACACGGATGTCGGCTTGGGAAAAGATCGTGATCGTGTCGCCCGCCCGCAGCGCAATATCCTGGCTGGCGTCATGGTTGAGCACCAGCTTGCCCAGATCGAACGGGATCAGCGACGTCTTCAATGTCTCCGGATCAAGACGTTCAATGACCGCGTAGTCCCAATTGATCTCTGGGGCCGACAAGCTCACGCGGTTCCGCTTCAACTGTCCCGCGCTTCCTGGCATGGTTATCTCGGCCTGTTGCGAACCAACCGACCCGTTGCTTCCAGTTTGGCCTGCCTTCACGGGTTCCGCTCTGGAGGTGTTCGTGTCTTCCCGATCGTTTGGTGTCAAAGCAGAGGTCAGCGTCTCTTGTGCTACAGATGCAGTAAAGCCCTGAGAATTCGATTCAGGGTTTCGTTGATCTCTCCCCATTGTGGAGATCATGGGCTCAAATTCCGGTACGGGCAAACCAAGATGGCTGCGCTTCCACCAGTAATCCCGACTCATCAGGGAATCTCGATCGGGAATCAGATCGCTCAGATGCATGCCCGGCCGCAAGCTGAAGCGCCCGGGATTCGCAACATTCCCACGCAGCGTGACTGTCTTCTGGTACGCGGGAACTATGGGGTAGATGCGAAGAATATCGCCGTCCGCGAGCGGGGCGGCCAAGCCGCTTGCGTCGAGAGGGAACTCCATCGCCTGGCGAAGCTGGTCCTGCCCGACGCGCTCCAAGGAGATCCGCGAGCTGGAAGACATCGCGGTGGTCCTTCCCGCTGCGTTTATCAGGTCGCCGATGGTTTCGCTCCCGCTAAGCTCATAGATGCCTGGACTGCGCACGCTGCCCGTCAGGGCCACCTGAGATCCTGCCGCCGGAATGTACAGCACATCTTCGGGCAGGAGCCGGGCGTCCTTTGATTTATCTCCGCGAATGAGGAGCGCATACAGATCGAAGTCGGCGATGGTTTTCCCGTCCCGCTTCAACTGAATGTCGCGAAGCGATCCCTGCGGAGATGGGCCGCCACTGGCAAACAATGCATCCACCAGCGAGCTAAGGGAACTGACTGTGTAAACCCCCGGGCGCCGTGCCTGTCCCGTGACATAGATCTGCATCGAGCGAATTCGCCCAATGTCGACTGAGAGGTCAAAATTACGATACATTCTGCCAACGGCCGCGCGCAGATGTTGATCCAAAGCAGAAAACTCCAGCCCCGCCACATGCACCGTGCCAGCCTGAGGAAGATAGATGTCCCCAGACCTGTCCACGCGGAGATTTCCGCTGTAGTTGATCTGCCCCCAAATGCGAACGCGGATCTCATCTTCCGGCCCAATCACATAGCCGGAACTGACTGGAGCCAGATCGCTGGGAGAAAATGTTGATGGAACGTCATGAAAAAGATTCACGCCATAAATGGGAAGCAGTTGTCCGGTCGTGGCGGCTACGAATTTCTGGAACTCGGTTGGCGGATCCGGCGGCAGCGACTGCCCTTGCAGTTGGCCCCTGTTCCTGCCGCCGAGACTAGCGCTCTCCGACGCAGCCGAGGTCGTCGTTGGCAGCGATCGGCCGTCATCCGCTTCGGCAGTTTCGCGGCGCGGCTGCAGGCTCTGGATGCATTCCCCGCTCGTGGGGGACAGCGCATCCGTGCAACTGCCGGAAGTGCTCTGTTGAGCATCGACGGAATTGTTCCCAACCGAATTTTGAGGATAGAGCCCCAGGGGAGCCGCCAGGAGTACAAGCAGCATGAAAGAAACAACGAAACTTCTTCTCATAGATGCACACTATCTTCCTGGGTTCTACCCAGTCCGCAAGCACGCTCAGTGCTTTGCGTTATCTCAATCCAACCGGCGCAACGATTAGTCGGGTTTCCCTGTCCCTGCCAATCCACATACATCCCGCCAATCAGCGCTCGACACTAACGACAACTACTTCCGCAAGAAACGGATGGCCAATGCTACCGTGCAGCCGCCACCCCAAGGAAGCCACACGCCAGCACTGGCCAGTCTAACATGCATCGAGGCGCCTCTTAGCGCGCGCCTATCCGGCGCAGCACCGCCGGAATGGTCCGAAGAAGAATTCCGAGGTCGGCGCCAAGGCACCATGACCGGACATACAAGGCGTCCAACTTTGCCCGCTCCGCATAACCGACATCGCTGCGCCCAGAGACTTGCCACAGCCCTGACAGGCCCGGCGTCGCGGCTAGATAGAAGGTCAGAAGGTTTCCATAAAAACCCGCTTCGGCCTCAACGATTGGCCGCGGACCTATCAGCGACATCTCCCCGCGAATTACGTTGAACAACTGAGGAAGTTCATCTAAACTCCAGCGCCGCAGAACATTCCCGATCACGGTAATCCGCGGATCCCTCAGATTCTTGTTCATCCTCCAATGCAGGCCCGCTCCATCAGCGTGCCCACCTGCGCTGTGGCCTAGCTGCGCAGCGCTTCGGTACATGGAGCGAAACTTCCATATTTGGAAAGACCGGCCATCGCGCCCAACCCGCTCTTCCCGATAAAACACCGGACCTTCCGAGGTGAGAAGAATGGCCGCCGCAATCAGGAGCCCGGGAATGGCAAGCGCCGCTGTCATCGTCAGGGCGCAAAGAACATCGAACGATCGTTTGACATATTGATAGCGCCAGGAAGCCACAGGCTCCTCGGCGGATAACAAGTAATCCGCCGGATATAAGCCATCTGACGCCATCGCATCTCCCTCAAACCTTACTTGGGAGCTTTCAAATACAGCTTGAGCCTGAACCCTTCTCACATTGCCTCCTCTGATGAATAATTCCCCGCGATGTCACGCTCCGACCTGCCGATGAAAGTTGGGGACAGGGAATCGCTCTTCCGCAAGAATGCCAAGGTCAACGTTCTCGCGAATGAAGTTCCATAACACCAACTGCGCATCATTTGGAAATCGTATGGACAGCTTCTCTCTTGCACGAGCATAAGAAACCGGTTCAACGCAACAGGGAACTGAATTAAAAGTTAGGCCCGGAGAATTCGGGCAGGCAATTGATCATTTTGTGATTATGTGGAGTGCGTTCCGAAAAGAAATAGCATTTCAGTTTTGGACCACTGTAGTGCAGCGCCGACTGCCGCGGCCATCGCAAATGCAGCAGCGCCAACCTTCGCTTCAGAGTGAATTACCTGAGGCTGCTGCGAGTCACTCTCTGGATCGTGTGCATGCCAACCATGATCCAGTTCACACTACTCATAACTCGGTCGGATTGACCACGGAGTGAAGGTTACTCCTTCATCGTTGCAACCTCACGCGGAAAGTGCGCAGGCCTCGGGATGAGCACGTCCAGCCAGAACTTGGCGTAGGCTCGAGCCGGCTCCCGGCTATTCGCGCCAGACAGGTCATCTCCACCCAAGAGCTTGGAAAGCCCTGGATGCATCACCGCCGACATCATGAATGCCGCTGTCAGCATGGTTGGATCCAGATCGAGAATCTTGCCCCTCTTGATGTTCGCTGCCAGGTATTGACGGATGGCCGCGGCCATATGTGAAAGATGCTCCTGGCAGTAGGCCTCGATCTTCGAATTCAGTTCAAGAAATGCAACGGCAATCAGCCGTAGCAGCTCTGGCTTGTACGTTGCAGTGTCCGCCAGCAACTCAAACAGCTTGGGCAAAACCACTTCAGGAGGGTCGCAGCGCCCTAGCCCATCTTGAAGATCGCGGCGAAACCTGAGTCCTTTGGTATGCCAGAGGAGAGCCGTCCAGAATAGGTCCTCCTTGTTGTTGAAGTGCCGGAAGAGCGTGTTCTCGCTCACGCCCGCGATACGAGCTATCTCGCGAGTGCAGGTGCCGTGATATCCCTTGCGCGCAAACAGCGTGGCAGCCGCGAGCACAATCTTTTCCGCCGTTGCTGAAGTTTTGATAGGGGATGGCATTCATTACTCCCTGCCGGGTCCTCGCATAACAATGCAGACCTGGATGGAACCGCCTCGCAGAATTGTGGCCCACAGCGCCCTGCCCGGAGAGATACGTCAAGAGCAGCGGCAGAATGTTCTTGTACGCTGGCGGCGCTTCTATCCCTTTACAGTTGCGCAGGTGGAAAGAGGTAACTTGAGAGTCGGCAAGTAAAGTTAAATGAGGACTGACTCTGGGCTTTGCGGATCAGTGGCCGCCGCGTTTCCACTCCAGCAAGCGGCGTCGGCGACTTTCAGTCACTTGGCGCCGAAGGGCGCAAGGCTCCGCCATACTGACTTAGCAAGGTGGCTCTTTGCCAAGCCTTGCATCCTGTCATCACCGGACAAGGCGCTGAAGCACAAAGACCAAAGGCGCCAGGAATTCAGCCACTCGCTTTGCAAACGCCCTTGTACACCAACCCTCAAGCCGCCGCGACCTTGACAGAGCACAAAGCAGACGCCAAATCAATGACTACCTTGATTGATGAGTTCAAGAGTAAGCCCGTGCTCCCATTTTGCAGAGCGTCAAATCGCGCCAATAGGAGTCAATTAGAGCCGCGCTTCCGGGAAGCCACCGAATTCGGTGCAATCGTGGTGGCCATGATGACCTTCTTCCTCATCCGCTTGACGCCTCGCGCGCTTTCTCTTCAACACAGGGGATGAAAGCGTGGGGGAAACCCCTGCGCTGGATGCGATTCAGGTGCCGGGGACCGCCGCCGGCTGTTGGAGAGGTCTTTGGCGCGACGGGTGGAAGGTTCGGTCCTAGCAGGGCAATCGCATTTGAAATCTAGGAAGAAACAGGATTCCGATTGTGCTGCAAGTTACACAATCCAAACGGAGACAGCGTGTTCGGGTAAAGGCAGCGAGTTAGCCCCCGCTGAAGCGGGGATAGCGAGTTAGCATGTTAGCGGCGGCATCGCTAGCAACCCGTGGTGCATATTGCCAGTCATTTCGTTTTTCGTCCAGGCGATGGCCAGAAATCCTACCTGTTGCTGGCGGGTAAGGAAAGCGCCGGAACGGGCTACGCTCTCACACAGGCAGACTTTAGCTCGAATCCCAATCTAGACATGTCGGACACGGAGCTCCTGACGCTCTCCGCCTGCGAAACTGGCCTCACCGGGAGCGCCCGCAACGGCATCGAAGTGGACGGCCTGGGAACCACTGCGCAACTCAAGGGCGCCAAGGCGGTGAAATCCTCGCTTTGGGAAGTCAACGATAGCAGTACGGGCGAGCTGATGGCCGGCTTCTACCACCGCTGGGCCAGCGGCGAGGGCAAGGTGTCGAAGGCGGCAGCTCTGCGTGAGGCGCAGTTGGACCTCTTGCTCGGCAAGGTCAAACCGCGGGCCGACTCGAGTGCCGGGGGCCTCGGCTTCTCAAACCCTGACGCTCCAGCCGGCTTCGCGCATCCATATTATTGGGCTCCCTTCATCCTGATGGGAAACTGGCAGTAGGATGGGTGAGGCATTTTGCGCTCTTTTCGCGCCACCTCCAATGAGTTCCCATTTGGCTCCGGAAAAATAAAACGCCAGAACCACCAAGCTTGCTTCATCATCTATAAAAAGGGTGAGAACGAATTCATGAACGAACCCCTTGCCATCATAGGCATTGCCTGCCGCCTTCCGGGCGGAGCGGATTCGCCCGAACAACTTTGGCAGATGCTCTGCGAGGGCACGGATGCGATTCGAGAAATCCCGCCAGACCGCTGGAGCGTGGCGGCACACTACGATCCAGTCCCAGGCCGCGCCGGGAAGTCCATTTCCAAATGGGGCGGCTTCATAGAGGATATCGACCAGTTTGACTCTGCGTTCTTTCAAATTTCAGCGCGCGAGGCTGCCGCCATTGACCCGCAACAACGCCTGTTGCTTGAAGCAAGCTGGGAGGCGCTTGAAGACGGCGGACAGACCTTGGAGACCATCCGCGGCTCATCAACCGGTGTCTTTGTCGGCATTTCAACGTCTGACTATGCCGGGCTGCAAAATGATATCGACGGACGAGGCGTGGCGAATGTCTATTCCGCCACAGGGACTGCTTTCAGTATCGCGGCCAACCGCATCTCGTACTCCTTCGACTTGCGCGGACCGAGCATGGCGATGGACACAGCCTGTTCATCCGCGCTGACTGCCTGCCACGTCGCCTGCCAAAGTCTTTGGCGCGGCGATTGCACGATGGCCATCGTTGCCGGCGTCAATGCTCTGCTGAATCAAAACACGTTCGTTGCGTTCAGCCGGATGTCGATGCTTTCGCCGGACGGGCGTTGCAAGGCATTTGATGCGAGCGCAAACGGCTTTGTTCGCGCCGAGGGGGTCGGCGCCATCGTCTTGAAACCTCTGTTTGCCGCGCAGGCCGATCATGATCGAATCTACGCCGTGATCCGCGGCACGGCAGCTAACCAGGATGGCCGCACCAACGGCATCACAGTTCCCAGCCGGCAGGCCCAGGAAGCGCTCATACGCCAGGCGTGCGTGAGTGCGGGAGTTTCGCCCGCCCATATCGGCTATGTGGAGGCGCATGGCACGGGAACGCCCATCGGCGACCCGATTGAAGCCGCGGCACTCAGTTCGGCTTTGTGCCAGGGCCGGAAGCATTCATGCCCGATCGGTTCGGTCAAAACCAACATTGGCCATCTCGAAGCGGCGTCCGGCATCGCAAGCCTCATTAAGGTAGCGCTTGTGCTCAA
Source organism: Acidobacteriaceae bacterium (assembly GCA_003138365.1). Taxonomy (GTDB): domain Bacteria; phylum Acidobacteriota; class Terriglobia; order Terriglobales; family Acidobacteriaceae; genus Telmatobacter. The sequence continues at coordinate 82,557 of PLFY01000167.1, forward strand.
ACATAAAGCGATCCCGCCCAGCCTCCACTTCAACACTCCCAACCCAAACATCGATTTTGAAAAGCTCAAACTGCGCGTCGTCAAAACCCTCGAAAGCTTTCCCGAACATTCAGGATCGCTGCTCGCCGGGATCAACTCATTCGGTTTCGGCGGAGCCAACGCGCATGTGATCCTTGAAGCCGCGCCGCCACTGTTGCAAAAAAGGAATTCCTCGAAGGACAAACACACTCGCAAACAATTCATACTGCCGATTTCCGCGCATAGCCAGGAGGCGCTTGGGACTGCCGCTAGAAATTATCGCGCGCTGCTTTCTGAAAGCACAGTCAATGCCTCCGCACTTTGCGCCGCCGCTGCTACGCGGCGTTCACATTTTGCACATCGCCTCTGCTTGGTGGGGAGTTCGCGCAGAGAGATGCTCAAGCGTCTCGACACTTTTGTTGCCGGCGGATCAGACCCGGCGATGGTCGCAGGCGAGGTCTTCACCAACGCGGCTCCCGTCTTTGTCTTTTCCGGGCAAGGCCCGCAATGGTGGGGCATGGGCCGCGAACTCTTGCAGCGGGAATCGATCTTTCGCAAAACGATAGAAGAGTGCGATGAACTCCTTCGCGAATTCGGAAGCTGGTCCCTGATAGAAGAGTTGTCTCGCGACGAGAGATCGTCCCGGCTGCAGCAGACAGAGATTGCGCAGCCCGCAATATTCGCCCTGCAAGTCGCGTTGGCCGCTCTGTGGAAGTCGTGGGGCGTCAAGCCTGCGGCCGTCGTGGGCCATAGCGTCGGCGAAGTGGCGGCGGCGCACCTGGCCGGAGCGTTGACCTTGCGCGAGGCCGCGCGCGTGATCTTTCATCGTGGCCGCTGCATGAGCTCCGCGCCGGACATCGGGCGAATGCTTGCTGCCAATCTCGACGCAGGACAGGCCGAGGAGATCGCCGCATCTTTTTCCGGCGAGGTTGCTATCGCCGCGTTCAACAGCCCGAAGTCGGTAACCTTCTCCGGCGCGGCAGGCCCACTTGAAAAGATCGCAAGCACACTGGAATCGGCCGGAGTCTTCCATCGCTTCCTGCACGTCCACTACGCATTTCACAGTCAGCAGATGGATGCGACGAAGAGTGAATTGTTCCGTGCCCTGGGCAACGTGGAAACATCGCCGGTGAAGCTCCCATTGTTTTCCACGGTCACCGGGCAACGAGCAGACGGCTGCGACTTGACGGCCGATTACTGGTGGCGCAATGTTCGCCAGCCGGTGCGCTTCAGCGCGGCCATCTCGAATTTGATTGACGAAGGTCACAGATTGTTTCTGGAGTTAAGCGCACATCCTGCGCTGACAATCGCAGTCTCCGAAACACTCGCCGACCGTGCCGTTCCAGGAAAAGCTCTCTTCTCCCTGCGCCGCAAAGAGCCGGAAGTGGCCACGATGCTCACTAGTCTCAGCGCGCTGCATGTTGCCGGCGCGCCCGTTGATTGGAAGAGCATCTTCCCAGACGCCAGTGCGGATATTTCCCTGCCTGTCTATCCCTGGCAGCGTGAACGGCACTGGAGCGAAACAAGCATGATGCGCGCCGCTCGGCTTGCTTCTCCCACACATCCATTCCTGACCTCGAAGGTCAGCGCCGCCGAACCGGCTTGGAATACCTGGCTCGATCTGACCGCAAACTCATGGCTCAAAGATCATCGCGTGCAGGAGCATGTCGTTTTTCCCGGTGCGGGTTACGTTGAAGCGGCGTTGGGCATCGGCACCGCTCTGTTCAAGTCCTTGCCGCTCGAAGTCGAGGACATCGAGTTTCAGAAGGCGCTTTTTTTGCCGGAAGGGAAAGAGCCAATTCAGATGCAGTCCGCATTTTCGCACGCGGATGCAACCGTCAGATTTTCGAGCCATGGGAGCGAAGCCGGCAGCGATTGGACTTTGAACGCGGCGGCAAAGGTCAGAGCGCACGCTGGCATTTCTCCGCCGCCGATCAATCTAAAACGGCTGCAAGTCAATCTCCGCAAGCGACTGGCAAAGGATGAAGTCTACCTGGCCTGCGAGCAACACGGCTTCTTTTATGGCCCGATGTTCCGCTCAGTTGAATCGGTTTGGAGGAGCGATGGAGAAGCTCTGGGAAGGATTGGGCTGCCAGAACAACTCGCTGAAGGGGCGAGCCAATTTCAGATCCATCCCGCGCTTCTTGACGCCTGCTTTCAGGTGGCCCAGTTTGCCGCGTCCGAATCCTCCGACAGAACCACCTTCTTGCCGGCGCGCATTGACCGCATGACATTGTTTGCGCGCCCAGGCAAAAGCGTTTTCTGCCACGCCAAACTCATTCAAGCCAGTGCGCACTCCCTGATCTTGGACTTTCAAGTCTCCGACGAGACGGGGCGCGTCCTCTTTGATGTCGAAGGCTACCGGGCTCAGGCAGTGCGTGGCATGAGCGCATCGCGCGTGGATGACCCGGAAAACTGGCTCTATGAAACAAGGTGGGTTGACAAGCCACTGCGCGAGCCTCTTGAATCCGTTGCACAAGCGATTCCAGGCACATGGCTCATATTCGCCGACCGTTCGGGTGTCGGGGAAAAGCTGGCGTCGTTGTTGAAGGAACGCGGTGGATCGCCGAAGCTTCTCTTCCAAGACAAGTGTTCTTCCGGTCCCGCCGCAACCGGCGTTGAGGTTGCAGCTTCGCTTCAGCCTGATCTGCAGCCTGATCCCCAGACTGTCCTGCGGCGTCTCCTTGCCGCGGGAAGCGGCAACAAGCTCGCGGGCGTTCTTCATCTCTGGAGTCTGGATGCGCCCGATGCGGCAAAACTGGATCCACGCACACTCTTGCAAACGGAAGCGGCGGGATGTCATAGCGTTTTGCACCTTGTTCAATCGATGGCGTTGCAGCAATCCACTGCCCACGTGTGGCTTGTCACGCGCGGCGCACAGGCTGCGAATGGAGCTGGCCTCGTATCCGTTGCGCAAGCGCCGATGCTCGGAATCGGCCGCACCATCATGACCGAGTTCCCGCAGCTTTCCTGCCGCCTGGTCGATCTGAATGTTGGCGACATTGAAAGCGCAGCGCGACTTCTATTGCAGGAAGTTGTTTCGGGAGATGGCGAAACAGAAGTAGCATGGCGAGGTAAATCGCGGCTTGCGAGCCGGCTTGTGCGGACTACGTTGGCTTCGTATCCGACGCGCGCTTCCTTGTCTCGCAAGTCCGGCTATCAGTTGCTGCTTCCGGCGTCCGGCGTGATGGACGACCTGGCTTTGCACGAGAATCCGCGACGCAAGCCCGGTCGGGACGAAGTGGAAATCGAGATCTGTGCGGCAGCGTTGAATTTTCGCGACGTGATGAAGCTGCTCGGCATTTATCCCATGGAGAGCGATCTTGACATGCTCCTTGGCGACGAGTGTTCCGGGCGCATTGTGGGCGTCGGCAATAAGGTGAAGAACCTGAAGATCGGGGACGAAGTGATGGCCAATGGCTGCGGCTGCTTCTCGTCGCACCTCACGGTTCCCGCGCCGTTTGTAGTGCGTAAGCCGTCGCGCCTCACCTTTGAAGAGGCGGCGGCGACCCCGGTTGCGTTCATGACAGCGTGGTATGCGCTTCATCATCTGGGCAGAATCCAACGCGGTGAAAAGATACTCATTCACTCAGCGACGGGCGGCGTTGGATTGGCCGCAATCCAGATTGCCAGGCTGGCGGGGGCTGAAGTTTTCGCAACAGCGGGCAATGAAGAGAAGCGCAGCTATCTGCGCAAGATAGGAATCCGGCACGTGATGGATTCGCGTACAACGGCGTTTGCAGGCGAGGTGCGCAGCCTGACAAATGGCGCGGGCGTTGATCTGGTTTTGAATTCACTGGCCGGCGACGCAATCGAAAAAGGCCTATCCGTGCTCGGAGCAGGCGGAAGATTCCTGGAGATTGGCAAGCGCGACATTTATGCCAACACGGCCATCGGGCTTCGCCCGTTTCGCAATAATCTTTCCATGTTCGTCATCGATATGGGGCGCGTGATGGCGGATCAGCCTGACACCGTTCAAACCTTGCTTCAAACCATTGGCAAACTTTTCAGCGCAGGGAAGCTAAAACCATTGCCGCACCGGACGCTGCCGGTTTCACAGGCTTCAAGCGCATTCCGCCTCATGGCGCAGGCAAAGCACATTGGCAAAATTGTTTTGACAATGCAAGATGGGACCGTTGTGTCCAGGCAAGCACCGGCTGAGAAGACCATTGCCTTTTCACCAAAGGCGTCCTATCTCATCACGGGCGGACTTGGCGGCTTCGGCCTTGCGGTGGCGAAATGGCTGGTCGAGAATGGCGCGAAGAATCTCGCCTTGACCGGGAGAAGCGGCGCAAGTACACCTGAAGCAAAGCGAGCCGTGGCAGCATTGAGGCGGCTCGGCGCAAAGGTGTTAGTCGTCAAGGCGGACATAGCGGATGAACATCGGGTTGCGCGGGTCCTTGCACAAGTGAAGCTTAAGCTGGGGCCTTTGCGCGGGGTGTTTCACGCGGCCATGGTGCTCGACGACGGACTCCTGACGCAACTCACCGGGGAACGATTTGCGCGCGTCATGTCACCCAAGGTCACGGGTGGGTGGAATCTGCATCGAGCGACGGCCAAGCTTCCGCTGGATCATTTTGTGATGTTCTCATCGGTCAGCGCGCTGATTGGGACAGCAGGGCAGGCGAATTACGCCGCGGCCAATTGTTTCCTTGACGCCTTGGCGCATCATCGGCGCGTCTCAGGGCTGCCTGCGCTCACGGTCAATTGGGGCGCGCTCGGCGAAGTCGGCGTCCTGGCGCGCAATACAAAGGTGGCTGAACAGCTTGCGTTGCATGGAGTTCACGCCATTGCCCCGGCGCAAGCGACAGAGATGTTGGGCAGGCTGCTGCAGAGCGACATAGCGCAGATTGGCTTCATGCACATCGACTGGGAGAGAGTTTTTGGCACGGGAGCAAGTTCATCGCCGTCGCCAAGGTTTTCTGAACTCTTGGTGACTCCAGCCATAGAAAGGGCGGGCGATGGCCGGGACCTTCGCAGCACGATTCTCTCCGCACCAGCCGCGGAGAAGCTGGCGATGGCCGCCGCCATGGTTGGTGATTCGGTTGCAAGAGTGCTGCGAACGAATGCCGTGAGACTTGAAACCAATCGGCCGCTGAAAGAAATGGGATTGGATTCGCTTATGGCATTCGAGTTGTTGAACAGGCTTGAAGGACAATTCGGAGTCTCACTGCCGGCAAGCAAGATTTCAGCCTCCTCGACCATCAACAGTCTGGCCGCGATTGTGCTGGAGAGTTACGGCTTGGATACAGCGAAGGCGCCGGCTGTCGAAGGCGGCGCGCAGGCCATCGAGCGCAAAGGCCATTTGATGACCGAAACTGCGATTGGGATCAGACAATTGCTGACGTTGCGCACCGGCGGAACTGGCGCCCCATTGTTCTTCATCCATCCCGCGGGAGGTGGAACCAACATCTATGACCAATTGGCGGCTCAGTTGCCTGAAGGGTTCCCGGTCTACGGAATCCAGTCTCGAATGCTGGCCGGCGCCGAAGACGAGTTGCCTTCGGTTGAGGAGATGGCGCGCAGCTATGCCGATCTTATCGCAACCCGTCAGCCGAACGGCGCAGTGCAAATAGCCGGGTTTTCCGCCGGTGGACTTTTTGCGTTGGCGACGGCGCGCAGTTTGGAGCAGCGCGGCAAACGAGTTTCGTTCGTTGCCATGATTGAGACTCCCGTTGCAATGCTCCATCCGGACTATCCGCGCGAACTGATCCTGCAAAGCCTGATTGCGGAAGTGTATGACCATCTCGCCGGCGAAGGGTCGTCGTCTCAGCGCGAAGCCGGCGATCTCTCCGGCGCCATGATGGAACTTGCGAAAAACACAGCGACGGCGAAGGACGAGGCGACCCGGTTACATCTGCTGATGGAGTGGCTCGCCAGACAGGGAGTGGATGCCGGCAACGGCGCGGACTCCGGAATGAGAAAGTTTTTCGCAATCTTCATTCGCCACCTGCATCTGGTCGGAGCCGCAAAACTTGAAGCTGTGCTCGCGCCTGTGTTTCTGTGGCGGGCCGGCGCATCGGGACTCACAAGTGCGCCGATTGTCCCGGACATTCTTGAACGAATCACAAACGGAGAGTTTACCGAAGAAATTCTCGAGGGCAGGCATTTTGAGTTGATGCATCCGCCTCGCGTAAAGGAGCTGGCCGCACGACTGGCAGACGTCCTGGCAAAGACAGAAGGAACTCGTACCTGACATCCTCGTTGCCAGATTCTTGCCTTAACAGCCTGTGGCAGAAGTCGCAGTCTGGCGGGAAGCATCCCTCAGCGGCTAAAGCCCCATTGATTCCTGAGGCTTTATGGCACGACTAAAGTCGTGCCCTTTCAAAACCAGACTTCCACCACAGGCTGTTAAGATGTGCCGGTCTCAGCCCAGCCGGATCAGCGCAGCGGAGTAAGCTGGAACGCGCACACTTAGTTTGCCGCTCTGAACCTTGAGCGGCTCACCGGCGCGAGGATGGAATTGTCCATCGCCCGCGACCGCGGCTCCCTCAAACGTGACACCGGCCTTGCTGTCGATCGCCGGCGCCTCAAGGCGCTCCACCACCGCCGGCTTGAAACCGCCGGCAGGCTGAGCAAGGGTAACTTCGAGGTCGCGTGCATCCTTGTTGAAGACGACTACCAGCCCCTTGGCGCCATCCCCGCCGGCCGCATACGCCGTCACATTCGCACCCTGTGCCTGAAGCGTTGTCCGATTCAATGTGCGTCCCGCAAATTGTTGCGCCAGCATCAAACCGTAGTACTCCGGCCGCGCAGTAAAGCCGCTTCCGATGGCGCCCACGATGGGCGAATAATAACCGTTCGCGCCCGCATGAAGGTTGACTCCCACGCAGCCCAGGGACGCCATTTGCAGGCAGAAGTCTCCCGCCCATAGCGCAGACGCAAACGTATCGCTGACCCCCGGCTTGCCTGCGTTGTAGCAGGAATTTCCTTCTGCCATGCGAAACGGCAGGCCGGCGGCTTTGGCCGAGTCCAGTGCCTCCCGGCAGGAGCTATCGAAGCGGGCGCCGGGATGCAAAAGCAGGTCGATTGTCATCCGCGGATCGGCAGGCGGACCCTCGGGGTAGTAGTGGCTGGTCACCAGCACAATCTCTTTGGGAACGTCCTCGGTGAACTGCTTGACCCACTTCGGATTCGAGGCCGTGTCCGGGCCGGCCACCGCAACCTCCGGCAGCTTTTCATGAAACGCGGAGCGGAACGTCTTCCACTTGGCAAGGTACTCGTCGAAGGTCCAGGGCTTGTTTCCCTGATCGTGGTGCCTGAAGAGGTCGGGCTCGTTGCCGAACTGCACACAGATGAGTTGAGGTCCAAGCGCTTTGGCCACAAAGCTGCCCTCGGCGAGCGCCTGCTCCACCGTGCCTCCACCAAGGTTCAAACCATAGATGCAGCGCCAGCCGGCCGCGCCCAGAAAGCCCTGCAGGTTGCGGATGGAGCGCGGCGTGATGGTGAACGTGCGTGGCTCACGATGGCCCGGATCGGGCCCCACCAATCCACCGGCCTCCGGTGGGGTCGCTGGTTCCGTCTCAGACCAAACGGTGAACTCGCTCAGGTTGCCGCCAAGGCGCAGCACGCCCGTTGGGCTCAGCGCGCGGAACATCTCGATCAGGGCCGTGTTTTGAGGCGAAAAGAAATCCGGGTAGGCAAGCTGCCCGCTTTCGTAGCTGAGCCCCATAAAGTCCGCCGGGACTTTGGCGAGGCGGGTCGCTGGGTCGACGGCCAGCGAAACCTGAAGAGCGGCCTGCTGCGCCATCAGGCGATGCGGTGCGCTCAATGCGGTTGCCCCCAAGGCTGCGGTCATGGAACAAAACTCTCTTCTCGACAGTTGTTTCATATTGCTTTCCGTCTTTCATTTTACGTTGACATTGGCGCAGCAGGCTGAAATGAAGGTTGCGCCTGCCCACGAGGAGCAGGCGCAAAGGAGGCTACTACATGACTTGGAACTTTCCAATCGTTCCAAGTTCACACCTTCATATGAATTTCGGGCAGACAGAATATCTCCGATACCAGTCGCGATTTCGCTCCCCTCGGTGGCCGCTCCTTCGCAGAGAAAGAGCGGCCCGTTCGAGGAATGATCAGAAGGTCAGCCGGCCGCCCAACTGAATAACGCGCTGGGTGGCGGTGGCCCCTGTGATGTTGCCCTGAGAGCCCGACGTGATGTTCCCGGAGGACGGGCCGCTGAGATTCACCCAGTTCATGACGTTGGTCATTTCGGCGCGGAACTGGAACACCATTCCCCGCTCGAAGGTAATGTTGCGGAGCAGGCTCGCATCCATATCCTTGAGGCCCGGTCCGTTCAGGGTGTCGCGGCCCACGTTGCCGTCTGCGCCGCCAGGGCCGATGCCCCCTGGCAGGCCAGGCCCGTTTGTCGTGTACGCTGCGTTGTTGAACCATGCCGTCAATACGCTGTTTTGGCTCTGGCCAGTGGCGCCGCATACACGGCAGCGGTGCGGATCGAGCTTGGGGCTAACGCCAGCAACTGCGTTGGGGCGGCTAGAGCCCTGACTGTCAAAGTTCTTGTTGGATCCCGTGGACACGGTAAACGGCCCGCCGCTGGTCAAATAGAGGACCGGTGAGATCTGCCAGCCGTTGACCACTTCCTTCACGATCTTGTTCGATCCGTGGAAGTAGTCGATGTTCCACATGCCGTAGATGGCCGCATTGTTGTCATGGTTTTGATCCATGGGGCCTCTTTCTTCCGGTAGGCCGCCGCCGATGGCGCCCAAGGAGTTATTGGCGGCGGTAAAGGGCTTGCCAGCGACGCCGAAATCCTGCGCGCCCTGCCCTCCATTCTCCACGAAGTTTGCGCTTTCCAGCGAGCGGCTCCAGACATAGTAACCGCTGAGTGTGAAACCGCCTGACATCGTCTTGGTCGCCGAGACTTGAAGCCCGTTATAACTGGAGGTCCCGCCTGGGATCAGGTAGGTAATCCCGCTCAGGGTGCCAGCCGCACCGGGGACGCCGGGATCGTATTGACGCCGGGCGTCGATGCTGGCCGCAGCAGTGCTGGGCGTGCCGAAAGCGGTTGAGTAAGGCGCGTAGTTGTCGTCGACGAAGGTTCCCAGGTTACGGCCCATGGTGCCTACATAAGCTGCCGTCACGCTTATCCTGGCAGGCAATTGCCGCTGCACGCTGAAGTTGAACTGGTAGACCGACGAATCTTTCATATACGTTGCGATGGCCTCGGGGCCGGCGAACGGGATGAAGATCGGAGCGGACGGCTTATAGGTGTACGGGAAGATACCTCCGCCGGGAGTGGTGTTGAGGAAACCGTAAGAGACGCCCCCGTACATATTTGTGAGGGATGGAGTGGGGCCAAAGCTTTCGCGTAAGGCGAACGGCGCGGCGTTGCCGGGCTGGTTCCATTCATTGCCGCCGAAAGAGCCGTAGAAGATGCCCGCCGCGGCGCGAACCGCGGTCTTGCCATCCCCAAACGGGTCCCATGCAAAACCGAGACGAGGCGCAATGTGGCTGAACGGCGTGCTGATGATGCCGCGACCGACGCCGGCGTCCCCTGGGTATAGCAAGCCCTTCGGCGCGGCCGGAGTGACAGTGGATTGCTGGCCGGGCTTAAACGACGCCGTCCGGTCATGGGAGTCGACGGGAGGCGTATCGATGTCCCACCGGAGCCCAATGTTGGCCGTGAAACGGGGCGTGATGCGGTAGTTATCCTGCGCAAACAACGCGGTGTGCCACGTGCTCAGGTGCGTCGTATAAGGCGTGTCCTGCTCAAATGCGCTGGTTTGGCCGGCGATAAAGTCCGCAATCGCATTACTCGTGCTGGTAGGCGCGGAGGTCGCGAAGGAAACGTCGCCATAATTATTCAGATTGGCTTCGAACATGGTCTTGTCGAGAGCGAACTCACCGCCAAGGGAAAGGTTGTGCTTGCCCTTGGTCATGCTGACTACGTCGCGTAACTCATAGTTGTCGGACCCCGTGACCGGGCCGGCGTTCGGGTTCCCCGTGTTAAAGCCAGCACCGATGTTTAGATAGGGCAGTCCGGCCGGTCCCTGGATTTGGAAGTTCGAGCCGAAACTGCCGAGGGTTTGCGTGCCTGGGCCGGTCACAGGGATGAGGACGCGTCCGCCCATGGCCCGCGTGAATGTTAGCCAGGCCTGATTGGCCGTGTTGGGGGTGAAGGTGTGAACGTCGCTGATGTTGGCATTCGTCTGAACCGATTTGGACTGATCTCCGGTCCAATTGACGTTACCGCCTCCGCTGGGAGTTGACGCGGTCGGGGAATAAAAGTAGGTCACTCCCACATGGTCCTTGTCGCCGAGGTTCTCGTCAAACTTTCCCAGGTATTCGTCTGAGTCTGTCGGAGTGACGTATACGCCGAGGTATTTCCCGCCGCCGCTCGATGGCACGGCTACGCCGGTGGGCAACGGGACGGAAACACCGATTTTGTTGTTTACGTTCAAGAAATTTGCAGCGGTCGGGTCCAGGTAAGCGTAATCGAAGCCTGGGTTAGCGGGGTTTGCGATTGCGGTGGTGTACATGCAATTCAAAGTGGCCACCACGCAATTGGGGCTACTGTTTGTTCCTTTTACCTGATTCGCGGGGACGTCCCAGACGGCCGCGGTCGTGCCGGACGGTTTCGGGTTGTAAACCTTGAACGTGTCCGCGGTAAAGTCGCCCAAGCGCTCGGCAGCCGTGGGCACCACACCGCCTGAGATCGTAGCTCCTTGTACCTGGCGCAGACCGGCATAGCTGAAGAAGAAGAAGGCCTTGTCGTGCTTGATGGGGCCGCCGAAGGTTCCGCCAAAGTTGTTGCGGTGGTAGGGGTTTTTCACCAATGTCCCCGTAATGGCGTTGGGGGACGGATTCCAACCAAAAGCGTTGAAATCGGTATTGCGGTTGAACTCGAACAATCCGCCATGAAATTTGTTGCTTCCCGACTTTGTGATCACCGTGACCACGGCGCCGGAGAATTGGCCGTATTGCGCCGCGAATGCGTTGGTCTCTACGCGGAACTCTTCAAGTGCATCGGGGTTGGGCGCCGGGTTGCCGTAGTTGCGCATACCGGTAATGTTGTTGCCGCCATCCAGATAAAATGCGACGGTTCCGTTTCCGGAGTCGAGCGAGCCGTTGACCTGGACATCCTCGGACGCTATTCCAACGGTCATATTGGGGGTGCCGGCGGGGTTCGTGGTGGGGCTGGCGCTATTGGCCATCACGCCCGGTGTGAGCGAGAGTTCGGCGTAGACGTTGCGGTTGACCAGGGGCAGGCCGATGAGTTCGGCCGACTCAATGGTTTTGCCCAATACCGCGTCAGACGTATTGACCAGCGGGGGAGCCTCAGTGACCGTGACGGTTTGAGTCTGCGCGCCCACGACTAGTTTGATTTCAACCGTCAGCGTCTGGTCCACGTCGAGGGCGATATTCGTTTGCACAAAGCGTTGAAAGCTGGGAGCCTTCGCCTCGACGATGTACTTTCCCACGGGAAGGTTATCGATGCGGTACTCCCCATAGGCGTTTGCCGGCGCCGAACGCGAGTATCCGGTATCGACGTTTGTTGCCTTCACGGTGGCCGTGTTGACCACCGCGCCTTGTTGATCCTTCACCGTACCGACGATGGACCCGGTAATCTGCTGTGCAGACGCGATGATGCAGCCGGTGAAAATGAAGACGAGCGCCGCGACGATTCGGGCACTCGCACACAGCCGCGCGTATCTTGCCAAATTGCGTGTGTTCATGTTGCCTCCAAAAATTGTTTGCTGTTGCCGTATCGCTATCGAACTTCCCTGAACAACAGGGATGCTCACTTTGTTGTTTGGAAAACCCCGCCAAATGCGGTTAGCCTTTCCGAAAGAAGTCCAAGAGCGTCCTGAATACGAGCCGAGAGAGCGAAGGTGAACACTGGCAGCGAGACCAACACACCAGCCAGTCTTGCTGTGTTTCTCAACCAGGAATTCACTTTCGATGCCTCCAGAGTGCTTCTGCTTTCTGGGCGATTTGCCGCCCGCAGCCCTCAGGTGCGTTCTCATGCTCCGTTCAAAATTCATCCACTGCGATGCGGAGCACTGAGCTTTTGGGTCTTGGATCGTCGAGAGCGAACATAGCAACCAATTTCCGGATCTGTCATGTAAATCTGAGGTGAAAAATGCGAAGGGAAAACGTGAATACCTCATGCAGCCCAGAAGGCACTGACCCATATGGAGTTTGCGCCAGTCTGGAGGCAGCGCTCCCGGGCTTTTAACATTGTTAAACTTCCGGTAAGTATATTGTGAATGAGGAGTTAAGCGGATCCACGGGGTCACCTGCAGCCTAGGGCCGGCGCATGTCAGATTCCGAGCGATTTGAGCAGGCAGGGTGGTTCGAGGCGGCTTTGAGGCCTTTGCTTCGATTCCTCGGGGGAGAAATTCATCCTGTTTGAGCAGGTTGAGGGCGATGCGGTTGAGGATCGAGAAATCCTGCGCCGCTATCGGCGCGAAGGCTCAGCGAGGACTTCGATTGCATTGACGACGGGGTAATTGACAACCGGGATGAATGAGAGCTCGATCCTGCCTTGTGCGGTCGCCTCAATATTGTCAAACGTCTTCACCACGGGGGCGGATCCGCCTTCCGCCATGATGTCGAAGTTCTTCAAGATCACGGTCCCGTTGCAGGCGACATTGAAGATGCGGCTGCCAGGTCCCCCGGGCACCAAATCGTGTGCGCCGAACCATGGTTCAGAGAAATACAGCACAACACGATATTTCCCCGGTGAAACGACTGGAATGTTATAGCGAGAGCTCCCAACTCGAGCGTAACCGGTAATGCCGTGGCTCGACGTCTTTGTTGAATCGGGAGGCAGGCCCCGTCGGCCTCCAACAAAGTAACGATCCGAGAGCCAAATCTGATTGGCGGAATCTACGATTGCAAAGGGGCTCGCAGTGATGCGAACGGGCAGCAAATCATCTGAGGGCTCAGGCAGAATCTCCACTGCATCCAGCAACGAAACCTCGCTGGTGAAGTCCAGATGGATCGCGCCATCCTTTTCAGGTCGAATTCCGGCAGCAACGTAGGATGTGGCAATGCCGTCCCCACCCGCACTGTCAACCACATCGAAGCTGATACCTGACTCCGCATTGATGGAGAGAATGACGGGGCGGGTTGCCGCTTGCAGATCGGAGCTCTCTGCAAAGTAAAGATGAACCTCATACTGTCCCGGTTTCATTGGGAAGGCGCAGTGGGCGATTCCACGAATGCCGCCCAGATAGAGGTAGGGATCCTCCGTTCCGACGATTTTCTGTGCGGCGACGGTAATGCTGTCGCCTCCAGAGCAGTACTTGTCCGGCTCCCAGGAATATCCTGAGTGATCGACATACGCCTTGCGGCCGGTTCCCATGAGGGCACGGATTGTGTCTTTCGGCTGCGGCAGAGCCACCGGGGAAACCTGGGGCGCGGCCACCGCCGCCTTCGTTGCATTTCGGTGCGTGAAGATGAAGAAGCCGCTCAACAGGGCGACCGCGGCAAAGAATGCGGCAGCCACAAGCCATCGTGAAAGCTGCTTCGGCAGAGGCGTGACGGCAACAAGATCGCCGGGAAGCGCCTGGTCCAACTCCGAGGAAATCGGCACTGGCGCGTCATGGGCGTCCAGGGCGCGGTCCGTTCCCCCATGAACAAAGGACGGCACATAACGGCCGAGCGGAATCAGGATATGCACCGGCCGATTTACGCCGTCCGTCTGGTAGATCTCCTGCAGGCGCTTGCGCAGGGAATGCGCGGTTACCCGGACGATGGTGTCGGCCTGCGGGTCGAAATTGCTGCGCCTCCCCAGCGCTTCGACCGCGATCATGGATTCCTTGACCTGGTCATCCTGATCCAGGAAATGCTTCTCACAGATAAAGGTGAGCATTCTGGTGAGATTGCTGGATTGGCCCAGTGCCCCGGAGGTCAGGAGCCAATTCAACTCTTCTTTTTCAGCTTGAAGCCTGCTGGAGGCCTCCGGCGTCAGCACACCAAATCTCCAATTTGACCGGGATTCTCATTTTGCCTTCCCGGCTATGAGGCACTATACCACCAGTTGCCTCCACTCGCGACTGCTCCTTTGGGTATCGCTCAAGTATCGCAAAGCGATCGGGGCCGATGGAAAAGCCCTCATCAACGAAGGCTTTCTCGCGCCTGTGAAACTTGCCCGCATTCAGGATCGACCCTTCTCGCGGTGTGGCTGCGGGGCCCAAACAGGCGAATCAAGGGCGAATATGAAAGCGGCAGGATGCCGCGACACGCGACACGATCAAGATCGAGCGGCAGGCGTCCGATTTGCCGGCCTTTGAGCCGCCGATCCGGTCAGTGTACTCGTGGGCCTGCCCGGCTTCATCTTGCGCTCGACATACAACGCGGCCTACCCGACACAGGGAACCAGGCAGGGGCACAGAGCGAACCCACCTATCGAGGTGCAGTTCCCACACTTCCCTCACCGCCAGGGCAATTGCATTTGAAATTNNTGTATTGAAGATTCTCAAATCATACCTCAGGGGCTGAAGCCCATAAGTCCTCTGGCTGTTTTGCGGCACGGCTAAAGCCGTGCCCTTTCAAAACAATCCAAATGCGATTGCGCTGCCTCACCCGCACTCTGGCCTTTATCGTGCAGGCGTGTCGCCCGTAGCATCAAACGTTGCGCCCGCCGGAATCAGCGTCGTGGAAACTATCTTGCCATCTTGCGAGCCGGTGTAGCCGGCAATCCGGTTTGGATCGATACCCTTCCCGCTGACGAGATATGCCTTTGTGTTGACCGCGCGCTTAGTGGCGAGTTTATTGCCACCCGTCTCCTGGCCGGCGGTATTCCCTACGATGGCAAGCTGCGCATCGGAGTTACTCTGCAGATTGAGCGCGATCTGATCAAGGCAGGCCTTGCCCTCGTTGTCCACTCGATCCGGCCGGCGGACGTCGCGATCAAAGTGAATGGCGCACAGTTCGCTCGTCAGTGGCTTGGGTGCGGCCACTGGAGCCGCAACCGTCACTGCGGTTGTGCCCGAAGCAGTCCGGCCCATGTCATCGACTACATTGCAGGTCACAGCGATAGATCCAACGGGGGCCCCGGCGGTGGAGAGAGTAACCGTCGAGCCGATTCCGCTCACTGAACCCGAAGTCGAGTTATAGCTGTAAGTCAGGGGACGATTCTCCGGGCTGATGCCAGTTGCCGTGATCGTGGAAGACGCGCCGGAAATCACATTGTAGGGATTGGCTATGCAACTGACGGTCGGCGGTTCAATCGCTTTCACCACATACGATGCGGTGCAATCCGCATTCTCACCAGGTCTGTCTCCCTCAGAGACATGGCCCTTGACCGTGTAGGCGCCGGCCACAAGATTCTTCGTATTGATACTCGCGGTGTTTGACGTTCCAGACACCGTTCCGCCATCGACTGACCATGTGTAGGTGGCCGTCTTTGCGGAGTCCAGATTCAGAGCCGTGCCTGACACCGCAAGCGTATCTCCCTGGAAAACAGACGATGGGTTGACCGTACATGCGTAAGTCACCGGCGAGGGAGGCGGGATTGGAGGAGCGGGATTTCCGCCGAAACGGAAGACGATTCCGGAAGAAAGGCGCATGTCGTTCTGCGTCGCGGCGGTTCCTGTGGTGAGATTCTCAAACCTGGTCATCAGGTATTCGGCTTGAATGATGCGGATGGCAAGATGATGGTGTACCTTGACATCCAATCCGCCTCCAATGGTCATGGCGAAACTGTTCTCCACTGGTAGAGGCGTGCAACCAGCCCCTGAGCAGCCGGAGGAAAGGGTCACCTCACTGGCATGCATGCCCCCAAAGAGAGCCTGCGCAAAGGGAGTGATTCTGTCGTGCCCTCGAAACGACAGGCGCGGACCAAAGAGATAGGTGTAGACGGTCCCGCTTGAGTCCGCGACGGTGGATGGATTCGTGCCCGTCCCTGTGAGCAGGAGTTGCGTATCGTTGAAGCCTCCGAAGTCGCCAACGAGTCCCAGGTATCGGTTGACATTGAAGGCAACGGACGCGCTGCCGCCATTGAGCCATGCGAGGCGATTTCCAGCGGCCAGCGTGGGCACAGCGCGCAAATAGGAGTACCCCAGGAACACTTCTGCCCTGGGAGTGTAGCTGTCCAGGCCTCTGGAATAGGGCATCGCTGCGCCCATCGAGGCCGATGGCATCGGAGCCGCCGGCAGCGACGCAGATGGATCGGCGAAAGACGCGACGCTGGAATCCGCAGTCTTATCGTCCTTGGCGCCAGTTGAAGGCTTTGCCGCTTCGTCCGCACAGAGGTTGAACGCAGGCATTAGGAAAACAGCAAATACCGCTGTGGCAATCATCCTTACACTCAATCTCATTGTCGCCTCCGCAACTGCTCGCTGCGATTCTCTTTCAATCTCATCGCCGGTTGGACCCGGCGCGAATACGATTTACCAAACACCCTATCGCCTGAAACCGGCTGAGACCGCCCTGGAAGCGGTCTCAGCATGGCCTTATGGCACGTTGATGACAGTGTTCACCATGGTGACCGACGCACCCAAAGCAATCACTCTGCCGTTGATGGTCGTTACCGCGGCAACTCCGGGACTTGAAACCGTGATTCCCGGTTGAGAGATGATGGTTCCGACCATCGTCCCGCCTCCGCCGTAATTGATGACCCCGCCGGGGAGGCCCCCGACTGCCCAGAAGACGTTGCCGGCCTGGGCGCCGTTGATCAGGATCACACTTTCAGGCGCTGTCGGCGTGCCTACGGTGAGGGATGATCCGATCTGGAAGACCCAGTACGCATTGGGATCGCCCCGAGCGTCAAGAGTAAGAGGCCCAAGGGTTATGCCGACCGAGCTTGCGTTTTTGTAGACGCCGGAATAGATGGTCGTATTGCCTATCTCCGCTGCCAGTCCGCCGGTTGAGGGGAGGCCTTGAAGAGCGGTGTAAGCGGTTCGCGCTTCCAACGCGGCTTCGGTGGCGATGGCCATTGTAGCGGCGGTTCCTTCAGTGGCGCACGCGGGGCTGGGAGGTGGTGGAGCGGTGTCGATTGTTCCATTCACCAGTCCCATATTGAGCGGTGTTACCGTATACGAGCATGGATATACGCCGGCAACGGCCGCAACGCTCTCATCGTAGAATCCGGTCATCGTGGTAGACGCGCCCGTGGTCCCGATATCCCCGTTGATGACCGTGTGTAATCCCTGGTTTGTCATCCCCGCGCCGCCGCCAAATCCGCCGAAAAGCGATATGGTCGGTCCGAGGACGACTGGCGGTGGAACCACTGTCACACCCGTCGAGAAGTCCCAGGGATTGGCTGACCCGGTTGTACCCAGCGGAATGCCAGCCAGATTCGTAACCCCGTTAGTTACTGTTGCAATGTAGCTGCTGCCGGCGGTTAGCGGCGCCGTGGGCGTGAGAGTGGCAATGAAGTTGATTGCATCGTAGGAGACCGTTCCAGCTATCGCTGTTCCGCCCGGTCCAGTAAGTTGGAAGGTTGCCGTGGTAATGGTCAGTGGATTCATCGCTTGAGTGAAGGTTGCGCTCACGGCCTGATTCAGCGGCACGCCAGAGGCCCCATTGATCGGCACGGTAGAAACCAACTCGGGCGGGGTCGATACTGTCGCTGTGCCGGTGGTAAACGTCCAGACATAGTTGGCGGCCAGGGCAGTTCCCGCAAGGTTCTGAGCCCCGGTTGTGATTGTTGCGGTAAACAGAGTGCTGGGCGCCAGATTCGCTGCCGGTGTGAACGTCAGCGTATTTCCAATCGCCGCATAAGCCACCAGGCCGGAGACGGCAGTCGTACCTGGACCCGTCAGCGTAAAGGTTGCCGAGCTGATGGTTGCAGGGTTCATCGCCGTGCTGAAAGTGGCGCTGACGATCTGATTAAGAGGCACAGCCGTGGCCAGGTTGGCAGGGATCGTCGAAATGACCGTCGGCGCTGTGGGAACTGTGCCGGCAGCGGTGGTGAAGGTCCAGACGTAGTTGCTGGCCAGCCCGGCGCCCGCCAGGTTCTCAGCTCCCGTGTTGATGGTGGCCGTATAGAGGGTGCTCGGTGCGAGGGCGGCATCCGGCGTGAACGTCGCTATGGAACCGGAGGCAACATAGGTGACTACTCCTGGTACCGCGGTTGCGCCCGGCCCCGTCAGCGTGAAGGTTAACGCGTCGATCGTGGCAGGGGTCATTGCCTCACTGAAGGTTGCCGTGAGCGCCTGGTTGGTGGGCACAGCCGTCGCTCCATTGACGGGCACGGTGGAGATGACCGCTGGAGGAGCGGTTGCCGGAAGTGTCAGGAAGCTCCAAACGTAATTGCCGGCCAATGCCGCGCCGGCCGAGCCCTGAGCTCCGGTGGTGATGGTGGCCGTATACAGGGTATTGACGGCAAGTGTGGCGTTTGGTGTAAAGGTCGCGACGGCGCCCGAGCAACTGGCTGTTCCCGTTACCGGAGTGGCGCCTGGGCCAGTGACGGTAAAAGTAGTGGATGTGATCGTCGCGCACTTCACCGTCGCGTTGAAGGTCGCGCTGAGCGCCTGGCTGAGAGGCACGCCTGTGGCCCCATTCACAGGTATCGTGGAGATTACCGCAAAGGCCGGGGAGATGGTTGTGAAGGTCCACCCATAGTTGACCGCCAGCGGCTGGCCTGCCAGGTCCTGGGTCCCGGTTGTGATCGTGGCCGTGTAGGTGGTGCCATATGCCAGATTGGCGGTCGGCGTGAACGTCGCAACCAGGCCAGAATAAGAGATTGCTCCAGGTACGGTAACTCCGCCGGCCGTAACCGTAAAGGTTGCCGCGTCGAGCGTGCCTGGGCTCATCGCCTCGCTGAAGGTGGCGCTGAGCGCCTGAGCGATGGGCACACTTGTGGCCGCGTTCGCAGGGACCACTGCGGTCACCGCAGGCGACGGGGTAATCGTGGTGAAGGTCCACACCTTGCTGGCCGCCAGCGGAGTCCCTGCCAGAGACGTAACTCCAGTTGTAATGGTGGCGGTGTAGACCGCGTTGTTGGCGAGACTTGCAGCCGGCGTAAACGTCGCAACCAAGCCGGAGTAAGCAACGGCTCCGCTTACAGCGGTTCCGCCCGGCCCAGTCACCGTAAAGGTCGCCGCACCGATCGTTGCCGGGGTCATCGCCTCGTTGAAGGTCGCGCTAAGCACCTGACCGACGGGCACATTGGTGGCTCCGTTCGCAGGGACCGTGGCTGTCACCACAGGCACAGGGGTAATCGTGGTAAAGGTCCAAACATAGTTGGCGGGCAGAGGCTGGCCCGCCAGATCCGCAGCCCCGGTGGTGATCGTGGCCGTATAGACCGCGCTGTTGGCGAGACTTGCAGCCGGCGTAAATGTCGCCACCAGGCCGGAGTAAGTGACGTTTCCGCTTACAGCGGTTCCGCCCGGTCCAGTCACCGTAAAGGTCGCTCCACTGATCGTTAGCGGGGCCATCGCCTCGCTGAAGGTCGCGGTAAGCACCTGACCGATGGGTACATTCGTGGCTCCGTTCGCGGGGACCGTGGCCATCACCGCAGGAGGCGGCGTAATCGTGGTAAAGGTCCACACATAGTTGGCAAGCAGCGGAGTACCACCTGGATCGGTAGCACCGGTGGTAATCGTGCCCGTGTAGATGGTTCCGTATGCGAGAACGGCAGCCGGCGTAAACGTCGCAGTTAAACCGCTGTATGCAACGGCTCCAGCGACGGCCGCGCCGCCCGGCCCGGTTACCGCAAAGGTTGAAGTGTTAATCGTGCTTGGATTCATCGCTATGCTGAACGTCGCGCTGATGGGCGTGTTAATGACGACATTCGTAACGCCGTTGGCGGGGATTGTGGACACCACGGAGGGAACCGTTACCACTTCCTGACCGCAGCCGGCTACAAAAACGACCAATAAAGCCGCCAGGAAATACGTGATACCAACTCTGAATTTGCGCATTTGTAACCTCTCGTCCAACCGTGGTGACACAGTGTCCAAAGATCGTCATTTTGTCGGATCAGCGTGGAATACCGACACTGCTTAACCTCGCCACAATAACAAGCCGCGATTTCAGAGTTCTGAGCAGAACTGCTCAACACTCACCAAAAAGCAACCAACGACAATTTTCGCGTTTCAGAGGGAAAAGCTGGATAACTGTTTTTTGCATCCATCTAAGGGCAAGAGTGGTAAATGCTGAGCCGGAGCATGTCTACTTGACGCCGCAGTTCGGGGTGGATTCCGCCACTTCCGTGGCCTTCTCCCCGGATGGGGCTCTTGAGGGAAATCGACTCAGGAAAGCGACAGCACGAAGAGGGCAGAGGGTCCTGTGCCCGCGACTTCGGCGAGAAACCAGTGTCAAAGCCTTCGGGGATCGATTCAGGGTACATTGTTGTTGCATCCAGTCATGCGCACGCTATACCCTGACACAACCCCTTGTAGGAGGGCCTATGAAGCGGTACCTCGGCGCCATTTCCGTTGTTCTATGCGTTCTCTCCGGCCTGCAAGTTGCCGGACAGACCAAGCGCGCGCTGCTGATCGGGATCAACACCTACCAGCCTGCCGGCACCCAGGCTGAGCATCCCGCAGGCTGCATCTACGGACGCTGCGAACTGAGCGCTTTTGAGAATCTTGAAGGCTCTGTCAACGATGCTCAGGCGATGGCTGACCTGCTGGTCAGCCCCAAGTTCGGTTTCCGCGCGGACAAGGTGGTCCTGCTTACCAACCCTGGACCGCCTCGTCCAAGGGCCGGGGTGGTGGTTTTGCCTGCCGCACAAACCAGCCGCGACGGCATTCTTGCGGCAATGCAGAAGTATCTCGTGGACTTGCCGCAGCGGGGCGACACGGTGGTGTTTTACGACGCCAGCCATGGTTCCCTGCGGATCAACAGCAAGGGCACAAAGCTCCAGGTTCTGGTGAATGGAAAGCTGGTTCACGCCGACAGCACGCTGGTTCCCGCCGACGCTTACAAAGGCGGCTACGATGTCCGCGACCGGGAGATGACGCGCATCTTCAATGCTGCCCTGGACAAGGGGATCCATCTGACCGCGATCTTCGACAGTTGCCACAGCGGCGGGGCCACGCGCGGCATCGGGCCCAAGTATCGCGAGCGCAGCCTGGCCTTCGATTCGCGGGACATTGCCGAGGCTCCAGACGCTCTCCCCAACGGGCAATCCCGGCCCGCACCCACCGAGCGCGAAGACAATCCCGCGCTGGTCTTCTCCGCCGCGCAGCAGGACCAAACGGCAAAGGAATCGCCTCCTTCCGAAACCATGACCGAGCCTCATGGGGCCTTCACCGCGGCTCTGGTTGAGGCCTTGCAAGTTCTCCCGGCCAATGCGCCTGCCTCCGTTGTGTATCAACGCGTGAAGGCGGTGCTCGAGGGCAACGGCGTCTCCGATCAGGAACCGGATCTTGACGCTTCGTCCGCTCGGCGCCAGCAGCCTCTTTTCGGTGGCCAGGCGGCAGACAGCGGCAAGGTGCTCACCGCCGCGCTGAAGACCGATGAGGACGGCCTGGTGTGGCTGGACATTGGGCGCGTCTCCGGCATCGGCCCCGGCAGCGAGTTCACCTCGACGGCTGAAACGGGCGCCGGCAAAGGGGTAGTTCTGCGCGTCCACGAATTGGATGGCATTGCGCGGTCCACTGCGAATGTGGTGAGTCCAGCAAAGGCGAAGGTTGCTCCCGGCGATGTGTTTGAGCTGACCAAGCTAGTTCCCGCTGAGTCCGATCCGCTGCTTTTCTGGCTGGGGCCGTCGAATCTTTCTGAAGACGACATCCTTGCAGCCGCCGCACAGGTGAAAGCCTCCGGCGCCGTCTCAGTTTCAGACCCTGCGGAAGAAACCTGGACGGACATCCTGAGTTGGGACGGAACCAGTTGGACGCTGCAACATGCGACGGCCATTGCTCCACCCGCCGCGGAGTCTTCGACGACCATCAATCTGGACACAAAGCCAACCGCGCCGATCCGCCTGGGTGCAAAGCTGACGGCGGATGGACTGAAGCAGCATCTTCAACCGGGCGCGAAACTCTGGGTCAACCTTCCAGCGCCAAAAGAACTGGCTGCCAAGCTTGCGATGCGGGACAGCGGCAGCGCCGTTCAAGGTGCGGCCAACCTTGCCAGCGCCAATTACATTCTGACCAGCGTCCTGACCCAGACCGGGCCCGCCTATGCGTGGTTCCACAAGAGCGAGTTTGACGCCGGTCCGCGGGCAAACCCGGTCAACGACCACAGTCCCGGCTGCTCGGCAACCTCGCCGTATCCGGTGCGCACGGACTGGACGGCGCTCGTCGATGCTACAGGAATCGACTCCGTGGGCAAGAAGCTGAACGAGTATGCGCTGCGCCTGGGCAAGGTCCACGGCTGGATCAACCTGTCGGACAGCGCTACCGGCGAATCGGCGGCTAGCTACTATAAGTTGACGCTGGTTCGCGCCTCGGACGAGACGGCGTTGCCCGCGGACCAGCCCGCTCAGAAGGGCGACCGCATGAAGATGGCTTTGCAGTCGGACGGCCCTGTCACCGACCCGCGTTGGGTTTACGTCCTGGACATCGACTGTCACGGAAAAGGCGAGCTGCTCTATCCGATTAACTACTCGGAAAACCAGTTTCCAAACGCCGGTGAAAGCGACCGGAAGTTCGTTCTGCCCCACTCGCTCACATTGCGCATAGGCGAGCCCTACGGTTTGGACACGCTGATTCTGCTGAGCACGGCGCAACCATTGCCCGATCCTTCCGCGCTGAACTTCGAGGGGGTCGCGACGCGTGGGGCGCGCGGCCCGGATTCCCCCTTGCAAAAGCTGCTCAGCAGCGCCAGCAGCGGTTCGCGCGGTTTTGCTGAACCGGTACCAACCAACTGGGGCATCGAAATGACGAGAATTCGCAGCGTTGCGCCTTCAGCGGCAAAGTAAGTTTCTGAGCTGGCATCGGGGTCAGCCAACTCTCTTGATGAATCTCCCTGAAGGAGAATGACCATGCCCGTTTGCCGCCGCGGCCGCCAAGAAAGCTTCAGAAAAAGGCCCCGGCTTCAGGCGGCGCATCCAAGCTGTCCCCTGTGCTTGCACTTGATTGCAGGTTTGCAGGATGAGCGCTGGAGCGGATAATTGAGAGCGAGAGCAAGTGCAACCGGATAGAGCCACGAGGAAAAGATGAACCTGATACGGCGTAAACGACTTATGGCATTCCTGAGCATCGGGCTGCTTTCGGCGACAGCGGCCGGAGGTCAGGATTTTGGCGCGGCGAAGGAGAGGGTTACTCTCGAGCGCCAGCTTCCGGCCCTTGTGCATTTGACTGGAACCACGTTCAAGGTGCGGGCGACGGGGCACGGCGACCAGGCCGACGTGGCGCACGATTTGCAGGCTCTTCTGGAGACTGAGCTGCTGAAGGACGATCCGCAACTGAGATCGAATGAGAACAGCCCATCTGTTGTGATTACATGCCAGATCACCGCGTATTCCCATCCTGCGCCCACGATAAGCACAAAGCCGGGTTTGGCAGTAAGCATGGGCGCGGCGATGAACCAGTCGTATAAGCGCGTGACAGGATCGCTGAGTGTGTCTTTCCAGGCTAAGGGCGCGGGCGGCCAGGTGCTTGGTTCCGACAATGTGACCGCGAAGTACGACGAAGAGTTCGACGGGTTTGGGAATTCGGCGTCCCAGGGCGTGAAAGGCACAGTGACGACCACCTGGAAGCGGATTAAAGGCGGAACGAGCAGCGAAGCTCTCAATCCACCCACCGATGCGGAGCTTCAATCGCTCCTGATGGCTGACGCCGTGCGGCAGATTGCAGAGCACATCGTGAACACAAAAGAAGCCGTGGATGTATACCTCGCTCAAAAAAAGGGCGCTCTGGATGCGGGCGACAAGCAGGCGGAAGCGGGACTGTGGCAACGCGCCCTGGAGACGTTTGAGACCGCGCCGCCGTTTTCAAAGCGGGAGGACGATGCCTACCGGCTCTATAACATCGGCGTGGCTTATGAGGCGCTGGCGTACCAGGCCGAAGATGAGAAGGCCGCAATGAATTTTCTGGACGAGGCTGCGATCAACTACGGCAAAGCCATCGATGCAAGGCCGGCAGAGAAGTATTTCCTTCAGCCCCAGAAGCGCATTGAGACGGCAATCGAACACTACAAGAAACTTGAGGATCAGCAGAGCCAGAAAGTTATACCAACGACGATCAAGATCGAAAGTACGGCGGGTAAATCGGGAACGGGCGGCAAGGCAGGCGCCCCGGCCAACGCGCTCACCAATGCCAAGGTGATCGCGATGGTGAATTCTGGAGTGGATGACGACACCGTGGCCCAGACGATACGGGCATCCAAGGCAGTGAATTTCGACCTGAGCGCCGCGGGCCAACAGGACCTGACCGGCAGCGGAGTGAGCGCACCAGTGCTGACGGCAATGAAGGCGCGGGCAGCGCGCAAGCCTGCAGCGGCAAAATGAGAAATCGTTGGCCAAGCCGAGTGGTGTGTTTGGCGCTGCTGGCTGCGGCGGCCAGCGTCTGTTCGTCTGCGTGGGGACAAGGAGATCGCTGCGGCGCAGGCAAGGACCTGGTGGTTCAGGCGCTGGAGCGCATTTCTCCTCAGAGCGATCAGAGTGCCTTTGAAGATGCGCTGCAGTTGCTCAAGCACGCGGTTTCAGAATGCGGAGAACTGGGCGACGGATGGTACTACCGGAGCCTCGTGGAGCAGCGGCTCGGCCACGACGCGCTTGCCAAGTATGCCATGGACAAGGCGCGTTTTACCGGTTCAGAAGCGCTGCGGCAGGGATTGAATCCGTTGGTGCTGGCTACGCCTGCCGGGCGCGGCCTGGTGGCGGAGGGAGACGAGACAAAGACGCCGGACACGCCCGCGGCTGCCCCCGGTCCAGTGCAGCAGAAGTGGGCGTTGGTGATCGGCATTGGCCGCTTCAGCGACCGGAGTATTCCGCGCCTGAATTACACCACCGCGGATGCGAATGCGATTGCGGCGCAACTGAAAGATCCGGGCATCGGCCGCTTTCCCACGGCCAATGTTCATGTGCTTACCGATGAGCAGGCGACAACGAAGAACATCAAGGAAGAACTGAACTGGATAGCGCGGCATGCGCAGCCGAACGATCTGGTGCTCATCTACGTTGCGACCCACGGCACGCCGCGCACATTGGATACGGCGGGCGGTGCGAATTACCTGGTCACATATGACACTGAGGTTTACTCCGCGGGCAAGTTCGACGAGGACGCCATGTTCGCTACGGCGTATCCCATGGTCGAGTTGGCCAACGCCGTGGCTACGCGCATGAAGGCGCTGCGCACAGCGGTTATCTTGGACACTTGCTACAGCGGCGGCTCGATGAAGAACGAGTCGCCCAAAATGAACGCTGCAATGGCGAATACAGCGCCGTCGAACCAGATGCTGGCGCGCATGAGCCAGGGGACTGGACGGATTGTGATGTCGGCCAGTCAGGTGAATGAGGAATCTCTGGAGAGCGACGAACTCAGGCATGGATATTTCACGTATTTCCTTTTGCAGGCGCTGAAGAACGACAAGGGAATGGCTCCGCTGAGCCAGGTCTATGCCGAGGTGGCGCAACAAGTATCGCAGCGCGTGTCGGCCGCTGGATTGCATCAGCATCCCGTGATGAGCAGGAGTTCCGAGGATGCGGATTTTGCACTGCGAGCGGCTGGCGCTGAGGTGAACAAGGCAGTGCAGTAAAGCAGACGCCGAGCCTTGTGGTGTCCGCCGCAAATAGCATCATTTACCGATGCCCGTGAACGGGTTGAATTCGTAGAAGAAGCTTCCCTCAGGGGCTAAAGCCCAGCTCGTTTTTGGGCCGTTTACGGCACGACTGAAGTCGTGCCCTTTCAAAACATAAACGACCATCTGTGTCGGACACCACCAGGCAGCGAAGGACGAGAGATGAGTCTGGCAAAAGCAATTTGCATCGTGGCGTGCCTGAGCATCGGATTGCTGACGGCTGCTCCGCTCGCCCTGGGCCAAAGCGGGTCGCCGAAAGATCAAATCACCCAGCACGAGCAAAAGCTTTCTGAGGCGCGCGCCGCAAAGAACTACAGGAATGTGGCGATTGAACTGAATACTCTTGGTCCACTGTATCGACAGACGGGCCAGCCGCAGAAGGCCCTGGATGTCTACAACCAGGCATTGCAAATCGAACGCAACGGAGGCAACCACGGCGCCCAGGCACTGACTTTGACAAACATGGGCAGAGTCTTTGCCGACTTAGGGCAGGAACCAAAGGCTCTGGAAGTCTTGAACCAGGCACTGCCAATGTGGCGCGAAACAAGCAACCGCCGCGGCGAGGCGTTGGCGCTGGACTATATCGGCAGGGTCTATTCCGACCTGGCGCAAGAGGACAAGGCGCTGGATTTCCTGAATCAGGCTCTAACCATCTTTCGTGAGGCGGGCGCCCGAAGCGGCGAGGCGAACACCCTGGACAATATCGGCAAAGTCTATACCGATATGAGCCAGGGTCCAAAGGCGTTGGGGTATCTCAATCAAGCTTTGCCCATCTGGCGTGAGATCGGAGAGCGCGGCGGCGAGGCGCTGACCCTGAGCAATATCGGCAGGACCTATGCCGATATGGGCCAGATGCAAAAGACGCTGGAAGCCTACAGGCAGGCACTGGCGATTTGGCGCGAGATTGGCAACCGCCAAGGGGAAGCGGGCACCCTGGACTACATGGGTAGAACCTATGGCCATCTGGGCCAAAAACAGACGGCGCTCGATTACTTCAATCAGGCATTGCCTATCTGGCGTGAAGTGGGAACCCGAAGCGGCGAGGCGCTGGACCTGAACGACATCGGCAGGGTCTATGCCGATATCGGTCAACCGCGGAAGGCACTGGATTTTTACAACCAGTCATTGCCCATCTGGCGTGAAGTAGGCAACCGCCGCGGCGAAGCGATGACGATGAACAATATATCCAGAGCCTGGTTCGACCTCGGGGAGTTTAACAAAACGCTGGAGATCAACTTTCAAGCGCTGCCAATTTGGCGGGAAGTGAAGGAAGGCCGCGGCGAGGCCATGGCCTTGAGCGGCATCGGCATGGCGTATAACCGTCTGGGCCAGCCCCAAACGGCGTTTCCGTACACGCTTGCCGCATTGAATTTGGCAAAGGCCGCGGGCGATCCGGATATGCAGGGCGGGATTGACACCGCGATGATGGTCGGCTTCGAAAAGCAGCATCGTCCTGAAGTCGCGATCTTCTTCGGATTGGATGCGGTGAATTCCTATCAGGAGATTCGCAAGAACATGACTGGCCTGGATAAAGACCTTCAGGCTGGATTCGCGCAATCGAGGTCGGCAACCTATCGCATTCTGGCCGAGCTCCTGGTGGAGACCGACAGGCTGGGCGAGGCCGAACAGGTTCTGGATCTGCTTAAGGAGCAGGAGTTGAATGACGTTGTGCGCGGCGCCGCTCCCGATGCGGGGGCCAAAGTTGAACCGCTGAAACTCAGTGCCGCGCAACAAAAGGCACAAGACGAGTTGAACTCACAGCAGCAGAAGGCGATCGCTCTCGAGAGTTTGAGCATGCAGTATGCGGCTCTGCAAGCGAAGGCGACGCGTACCCCCGCCGAAGACGCTCAACTGAAGGCTTTGGGCGCAAGCCTTGAGCAGGGAATCAAAGAGATTTTCGCTTACTTCACCAGCACGATCTTTCCCGGCCTGGAGGGCAAACCCGGCGCCGGCAAAGAGAATGGACCCCAAGCCGGCGAGGACTCGCGGCAAAGCTATCTTCAGAACACGCTGGCGAAACTGGGGCCTCGCGTCATGGGCATCCGCATTCTGATGGGGGAAGATCATGCCTATGCGATTGTGGTCACGGCCAGTACGCGCAAGAAGGTCGAGTTGAAGGCGACGCCGGCTGAGCTGCGCAGCAAGGTGTTTGAAGTGCTGGACAGCCTGGCCGCGCGCACCTCCGATCCCAAGCCGCTTCTGGCGCAGTTGTATGCAATCATCGTGGCTCCCATAGAAGGTGAGTTGAAAGGGATGGAAACGCCTCCTGCCAAGGATGGCCGAGTCCCAACACTGCTATGGTCATTGGACGACGCGCTCCGCTACTTGCCGATGGCCGCGCTCTATGACGGTCATCGCTACATGCTTGAGCGCTTCAACAATGTTCTCTTCACGCCCGAGAGCTACGGCCATATGACGGATTCGCCGCTGACGAACGGGCCCATTCCCAGCGTGCTGGCGATGGGCTTGTCAAAAAGTTATGGCGGTCTGCCGGCGCTTCCCGGCGTGATGCCGGAGTTGGATGCCGTGGTCCACGATCCCGCCGTGCCTGAGTCGCATGGCCCGATGGAAGGAAGGCTGCTGCCCAATGAACAGTTCACCCTGGCCGCGCTGAAGACAGAGCTCGGCGCCGGCAAGACCTTCGCCGTGGTGCATATTGCCAGCCATTTTGTGGTGGAAACGGGCAGCGGCGAAGAACCGTTTCTGATGATGGGCGGAGAAGACACCGGCGATGCGAAAGGATATGAGTGGAATCTCTCTGAGATGGAACATTCCACGGTTGCCTTTCACGGAACGCGCCTCCTGACCCTGTCAGCCTGCAGCACCGCGAAGGATTATAAAACCAGAGACGGCACGGAGATGGATAGTCTGGGCATGATCGCTCAGCAGAAGGATGCGGAAGCCGTATTGGCAACCATGTGGGATGTGAATGACGCCAGCACGAGCCGGTTGATGAGCGACTTTTATACGCGATGGGTGAAGAATCCCGCGGCGGGCAAGGCGGAGGCTTTGCGACAGGCGCAGTTGGCGCTGCTGCACGATTCAGCCGCCGCGGCCCCGAATGGCGGGAAAGAACGCGGGCCTCAGCTCGAGCAGGATGAAACGTCTATGGGCAGGGAGTCAAAGTACTCGCATCCGTTCTACTGGGCGCCATTTGTCCTGATCGGCAATTACCAATAGTTGCCGGCAAATGTCGATCGACATCAGGCCAGTCCGGGCGACCATCTCTGTGCCGGAGAATCGCGATATCCTGCCCGTGCCGGGTGTATCCTTCTCCTGCACACAAGAACATAGCGCATGATGAGGATTTGGCCATGAAGCAGTTAGCTTCCATCGTTCTCCTGAGCATTCTTTTTATCGCTCCCGTCGCTTCCGCGGCCCCACCGCCTCCTGCTCATGGATTCACTATGATCCGCGTGCTGCTACTCGATGGGCAAAGCGCCGGACCCTACCACAATTGGAGGCTGACCACTCCTGTGCTGAGAGCTGAGCTTGAGGAGACCGGATTGTTTCAGGTCACTGTTTTAACCGCTCCGCAGTCGGACGGAGACCTCAGCGGCTTTGAGCCCGACCTGAGCCATTACCAGGTGATCATTTCCAACTACGATGCTCCCGACTGGCCAGAGGCGCTGCGTTTGCGATTTGAAAAATATGTCAGCGACGGCGGCGGACTGGTCGTGGTGCATGCGGCCGATAATGCCTTCCCTGACTGGCCGGCGTATAACTTGATGACCGGAATCGGCGGCTGGAGAAATCGCACTGAAAAGGCTGGACCGATGTGGTACGTCAAGGACGGCAAGCTGGTCTCCGATCCCAGCCCCGGATCCGCCGGATCTCATGGGGCTCGGCTTCCCTTTCAGGTCGTGACGCGGCAGCCCGAGCATCCCATCATGAAGGGATTGCCACCGGTGTGGATGCACGCTGCCGACGAGCTTTACGCCACTCTTCGCGGCCCGGGCAAGAACATGACAGTGCTGGCAACAGCCCACTCCGATGCGAAGAATAAGGGTACGGATCGGGACGAACCAATGGTCATGGTGGTGAGTTATGGAAAGGGAAGGGTCTTTCACACTACGATGGGCCACGATGTGTCTGCATTAAGCTGCGTCGGTCTGATGACCTTGTTTCAGCGTGGAACGGAGTGGGCCGCGACGGGGAAAGTGTCGCAGAAGGTCCCGGCGAGCTTTCCCACCGCGAACACCGTGAGTTTTCGCGCGGACATTGCTTCCATGGACCCGGCTTTCCTGAACGGCGCGTCACCGCTGGTCCGCGAGGTCGAGAAGCCTGGGCAAGTTCAGCCGGTTCCAGCGCAGCCTATTCCGCATCGGGATTGACAGGCATTTGCCGTTGGCCAGTTTTCGATCGAAGGGTACCACGACATGGAGATATGCAAAGCTATTTCGACCGGTGTTCGCGTGATGTGGAGCGCCGGGGCGCCGATCAACACCTGCAACGTAACCGGCATCGGGCTGCATGGCGCCGCAAGCATCGACCTTCCAAAGGCAGGCGATCCCGTTCCCACCCCGGCTCAGCCCTATCAACTGCACTGAAGACGGCGTGTGCATCGATCGCGCCCGCAGTCCAAATGAGGGCTGCGGGGAAGGTGGCGCGTGATGCCGGCAATGTGAGGAGTTGCCGGCCAGGACTACGGGCGACGCTCAGTTGACCACTTCGTCCTTCTTGACTTCAAGTGAAGTATTGACCATGCGAAGCCTGATTGGAAGGCCGCCGACACCAGGCGCTCCCTGGCGAACAAGCTTTTCGAAGGCGGCAACCATGGCGGGATCGTCCCAGACTCCATCCCCAACGACGAATGAAATCACAGTGCCATCGCTGTGCTTGGACAGAAAGACGTCGCTTCCTTTGCCCCCGAAGAAATCTCCGGCCTTGAGCGATTGGCCGAGTGCCTGGGCCTCCGACTCGGTGGCTGAGCCAAGGTAGTAGATATGGTCATTGCCGGCAAATGAGGCTCGCCCAATGGTGGATTCCTTCTTGATGTCGCGCGCTGAATCCAGCAAGCGCAATTGAATCGGAAATCCTCCAACAGACGGAGCAACCACGCGTCCAACCCCTTCGAAAGACGAAAGCGTTCCAGGCTGGTCCCAGAATCCGTCTTTGACGACGAACGAAACAATGGTGCCGTCCTTCCCTTTCGCCAGAATGACGTCCGCACCCTTATCGCTGAAGTATCCACTGGTCTTCAGCGCGTTCCCGAGCGCCTGGGCATCCTCCTTGGTTGCGGAGCCGGAGTAATAGACCTCGTCCTTCGACCCAATCATGACCCCGGGATCACTGGGTTTATACACCACGGCGAAGATGACGCCGAACAAGACGACGCAAAACGCCGCACCCCATCCAAAAGCGAGCCACTTCGAGCCCAGTGGCCCACCCCTCTGGACATGGTCCTTCACCGCTGCGCCTTGCAAGCGTTGGGCGCTCACCCGCATCCCGATCAGCAGCGCAAGGGCGACCAGGTAGGACACGCTCTGCGGCAATTGCCAACCGAGCAGGATCGCCAACCCTGTGACCGCAATCCCGACGATGAGCGTCATCGCCGCTTTGCCCCCCTGCCCCAGGCGGCGATAGTTGAGGGCCATCAGGGAGCATCCCACAACGGGAGTGCCAAAGAACGTGGCAATGACGACCGCGCCGGCGTCGAACAACGTATAAGTCGGGGCTGGACCCTGGGGAATTACCGCTGGATTCGATGACATGAGTTTCTCTTTCCTTTGAGGATTTGACTTTCTTTCTTCTAGGTACGCGTCATTGCAGGAAAAAATGCATCACGGATGGAGGTGCTGCCTCACAGCGCATCTGCCGGCAGCGGCGCCAAGATGATGCTTCTCTCGGCGGACCAGCCCATCCTGCCCAACATCGAGCATGTCAGTCTTGCCGCCGACCCCGGTTTTCAGGATGCGTTCATGGACTGCATTGGCTTTCCTGGAAAGGAGCGGAGAGAATCCCGCGAGACGCCACCGGAGGTATACTAGCGCGGAATCGAAAACAGCAAAAAACGAAGTCGTGGGATGAAGCGGCCTCACGGGTGCCGAGCCTACAGGAAAAACAGTTCGCCATCCTGAAATACGATCATTTTCGACTTGCCGCACGCATGATTTTTCGATTCAGGAACACAGTTGTTTTGCCCCGGCGGGGCGGCACTCCGCGGCAGGAAGGATTGGATAGCCTGCCGAATATCTTCCGCCGAGTCGAAACTCTGAGCAAATTGTGAGAGAGTACACCCTAACCGCCATGACCAGCATCGACACCCTGCCCGAATCCGCAAGCGCCTCCTCAAAGCGCCGTTACAACCTCTTTCTGCTGGTCGTCGCCGGCCTGGGTGGATTGCTGTATGGAATCGACGTAGGGATTATCGGAGGCGCGCTGCCTTACCTGGAAGCGACCTCGCGCCTGACCGCCGCGCAGCTCTCGGTGATTGTTGCGGCGGTGCTGCTGGGGAGCGTGTTTTCAACGTTGTTCGCGGGAATGCTCGCCGACTGGCTGGGCCGCAAGCCGCTGATGATTCTCAGCGGATTTTCTTTCATTGTGAGCATTCCGGTGATTGCCCTTTCGCAGGGGTATGGGCCTCTTTTCTTCGGACGGCTGCTTCAGGGCGTGAGCGGCGGGCTGATCGGCGTGGTGGTTCCACTGTATCTGGCGGAGTGTTTGGCGGCGCGCGACCGGGGCAAGGGAACCGGCGCCTTCCAGTGGCTGTTGACGCTGGGAATCGTGGCGGCGGCGGTGGTGGGCATCTATTTCAGTTACCGTGTCCAGGCGGTGGCAAGCACAGCAGACGCGGCAACGCTGTTTGGGTTCAAGGATCAAGCGTGGCGGCGGATCTTCTGGGTTTCGCTGCCTCCGGGCGTGCTGTTTGTGCTGGGCAGCCTGTTTGTGACGGAGTCGCCGCGCTGGCTTTTCCGGCGTGGGAAGAAGACGCTGGCGCATGAGGCGCTGCTGCGCTCACGCACTCCAGAACAGGCCGGCATCGAGTTAGCTGAGATGGAAGAAACGGCGCACACGGCGACTGCAAAACGCTCGTCCGGGGAGAAGCTGCACGACTCCCTGCTCCGCCGCAAGTATGTGATTCCGTTCCTGCTCGCCTGCGTCATTCTGTTCTGCAACACGGCTACGGGGATCAATTCCATCATTGGATACAACGCCGGCATTCTGCTGCAGAGCGGCCTCTCCGACCTTCATGCGCACTGGGGCTATGTGATTTTCACTGTGGTGAATTTCCTGATGACCATGGTGGGAATGATGTTGGTTGACCGCAAGGGGCGCAGGTTCCTGCTGATTCTGGGCACGAGCGGGATCATCGTCTCGCTGGTGGGAGTAGGCGTACTGTTTCTGCGCACTGAAAACGTAAGCGTGGACTTGAGCAGCCGGGTGCAAGCCATGGTGAGCCCGAATCAGGAACTGACCTTGCGCTTCGACCGGGCCGAAGCCAACCAGTTGCTGGCCGCACAGGGCGTTGCGGACAAACTGGCCAAGCAGGTTGATGGCGATCGCGCCTCGCTGGCCATCATTTACTCCTATGGCGACTTTACCGCCGCCACCAGCTTTGTGCGTTCCGACGACCCAGCTGCCTTGCCCATACAGATCACGCGCGCAAGCTGCGTGCCGGCCAACAAGGTGGAGGCATTCTTCAAGAATCCATTTGCCAATCTTGAGGCTGCACAGTCCGCGCCGCTGAAAATCGTGAAGGCGCCGATTGGCCGCGTGCCCGATGCGCGCCACGGCTGGCTGGTTGCATTCGGACTGTACGTCTTCATGGCTTTCTATGCCGTGGGCCCCGGTGTGTGCGTGTGGCTCGCGCTGTCAGAGTTGATGCCGACGCGCATCCGCTCCAACGGCATGAGCATTGCCCTTGTTATCAATCAATTGGTTTCCACAACGCTGGCCGGCATCTTTCTGCCCTTCGTCAGCAAGTACGGCTACTCTTCGATGTTCTTCCTGTTCTCCGGCTTCACGGTGATTTACTTCGTTGTTGCGGCCTTCTTCCTTCCGGAGACAAAAGGCAAGACGCTTGAGGAGATTGAGGCGCACTTTGAAGGCAAGCCAACTGCTTAAAGTACAAGTGCAGTGCCGCGGCCAGCGCGGCAATCTCCCCTGGCCGGTACGCACCAACTAAGGCTGCAACGGTTCACAGAGGTCGGAAAGAGTTCCTTCCGAGCGGGCAACGATGACGGAGGCCATACAATTTCCCACAACGTTCATCAGTGTCCTGCCCATGTCCATCAAGGCGTCGATGCCGAGGATGAGCAGGATGGGAGTGGTGGGAATATGAATCGCGCTGGCTGTGGCCAGCAGAACAACCAAAACGGCGCGCGGAACCCCAGCCACTCCTTTGCTGGCCAGCATCAACGTAGCCAGAATCGCGGCATATTGAGACAAACTCAGATGCATACCCGCGGCCTGCGCAGCAAATACGGCAGCCATGGACAAATAGACGCTCGACCCCGTCATGTTAAAGCTGTACCCAGTGGGAATCACGAAAGCGACAATCCAGCGAGGCACGCCAAACTCTTCCATGCGCTCCATGGCGAGCGGCAGGGCTGCCTCCGAGGTTGTGGTTGCAAATCCGATCGCAGCGGGCTCGGCCACTGCGGCAATAAACCTGCGCAATGGAATACGAAAGGCGATGAGGATAGGGAGCATCACCAACAGACAGAATGCAGCCAACGCCGTGTAGTAGGTCAGCACGAGTTTAACCAGAGGCAGCAGCGAAACCAACCCCATGCTGCCCACGTTGTAGGCCAAGGCAGCGCCAGCCGCCAGCGGAGCGAGCACCATGACGAAGCGCGTCAACTGAAACATGGTGTCTGCAAGAGCCTGAAGAACAGAGACGAGCGGTGCGCGCTTTTGTTCGGGCAGCAGCGCCAGCGCCGCTCCGAAGAGTATTGAAAAGATCGCAACCTGTAGAATCTGGTTTTGTGCGACGGCCTGCGCAATGTTGTCCGGGATGAGATTAACCACAACCTGCTGCCAGGTCTGCATGCTCTGCACGGCGGGTGGCGCATCCTGAGCGAGCGGCAGTGCAATGCCCCAACCGGCGCCAGAGAGCGCCATCGCCAATGCGCCGATGATCAGGCCCAGCGTTGTGACAACTTCAAAGAAGATGAGCGCCTTCAGAGCCACGCGTCCGATGTTGCGCAGTTGGCTGTGCCCGGCGATGCCTGTCGTGATGGTGGCAAAGATGAGCGGCGCTACGATCATGCGAATCAGGCGCAGGAAAAGTTCGCCCAGGAAGTGCGTCTGTGCAGCGAAATGCGGTAAATCCAGGCCTAACTCGACTCCCCCCAGCATGGCAAGAAATGTCCAGACAAGAAGCGAGGGCCGGCACAGAGCGGCAGAGGCGAACAGCGAAATGGCAATCACACGCAGGGCCACACCGAGAGCTTGATGGCCAAGCAGGCCCGCGGCCACTCCCGCCAGCCATAACACCGTGCCGGCCAAAGCGAGGATCGGAGAGAACCTGGCCATGGTGCGCGGTCGTTTCGCAATCCGTTCAGGCATCATTTGGAAGTCAGATGTTGACTGCATTCATTATGCAACGGCGGCCACTTACTCGATTCGCAAGCACGCTCCGCCAACTCCGCGCCGACGCGTGCGGTTCGAAACAGGACATCATGCGGGCTGCAACTCCGATAAGGGCCGCATGAGGTGCATCGCTTCCGCGATAACATCCGCATACTTCAGTCCCGCGCCGGTATTAAACAGCACGACACGGTCCGATGCTTTGAGCTCTCCGCTGGCCAACAACCGGTCGTATGCGGCGGTAACCGCAGCGCCTTCAGGCGAAAGCAGAATCCCTTCATTCCTGGCCCAGTCGAGGATCGAAGCGAGGATCTCTTCATCGGTGAGCGCAAGCGCGATGCCGCCGGAATTTCGAAGGATATCAAGGATGATGGAATCGCCGTACGGCTTGGGAACGCGGAGGCCCGCGGCGAAGGTGGAGGCGTTCTGCCACACCTGGCAGCGGTTGACGCCCGCATCGTAAGCGCGGACGACGGGGGCACAGCCTGAAGCTTGGACTGCGATCATGCGCGGCCGCTTTCCCGGTTTGACCCAGCCAAGCTGCTCCAACTCTTCAAAAGCCTTCCACATGCCAATCAGTCCAACGCCACCGCCGGTAGGGTAAAAGACCGCGTCCGGATACTCCCAACCCAGTTGTTCTACCAGTTCGTATCCCATCGTCTTCTTGCCTTCGATGCGAAACGGCTCCTTCATCGTGGAAATGTCGAACCATCCTTCCTCCTGCTTCCGCTCACAAATGATGCGGGCGCAGTCGGAGATCAACCCATCCACCAGCGTGACGTTTGCCCCGTATGCAACCGCTTCAAGATAGTTGGCGAAGGGAACATCGCGCGGCATGAAGATATGAGCTTCGATCCCAGCAGCCGCCGCGTAGGCCGCCAGCGCTCCGGCTGCATTCCCTGCCGACGGGACGGCGAGTTTTCGCAATCCATAGTGTTGCGCCATGGTCACGGCCAGCGCAAGTCCGCGCGCTTTGAATGTTCCCGTTGGATTGGCGCCCTCCTCTTTAATGAATGCGCCGGGATACCGCTTGCTGCGCAGCATTGGCGTCCAACCCTCACCGAGCGTGACCGGGGGAACATCGGGAAGTACGGAGCGATAGCGCCACATCCCGGCCCACGCAGAATCAGCATCGGGCGCGATCACGTCGTTTGGAGTCGTGCCTTGCAGATGAGAGAGGTCATATCGGACAAAGAGCGAGCCGGCAGGCTGGTCCGCACATTGCGTGCAAACAGTCTGAGGCGATTGCGCCGAGGTCCGAGCTTGGCAGCGGGAGCATTCCAGGTAAGCGATTGGAGGCATTGGGTCCTGTAGTGTCGCGATTGACATTTCATATACTACGTAGCAGATAGGGTAGAATGCAAGAATTCATGATGAACGCGATGAAGAAACTCGAAACCCCGCAGAACTTGACCGCTCTGGCCTACAAGAGCATCAAGGCTTATATCCTGCATGAAGATCTGGATGAGACAACCAGGCTGACGGAGGAACTTCTTTCCCATCAGCTGGGGATCAGCAAATCTCCGGTGCGCGAAGCCCTGAATAGCCTGCACACCGAGGGCTTGATCCGCATCGAAGCTCGCCGCGGCGCCTACCTGAGGCGGTTTTCCCTTAAGGAAGTGAAGGATCTCTACGAGCTTCGTGAAATGCTTGAGGTCTATGCGGTTGGCGTGGCGGAACTTAGCCCCAGGTTAATTGCCGATCTGCGCAGTAGTGCGCGGCGTACGCGCAGGCTTCTTAAAGCCAACGACAAGCTCGGCCATATCGAAGAGGATACAAAGTTTCATGGGTTGATCGCCAGTGCAACTGGCAATGCGGAGTTATGCCGCGTACTGGACAATGTTCAGAGCCAGATATGGTTATGCCGGCGCAAAACGTACAGTCTGTCTTCTTCAACGGCGCCGGATGCGCACCTGGCCATTCTCGATGCACTGCAAAAGGGCAATCGGAAAGCAGCCCAGGCGGCCATGCACGGCCACATAGCTCTGGTGAGGCAACGCCTGATCGCTTTCATGGATGAGAAGAAATGATTGGAGCTGTTTTCAGTTGGACTAGGTCCGTGACCGGATGNNCATTTTCATTCGGCCAAAGAACTAGAAGCCCGCGGGTCTCACCGCAGCAACATCGAACGCCCGCTCCAGCGTCATTCCAACTTCGGCGACGGTTCCCTCCTCGAAAAGCTTTCCTACCAGGGTTATGCCGTGCGGCACGCGCCTTGGCGCGGCAAACTTCGGTAGAGGGTTCTTCGGGTCCGGAGCCCAATCACTCCGTGCTTCCGATACTTCAACAAACCCCGCCCTCAAAGTGAGAGATGGATGGCCGGTGAAGTTTGTTATGACCAGGAACTCGTCGCGCAGGGAAGGCACAAGCAGAACGTCGACTTCGGAAAAGACTCTTTCCATCTCCAACGCGACCTTGCGGCGCATTCTGTCGGCCTGCACAAAGTCCACCGCCGACAGAAACCGCGATTGACGGAACGTGTTCGGCCACGCATCCGGCACCTGCATTGTCAACTCATCTAATTGATGGCTCAGTGTCAGCTCTTCAAACGCCGCGGCGGACTCGGCAAACAGAATGATGTTGAGCGAGTCGTAAGGCCAGTCGGGCAGTGACACCACCACCGGCGTCATGCCCACCTTCTTCACCGTTTCAAGCGCCGCCCGGTCCACTTCGGTTGCCGGGTCTTTCTGCATCCAGGCAGGAATGTATCCTACACGGAGGCCAGTAACATTGGCATCGGAATTGAACGCCAGTTTGCTGGGAACACTTGCCACGTCTCCGGGGTCGGGCCCACTGATGGCATGGAGCACGAGCATCGTGTCCTCGACCGAGCGCGCCATAGGGCCCAGCTTGTCGCAGCTCCAACTCAAGGTCATTGCGCCAGTGCGCGGCACACGCCCATAGGTTGGCCGCAGCCCGGTAACACCACATCGCATCGACGGGCTGACAATGCTGCCCTGCGTCTCGCTCCCGATCGCAAATCCCACGAGCCCCGCAGCCACAGCCGCTCCCGGCCCCGCACTTGAACCTGACGAGCCCTCCTCAAGGAGCCAGGGATTCTTCGTCTGGCCGCCAAACCAAATATCGTTCAGCGCCAGCGCGCCCAGGCTTAACTTCGCAACCAGCACCGCACCCGCCTCATTCAGCCGGGCGGTTACCGCCGCATCCCGCAAAGGAACGCGATTGCGAAACGGCTCCGCACCATAAGTGGTGGGAATGCCCGCCGTATCCAGAAGGTCCTTTGCGCCCCATGGAATTCCATGCAGCGGCCCTCGGTATTTGCCGGCGGCGATCTCCTTATCCGCAGCACTCGCCTGCATGAGCGCGTGCTCGCGCGTCAGGGTAATGACGCAGTGAAGCTTGGGGCCAAACGTCTCCAGCCGCTTGAGATAGATTTCGGTAAGTCGCTGCGACGTAATCTGCCGCGATCGGATCCATTGTGAAAGCAGCGTGACTGGTGCGAAGGCGATGTCTTCATCCTGCCTGGGAAGACTCGGCACGGGATAGGAGCGAATCGAAAACTCGTCTTTCGCGGGCCCGCTCTTGGTTCCCGGCAGAGTCGGGTTCCACACGGTCGCCGGCGCAATCGTCTCCTCAATTGCCAGTTTTCTGGGACCAACCCGGCGCTCATACACGGCCGCCATGGACTCCTGCCAGTTTCCAGCCGCCTGCGCAAGGTCTTTCTGCGTCATCACCGTCTGCACCAGCTTTTCGGCTTCAACGAACGTCTCGACCGAAACTGCCGGCCCGACCGGCGGAGACGTTCCAAACGCCGTTGGGGTTCCCGGCGGTGTTGCAGGCTGCTGTGCCTCCGCCGAATTTGCGGTCAATGCGACTGCCATCAATCCAAGCGAACTTTTCGTTAGAAACTTCCGGCGCGATGAACGCATCGTTCTCCTTTGGCAAGCGGTCTCAGGCGCTCGCTAACAATAGTCTGTATCGTTTTCTGAAATCGGCTGCGCCCCATCAAGAAGTCATGAGCGACGTTCCGGTAGAGGCGCGACGGCCTGGCTGCAATGCCCGGCCGTGTCGCAGGCCCTGACTCCAAAGAATACGTTGTCCTTTGACACGGGGAGTGTGACGGAGTTATTCCCCGTGGCGGCCCCATATTTTGAGGCGTCTGTGGAGAACTGCCAATTTGAAGCAGCGGTCTCGCGCCACACGATCTGGTAGTGGATTGAGGTGGGAGCAGCGTCAGGCGGATCCCACTTCAGCGTTGTGTTGTTATCGAGGTTCGTTGTTACGATGCGTACGTTTTGAGGCATGCCCGGCGATGAGGCAAGCGTGGCCAACGTGGCCATATTCAGCCGGGCAACCTGCGCAATGTACTGGAAGTCATCGAACTTGAGGAGGTCTCCGAACTCGATTCCGCCTTCTGTTCGAACATGCTGATGCTGGTGGTTGAAGTTCTCTCTCCACTCAGTGAAGCGAACGGCCGGGAATCCTTCGGCGCTGAAAGAACTGTGGTCTCCTCCGCGAAGATAGCGATCGAGCCGAAGCTCCATCACCGGTTCAAACGGCTTCAGTTGTCCCGGTCTGGCGGCCGCGGCTCCGGTTGCGGGGGCGGCGAAGTAGGTTTGGCCGACTGCCAGAATTTCGCGCGCCAATTCGCGCGACGGAGTGTCGTTTTCCATGCCGAGCGAGAGCATCTGCGCGATCGTGGCGGGCGGAGCTGACGGCAAAATGCCCTGCGAAAAGACACGCACCAGCGATTTGTTTTGCAATGTCTCGCCCGGAGTTGTGTCGCCGCCGACAATGTCGTTATTGAGAACGCCTTCAAGCTGCCAACCTTCGTCTTTGGCAAGCTTGGCAAGATGATGGCTTCCGTTGAGCCCCTGCTCTTCACCTGCCACGCAAACGAAGACGATTGTCGCGGGGAATTTGTACTGGCTGAGAATGCGGGCGGATTCAAGGCTGACCGCCGTTCCACTGGAATCGTCGTTTGCACCGGGGGCTGGTGAGTGAGAGTCCATGATATCGGTCTCCCGCGTGTCGTAGTGGCCGGTCACCAGGTACATGCGCTTGGACTGCACCGGATCGCTGCCGCGAAGGATGGCGATTACGTTTCGAATCGGCGTCGGCTTGACAATGCGCGCCCTTGCAGCAGCAGGCCCTGTCGGCGGCTGTTCCACAAAGGCATCCACCTTGACCTCAAGGCAGTTGCCGCACGCCTTGCTGTAGCCTTCAAACTGCTCCTTGATCCAGTCGGAAGCAGCCAGAACGCCAGTTCCAGGAGGAAGATCGGTCTCCGTGCTGGAGACCGTGCTGCGGTTGTAGAAGTTAACCAGCGCAGCAATATTGTCACGGATTTTTTCCGCGGAGACCTCTTTGAGTGCGGCTGCGATCTGCTTGTCAGCGGGAGCCGCGGCCACAGGTGCTCCTGCAAGCCTATAGTCACGCATGTTCTGGTTGGCATTCGATGCCTCTTGCGCATGGGTTATGGAATGGATCATGCCAAGAAAGAGGCAGGGCGCCAGCAGTTGGCAAGTGCGAACAGAGAGACAGCGAGCCGCCGCGTTGAAGATTGCCATGGCAATAGCCTTTCCTCAGTTGCTGTTGAAATCGATTTGGTCGAGTGAGTACAAGGCCGGCGGCGCCGCATAGAACTGCCAATTGGCCCACGAACTATCTCATTGGCGAGAATTATAGACCAAGCCAAATGCTCCCTGTAGAAGCATTGAGATGACGCCCAAATGACGGTTAGATGAAGTTTGGATGACGTTCTGACTGCCGGAGTCTTCTTTCGTTGAGACAGGATTGCTTTGAAAGCAAGCATTTGCAAGGGGAATTGCACCGGATGCTGTGCACTACCAATGGTGCAGCAAAAAACATGTTGACTGATATATTATATGCGGTATATTGGAATGAATCACTTACAGCGCGGCTCCCCAGTCCCCTTGGAGGCTGCCGTGTATCCCAAAACCTGGTTCAACATCTTCCGGAGGTCAACGTGAAGCTGTACAAGTTTTTCGCCGTTCCACTGCTGGGAATCTTGGGAGTTTCTGCATTTGCCCAATCCACCGCTACGCTATCTGGCGTTGTGACGGATCCGACTGGCGCTGTTGTGCCCAACGTTCACATCACCGTCCACTCCCTCGCGACCGGGCTTGATCGCAGTATTGTGACCGATTCCGCCGGTATTTATATAGTTCCCTCATTACAGCCTGGCGATTACCAGGTTGAGGCAACAGCGCCGGGCTTCGGCAAAGTGACGATCAAAAAGGTGACCCTGGACGTGGATATGAAGGTAGCGGCGAACATCAGTCTGCCGCTCGCAGCGACCGGAGCGACGATCCAGGTGCAAAGTTCCGCATCGCAGATCGAGAGCCAAACCATTACGGTTGGGCAGGTGATCGATCAAACTTCGGTGCAGGAACTTCCTTTGAATGGCCGCCACTTCCTCGACCTGACCGTGCTCACTCCGGGAGGCGTCGTGGCTGACACGGCGGGCAGCCTCACCGCGGCAAGCCGTGGACTGGGAGCGAACTCGTTCATCACTGCCGGCAATCGCGAAGATTCGGTGAACTTCCAGATCAACGGCATCAACCTGAACGATATAAGCCAGAACCAGATTACGTTTCAGCCGTCGATCAACACCACGTCCGAGTTCAAGATCAATAACTCCACCTTCAGCGCGGAGTACGGGCGCAGCGACGGCTCGATTGTGACCGTTGCCACGCGCTCCGGCACAGACAAGTTTCATGGCGAGGCTTTCGACTACTTCCGCAACGAAGCACTTGACGCGCGCAACTACTTCAACCGCTCTTACAACGTCACCACTGGAGTGCCGCTAACAGCGGGTACCGGCGACAAGGCCCCACTGAAGCGCGACAACTTCGGTTTCAGCGTAGGCGGCCCGATCTGGAAGGGCCACACGTTCTTCTTCGGAAGTTATGAGGGCCTGCGTCAGCATCAGGGCATCCTGCAAAACAGCACGGTGATCTCAGCGGCCAATCAAACGGCAATCGCGGCCAATAAGGCTGCTGAACCCGCAGCCGCATTACTGGCCGCGCTCATCCCGCTACCAAATAATGGCGCCAACTTCACCGGGTTCACGCCCGGCCCGGTGCAAATCGACCAGTACACCCTCGACATCCTTCATGAGTTCAGCGCAGTTGACTCGGCGCACGCCTTCTATGCGTTCCAGCACGACGTCCGCACAGAGCCGGCATTGCAGGGCGACACCATTCCCGGCTGGGGAGACCACCGTCACGCGCATCGCCAGATTGGCACCTTCAGCGAGACCCATATCTTCAGCCCGACCCTGGTGAATGAAGTGCGTCTCGGCTTCAACCGCATCGCCATCGCATTCAACCCAGCCAACTTGACCAGCCCCACAAGCGTCGGCATCGGCGATGGTCTCACGGGCAATGTAGGTTTGCCCCAGATCACTCTCTCCGATATCGGCCTGGTCTTCGGTGGTCCTTCGGGTTTCCCGCAGGGGCGCTTTGATACCACGGGTGTCATTTCAGATACGGCGACACAGCTCTCGGGCAAGCACACCTTCAAGTTTGGCGGCGAATTCCGCCGCTACCTGGTGGCCAGCTTCACCGGGAACATCGGGACACTCACCTTTACCACTTCAACGACGGCTGCCAGTTTGTTCCAGACCGATATGGCCACCGTCTTCAGCGTGCAACCCAATATCGTATCCAGCCGTGTTTACGATAATTCCGCGGCACTGTTTGCCCAGGACAACTACAAGATCACACCCAAACTTACGCTTGAACTCGGTGTGCGCACTGAGTGGAACGGAACGCCCACCGAGGGCGAAAATCGCTTTGTGCTATTCAGCCCCTCCGCGCTTACGCTCACCCAGGTGGGGACCAACGGCTTTGGAGACAGCTCCGAATACGCCCAGAACTACAACCTCGAGCCTCGCTTTGGATTTGCTTACGACGTGTTCGGCAAAGGGAAGACGGTGGTACGCGGAGGCTATGCGTACCTGGTGGACCAACCGGTTTCCGGTGTCGTCACGGGACTGGCGTCCAATCCTCCATTCAGCACTGCAGTCTCTTATAACAGCACTGCGATTCCGGTCTCCGCGCTGTATGCCGATGCGAAGCTTTCGGGCCTCTCGATTTACATGGTTAACCCAAACTACAAGAACGCGTACATCGAGAGCTTTAACCTGAACGTG
Organism: Acidobacteriaceae bacterium; assembly: GCA_003138365.1. Taxonomy (GTDB): domain Bacteria; phylum Acidobacteriota; class Terriglobia; order Terriglobales; family Acidobacteriaceae; genus Telmatobacter. The sequence continues at coordinate 125,854 of PLFY01000167.1, forward strand.
CAGCAGGCGCTGCCATGGGGAATGGTCTCCTCGCTCGGGTATTATGGGTCACTCGGGCGCCATTTGGAGATTGAATCCAACATAAACCAGGTGGTCGGCTCGGCAAGCAATACGCAGGTGCATCCCTTCACAAGCCTCTCCCTTACCAGCGGCATCGATCCCGGTGCAGCCATCGCCTCCAACATCGGCGAGAGGACCAGTAACAGCTTCTCGGACTACAACGCCATGTGGGCTGTGCTGAGCAAGAACATGAGCAATGGCCTCGAGTTCAACATGAACTACGAGTGGACGAAGTCGATGGACCTTAACTCGCTCGGGTCGCAGGGTGGCTTGACTCTGCCGGACAGCACCAACCCCAAAGAGAACTACGGCCTGTCAGACTTCGACGTGCGCCAGCACTACGCCGGAACCGCGGTCTATACGCCGCACATGAAGGGCAACCGCCTGCTCACGGGCTATCAGCTTTCAACGATCATCCAGTACCAGACCGGCAACCCCGTCAATGTTCTTGCCAGCAGCTCGAGCTTCAACGGCATCACGGGCTTGGTTCGTCCAACGCAGGTTGGTCCCATCACAAGGTCGAAGCAACAGTTGGCCGGAGTGGCAAACGTAACCTTATTCCCGAGCAGTGGCCTGGCTTACGGGGACACTGTCTGCGACGTAACGAACTACACCTCAGGCTGCAGCTTTGAAGTTCAGGGGACACAAGCCAGCGCCACCGCAACTACCGCACCGACCGTTTACACCGCTCTCGGCGCCATGCAGCGCAACGCTATAACCGGACCGGGCTTCGCGGATGTGGATCTCTCGGGACAGAAAGACACGAAGATCTTCGAGGGGCTCAACTTCCAACTGCGTGCCGATGCCTTCGACATCCTCAACCACCCCAACTTCGGTCAGCCTTCGGGCAATGTCCAGTCGTCAGCCTTCGGCCAGATCTCGGCAACACGCTTCGCCACAAGCGATGGCGGTTCTTCACGCCAGCTTCAGATCAGCGCGAAGTTCATTTTCTAGTTCGTTGAACCTATAGGCCTGCGCAGCGCCAGGGAAGTTGACTGGCACTGCGCAGGCCTTTTCTATGCTTGCTGACCGAGGATCGCACTCACCGAACACGGTGGTTGCATGCGACCAGGTCTCTGACCGCGTGATTTCGTGCATGGCAATTGAGTGCTGCGGCATCCCACCCTTGGCGCAAAAACAGAGGCGCGCCGAGGGTGGGGCGCCAATTCTGGTACGACAACAAACGGTCAAAGGCCCAGCTTTCATTTCATCGCAGAAGATCGCCGGTTACATGCAGACTTGCCAACTGTTTCTCGCGCCGATTACGCGGGTGGGTTGAGACATTGCCAAGATTGCGCACATTCTCCGCGCCTGGACGCTGGCGGTATTGCAGGCAATGTCCATTGGAGCTATACTGGCGGCGTCCACGTAGCACTTCATCTTCAGTTGCTTGTCGGCCTGCAATCTGGCTGACATCGGGAGAAAGCTTATGTCGAGAGGAATTGTGAAGACCTGTATCCTCGCAGGATGCCTTTTTTTCGCCTGTGTTGCAGCGACCGCTCAAGAGGTGGTTCATGCTCTTACTGGGACAGTGAGTTCCATCGATGCTGCCGGCAAGACCTTCACGGTGTTTACAGACAACCATTCGGATGGCTTTTTCAAAGATCGGACGAATTCCAAGGCGCCGATCAAATTGGATAGGAAGATCCGCAATGACGCAACCGCGGATGATGCCTCCAAGAAGCAGGGGGCGTACGTGATCGTCTTTTATTTTGGCGAAGGCGAGGCGAGGAACGCAGTTGGATTGCGGAGCCTGGGGCCGGGACCGTTCACAAGAAGCACTGGAACCGTCGTCAAGTTCGAAGGCAAGGAGCATTCACTCTCGATCAAAGACGAATCGGGGGAGATCGAGTCTTTCAAGATCACCTCAGATACAGTGGCAGAGACTAGCACCGGAGTTGTGGACGGATTCAAGTTTGAACCCCAAAAGGGCGATCACGTGCAAGTGACAGCCGCGGCGGCGAGCGGCAGCGCCACGGCCCTGTTTGTCAATGCGCTGTAATCCTGATTGAGCGAGGTTCGAAACTTGCAACTCTAAAGCGAGACCTGGGGCGCCCAGATCTTCATGATCGGCATTCCAGAATCACGCGGTCAGGGTACTATGGGCTTCCAATCTCGTTGCTATTCTTCCCTCGCTTGTTGAGTGGAGCGACGGGAACCCCGGCGCTATTCCGCACATGCTGAAGATGGCGCAACTCCCACAGTGCAGAGCCGGCGACCAGATCGAAGCGCGCATCCTCCGCGTGGACTAGGTCCGTTACCGGATGAAGATGTTCTATCCAATGAACGAACGTGGGCCGGGAGGC
>PLFY01000230.1:0-3600 GCA_003138365.1 Acidobacteriaceae bacterium
GGCAGCCGCGCGGACCACTCGGCTACCAGCGCATCGATGTTCTGCAGGCCATGGTTGCGGGATTGGATGAAGTCTTCGGCGAACCCCTCATGCAAAGGTCCGGACTGTGCTTGGTTGGTGGGCGCGGCGGCCCAGACGGCGGNNTAGACCAGCTCTTCGCCGGTGCGCTCGAAGCGGTTGGCGCGCTCTTCGAGAGCGAAGAGTGCGGGGTCGCCAATGAGGATGGCGGCGTCGGCTCTCTGGAGCATGGCGTCGAGGTCGGCGGCTGCGGGCAGGAAGGGAACGGCCGGGTTGGCCCACTTGTGAAATAGAATGCGGGCGTAGGCGAGAGTGGTACGGCTGGCCGTGTCGGCAGCGACGGAGCGGAGGTCGGCGAGCGGCTGGCTGGCGCGGCGGACCAGCAGCAATGACCGAACGCGGCCCTTGGAGGCGATGGTGCAGCCGGGGAGGATGCGGAGGCCGGGCGTGGTGGCCAGCGCGGCGATGGGAACCAGGCCAATGTCGGCATGGCCCGCGGAAAGAGCGCCGGCGCATTCAGAGGGCGACATGCGGTCGATCTGGTAGCGGAGGGCGAGCGGTGCGGAAAGCGGCGGGTGCTCGAAGTCCCACATGAGGGGAGCGGGATTGAGGAAGTTGATGGCGGCAACGCGCAGACGGGAGTGGGAGATGGAAACCACGCTTTCTCAAGACTATCAATTAGACGATCTATCGAGAGGGAAGGATTCCTGTGGCGCATCCGGGGCAACACTAGACCTGGTTGCCAGGCCAGGCTTGCCGGATCGGACGTGACGGGGCGCCTTGACAGGGCTGTCCGCCGAGGGTAACTTGGGCGAAATTCCCTTTGAGGCTGGTTTTGGTTTCCTTTGAGGAAAATGGACCCGTGTGCTTTTCGGCTAGAGAGGTTTTGCGATGACGACGCTGCCCCAAAACTTGGTTCAAGCGCAGACGGTCAGGTTGGATGAGGCGCGGCTGGCGTGGCTGGCGCTGGCGCTCTCGCCGGGGCTGGGACCAAAGCGGATTCTGGATGCGATGAAGCTGTTGGAGACACCGAGCCGGCTGTTCAGCCTGACATTGACGGAGTTGGAGGGGCTACGGTTTCCGGCTGAGGCGGCGCAGTTCATCTTTGACGGCAAGGCGCGCCAGGCCGCCGAGGAAGAGTGGGCACGGGTGTCGGCGCAGGGCGCGACGATCGTGAGCTTCGGCTGTGCGGAATATCCCGAGCGGCTGAAAGAAATCTACGACCCGCCGCCGGTGCTGTGGGTGCGCGGGGCGGTGAACTTGCTGAGCAGGCCGGCGATTGCGGTCGTGGGCACGCGGCATCCTTCTCCTTATGGTTCCGGCGTGGCGGAGATGCTGGCGCGGGACCTGGCGGTGCGGCGGCTTCTGATTGTGAGCGGGATGGCGCGGGGTATCGATAGCTGCGCGCATCGGGGAGCCTTGACGGCGCGGATGCCGACGGTGGCGGTGTGGGGCACGGGGATCGACGTGGTGTATCCCAAGGAAAACAAGAAGCTGGCCGAGGAGATTTTGGCGGGAGGCGGTGCGATTGTGAGCGAGCTGCCGATGGGGACGTTTCCGGCGCCGCAGAACTTTCCCCGGCGCAACCGAATTTTGAGCGGGTTGAGCATAGCGGTTCTGGTGGTGGAGGCGGCGGAGAACTCGGGAACGAGGGTGACGGCGCGGTGCGCGGCGGAGCAGAATCGCGAGCTGTATGCGGTGCCGGGCAACGTGACCAGCAAGGGCTCGTGGACCCCTAACACGCTGATTAAACAGGGGGCAAAGCTGGTGGCCACGTGGGAGGACGTGTGGGAGGATCTGCCCTCGCAGGTGCGGCTGGAGTTGGAGGCGGAGGCGCCGGTTGAATCCAAATCGGGGGCGACCGCATCTCTATTGCCGGACCCGGTTCTGCGGCCCGAGGAGGCCATGGTGCTGGAAGTTCTGCGCTCCGATGAAAGCCTGCAGATTGACGAGATTCTGGAACTCCTGGAGACGCAACTGACGTCTTCAGAGGTATTTACGGCGCTTTTCGAGCTGGAGATTACGGGGCGCATCCGGCAATTGCCGGGGAAGAATTATGTGCGGACGATGTGATAAAGACAGGGAATAGGGATTTGCGATGAAACTGTGAAGGCAAGGCACACCCGACTCAGTCGCCAGGGCAGGTCGGGCCACCAACTGCTCCTTCGCTTGCAAATGACGGACCGCTGGCGCACCATCTACTGAAGCAAAAATGACGAGGGGTTAGAGGCTTCTCAGGAGAATCTTATGTCTACGGTCTTCGACAGGGTGGTGACAAAAGAGAACGACCACACGCACCTTTTGCGCAATATCATGGAACGCTATCCGAAAGCTGCACACGCCATACTAAATTTCCTGTTAGACCGAGACATATCCGAGTCTGAAGCAGCTTCCATGGAATTCCGAGCACAGTATCCTCTTTCTGATGATGAAGGTCGGGAGATCCCCGATATTCTGGTCGAAGGAAACGGTTTTCGATGCCTAATTGAAGCGAAGATCAACCCATGGTTGGGCCTGACAGATAGACAGATAAGAGGCTACCCGGCCTGCCTGAACAGAGAAGGGGAGCGCCATCTGGTCTTTCTGGTACCAAGCGAATGGAAGCACATTGAGAGCGCAAATCAAGTCCGGCCCGTCCACCCTTCAAATGTCAAAGTGCATATAAAGCACTGGCGAGATCTAATTAAGAGCATCGAACCTGTCTCCGAGTCCTTAACCGACGGTGTTTTGGCGGAGGCTATCGCCTTTTGGAAAGGTTGGTTTCAAATGGAAAGTCTGACAGTGCAGGAGCGGGAATCGCTCATGTTGTGGCGCAAGGAAGAGTTCAGCGCATTTCGAAAGCTTGAACAGACAGTTGACAAGGCGAAAAGGCTTTTTGACGGGCGCGGCTTCGAGACGGCGTTCGAAACGGTATATTCGGAAAGCTACGGGTTCTATATAAAACGCGCAAAGGCCTACCTTCTTTATATTGGAATTTGGGCAAGGTCCCCAGTGCCACTGTCCTTCAGTTTTCGCACCACAAGTTCAATATGGATTAGACCGGCAAACCTGCCTCCCGAGCCGATGACCTCACCCAAGGCACCCGATCACCTTTTTTGGCCACTTGAATCCGAAACGTGGGATGACCCTGAGAAGCTCTACGCCAAGGTGAAGTCTTTTCTGGATGCCGATTGGGCAGACTAAGGACTCGGGGCTCCAAAGAAATAGGGAACAGGTGGCGGGTTGAGGTTCGTGGTATCCCACCCTTTTCACGTTCTTTGCGCAGGGTGGGATACCACGCCCGTCTTACTGGCCGCTCATGGCTTCCTGTGCTGCTTTGGCGAGGAAGCCGGAGCGGGTCAGATGTTGAGTCTGCGCGTAGGAATCGATCTGCGAGAGCAAGGAACCGGGCAGGGAGATATTGACGCGTTTGGGCGCGGGGTCGATGCGCGTCAGGTCAAGATCAACCAGCATCCATACGCCGCCCTGGTAGCGCGAGTCGGCGGCAAGTTTTTCCAGCGCGGTGGGCGCGGGAATGGGCTGATTCTCACCGGCCATGTGACACTCCACGGCCTCCTGCGCCATGCGGTTGATCTCCTGCCA
>PLFY01000230.1:3652-19698 GCA_003138365.1 Acidobacteriaceae bacterium
GGATGCTTGAATTTGCAATGGCTGCCGGCTTGATGCGCCTTCCGCCAGCCCTCCGATTCAAGTCTGCGGACAATCTCCGCGCTGTTCATGTGTGTAATTATACACATTTATCTTCTACTGTGATCGTGAAATTTGTCTATCCAAAGGGAACAAAAAACGAAGCGCAAATTGCTCCGACTGGAAACGGGACGGTGTTCCGTGTTAGCGTCCATCATTTGCGGGTGGTTTTTCCCGGTTGGGGAAAATAGCCGGGTCTGGGGGAGAATCTGGTCTGCCCCGGCAAAGAATCGAAAATCACGGAAGTGAGTCCAACAGACCTGAACAAGGCTGGCAAGGTAGAGTGGGTACGGGTTCAAGGATGGCAATGAGCAAATCACTGGTAATCGTCGAATCGCCCGCCAAGGCGAAGACGATCGAAAAGTATCTTGGCAAGGGTTTCGAGGTTCTGGCATCGGTTGGTCACATCATGGACCTGCCCAAGAACGAAATTGGCGTGGAGCTGGAAAATCGGACATTTGAGCCGACGCTGATTGTGTCTCCGGGCAAAGAAAAGGTTGTGGCGCAGTTGAAGCGCGCAGCCGCGAGCGCCGACGAGATCTATTTGGCGCCTGACCCGGATCGCGAGGGCGAAGCGATTGCGTACCACCTGGCGATCCTGTTGGGGACTTCAGCCAAAGAGAAAAAAAAGATTCGCCGCGTGACCTTCAACGAGATTACGAAGAAGGCGGTGCAGGAGGCGTTCAAGCACGCAAGAGACGTGGACCAGAATCTGGTAGACGCGCAGCAGACGCGGCGTGTGCTGGACCGGCTGGTGGGCTACCAGATTTCGCCGCTGCTTTGGGACAAGGTGCGGCGGGGGCTGTCGGCAGGGCGCGTGCAGACGGTTGCGGTGCGGCTGATCGTCGAGCGGGAGCGGGAGATTGGCGCGTTTGGGCCGGTGGAGTACTGGACGCTGGACGCAATGCTCCACCCGGAGAAGCAAACGGATCAGAGCTTCAAGGCGCGCTTTGTGGGCATCGATGGAGAGCCGGCGCGCGTGGCGAATGGCAAGGACAAAGACGGGAAAGATCAGTTCATTTCGAACGCGTTGGCTGACGAGAAGTCGATGAAGGAGACCGTGGCCGCGCTGGATAAGGCGCAGTGGTCGCTGGTTTCAGTTCAGTCCCAGGAAAAACAGAGAAGGCCGCTGGCTCCGTTTATCACCAGCCAGTTGCAGCGGGACGCGTCGAGCAAGCTGGGGTTCAACGTGCGGCGCACGATGGGCGTGGCGCAGCGGCTCTATGAAGGCGTGGATGTGGGTGCGGAGGGCACAGTCGGCCTGATCACTTATATGCGTACCGATTCGCCGCGCATTGCGCCGGAGGCGATCGCAGGAGCGCGGGAGTGGATCGGGAAGCATTTGGGGGCAAAATATCTGCCCGCGACCGCCAATGAGTACAAGGGCAAGAAGGCGGCGCAGGATGCGCATGAGGCGATTCGTCCAACGGATGCTTCGCGGACGCCGGAGTCGATTGCCCGCTATTTGACTGACGAACAGCTCAAGCTCTACCGGTTGATCTGGCAGCGGTTTGTGGCCTCGCAGATGATGCCGGCGATCTTCGATGTAACCACGGCGAAGATTGCAGCGGCTTCATCGAAGACAGGGAAGACCTACGATTTCCGGGTCAGCGGGTCGGTGGTGCGGTTCGACGGATTCCTGAAGGTGTACGAGGTTTTGGAGGAGAAGAAGGACGAGGACGACGAGTCCGCCCATAAGCTGCCCAACCTGGACCAAGTGAAAAGGCTGGAGCTGGAAAAGCTGGAGAATGAGCAGCACTTTACGCAGCCGCCTCCGCGCTTCAACGAGGCTTCGCTGGTGAAGGTGCTGGAGGAACGGGGCATTGGCCGGCCCTCGACCTACGCATCGATCATCAACACCATTCAGGATCGCGAGTACGTGACCAAGATCTCGGGGCGGTTCTATCCCACGGAAATAGGGATGGTGGTCTGCGACCTGCTGGTGAAGAACTTTCCGTACATCTTCGATATTGCCTACACGGCGCGGCTCGAGGAGGAATTGGACGACATCGAAGAAGGCAAGGAGAAGTGGACCGACCTGATGAACGGCTTCTACAACTACTTTGAAGATGAGTTGAAGGATGCCGGCGAGAAGATGGAAAACATCAAGCGCATGGAGCACAAGACGGACGAGAAGTGCGACCTGTGCGGGTCGCCGCTGCTGTTGAAGTGGGGCAAGTTCGGGAGCTTCTTTGCCTGTTCCGCGTATAACAAGAAGGATAAATCGAGCTGCACGTTCACCAAGGAAAACACGGCGGGCAAGCCGGACCTGAATACGCAGGAGGCGCAGGAGGCGGGCGAGCAGGAGGAGTATTGCGAGAACTGCGGGCGGGTGATGGTGCTGCGGCGGGGTCCGTTCGGGATGTTCATGTCCTGCCCTGGGTATAACGAGGACCCGCCGTGCAAGACCTTCCGCAAGCTGAGCCAGAAGCAGCAGCAGAAGCAAGCCACGCCGAAGCCGACGGGCGAAGACTGCCCGCTTTGCGGCAAGCCGCTGGTGCTGCGGCAAGGGGCGTACGGGGAATTTGTGTCCTGCTCCGGATATCCGAAGTGCAAGTACGTGAAGCAGAACCTGATTGAAGGGCTCAAGTGCCCGAAGTGCGGCATCGGCGACCTGGCCGAACGCAAGGCGCGCCGGGGGAACATCTTCTGGGGCTGTACGAATTATCCGAAGTGCGACTTCACGTCGAACTACAAGCCGGTGGCGAAGAAGTGCCCGGAGTGCGGCAGCCCGTACCTGGTCGAGAAGACGCTGAAGTCGGGGATCTTTCTGGAATGCCCGAACAAGAAGAANNGTGGTGGAGAAGGGCGACGCCAGGAAGGGCGGAAAGAAGGAGTTGCAACCGGCTTGAGGCGTGATCGCTGAATCGGCAAGGGGGACGAGGCGTTGGCGGTCGAAGTAAGGGACATTTTCATCCTTGGTGGTCCCAATATGGAGCTGGCAAGACTACTGCCGCCGACGTGCTGCTGCCTGAGAAGCTTCGCATACACACTTTCCTGAATGCCGATGAGATCGCACGGAGCATTTCTCCGGGCAATGTCGAGGCCGTAGCCTTCGAGGCCGGTCGCCTGATGATTGAGCGGATGCGGGATTTGGTACGCGATGGCCAGAGCTTCGCGTTCGAGACTACGTGTTCTGGCAAGTCCTATCTCCGGCTATTGAAGGAATGCCAAAAGGTGGGTTGGCGTGTTTCTTTGATCTACCTTTGGCTTCCATCGCCGGAGTATTCCATCGCCCGTGTTGCGCGGCGGGTCAGCCAAGGCGGACATCGCATTCCCGACGATGTGATTCGGCGGCGTTACCAGATGGGACTTTGGAATATGCGCCACTTGTACCTGCCACTCGCGGACAATGCAATGATTTACGATAATAGGGACAATGCCCTGCGGCCGATTGCGCGGCGCGCTCCTGGTTCTCCTCTCCGCGTGTTGGATGAGGAAATTTGGGCAAAGATCGAGGAGGACACCGGATGAACAAAAAGACGATCAGCGAAATGACGGTGCAGGAAATCTTCGACGCTGTTGACAGTGGCATGGCCGAAGTTTCCCGGCGGCTGGCTTCGGGGGAGTTGGATCAATCGGGGCGCTACTACACGGATGAAGAGTTGGCGGCCCAAGCGGCAACGGGGGGCCAACGGGCTCACGCCGGGCAGGCCAAGGCGAGCGCAGCCTGACATGAAACANNGTTCGCGGCGGGAGCGTCGGACGCGGTTTCATCCCTCCGTGGGTCGGCAACGCCCGTGGACGACTGGGCTGAGTCCGCGCCAACGTGGCAGGGGAGCATTAGTGAAGCGAATTTTTTTCGCCAAGAGAAGGTATTGCTGGGATTGACCGCAAGGATGACCGGGCTTTGGCGCCAATGATATGAATAGGACTCAAGGAGCCGGGCAATGCACACGGAGCAAGATCCCTACGATTCAGTTACCTATCCGAGTTTTTCTTTTATAGACACACATCCCGACCGCCTGGCGTCGATGGCGATTCTGCATGGGCTCAGCCCAGCGCCGGTGGAGCGATGCCGTGTCCTTGAGATTGCCTGCAATGAGGGCGCGAACCTTATTCCGATGGCGTATGCCATCCCGACGAGCGAGTTCGTAGGATTCGACCTTGCTCGATTGCCCATCGAGCGCGGGCAGGAACGGATTCGCGAACTCGGCCTGCGGAACGTGCGTCTATTTGAGAGCAACCTGCTCGACGCAGGGACGGAGCTCGGCCAATTCGATTACATCATTGCGCACGGGCTCTATGCCTGGGTCCCAGAGCCGGTGCGCGATCGCCTGTTGGCGCTCTGCGGAGAGTTGCTCACGCCGGATGGAGTTGCATTTGTCAGCTACAACGCAAAGCCGGGCGGTTTTGTTCGCTCGATGATTCGGGAAATGATGCTTTACCGGGCGCAGGGCATCGAAGACCCGCTGCAGAGGGTTTCCACGGGGCTTGAGTTGCTTCGTTTCCTGATTAAGGCGAGACCGGAGGGCGATGCCTATCGCCTGATGATGGAAGAGCAGTTGAAGAAGATGGAAAAGGTTGGCCCGCAGGTCACCTACCACGATGAAATGACCGATGCATATCATCCGGTGCACTTCTTTGAATTTGTGGAGCACGCCCGGAAGCATGGTTTGCAGTATTTGAGCGAACCAGAGCTGCCGCCGCCAACCGATCCATGCTATCGCGCCGACCTGCGATCGGCGCTTGAGAGCGCAGCGGGCGACGACATGGTGAGACAAGAGCAGATGCTGGACTTTGTGCGCGGGCGTGTGTACCGGGAGACGCTGCTATGCAGAGCGGAGCGGGTTGTGCGGCGCGATTTTCCGGCGGAGCCTCTTCGCCGGCTGTTGCTTGCTTCTCAAGCGACGTCGGCGCCGGGAGAAACGCCGGATGCGAGGGTCTTCCGTTTGCCGGGCGGGATCAAGATGGAATCGAACCACGCAGGCGCGATAGCGCTGCTGGAGGCGCTGGCGGCGGCGTGGCCGCGCGCTGTGAGTTTTGAAGAGATTGAGCCGCGGCTTGCGGAGGCCGGATTCGTACTCGACGGCGAAGGGACCGCTCTGCTGATGCGGTTGGTGGTGGCGAAGTTGATCGAGCTTCACGCGTGGCGGGCGCCAGTGGCTGGAGCGGTTTCAGCGCGGCCACGGGCCAGCGCCAGCAGCCGGCAAGAAGCCCGGAGCAAGGCGCTTGCCACGACCCTGCTGCACGCCAGGTTTGGACTCGACGATCCCGTTCAGCGGAGCATTCTAATGTTGCTCGACGGGACCCGCGATCGGCCTGCACTTCTCGAAGCGATGAAAGCGGAGTTTCCTGCCATCGCGGAGCAGGAGCTCGAAGCACGAACCGAATCAGGCCTGCGGAATTTTTACCGCGCCGGGTTGCTCGAGGCGTAAGCAGCAGCCGTTTGCTTGGCTGCCGGGCGGCCACAGGCCCAGCGTCCATGGCGATCCCGCCATCCTGGCGGAGCGGTAGGTCTGGAATCGAGCGTGTTGCGGCTGAATCCGTTAGTATTGGGCAGCGGAGAACTCCTGATGGAAAGAATGCTTGCAACGCCTGCGGATGCTGAAATTATTCTGAAACTGTATCAACTGCGCACTGAAGCGGAGCTGCGCAAGGCACGCGCCTGGATGACGGGCGAGTTCTGGCCGGCGACGGCGGAAGAGTTTTTTGCCGTTGCCTCAAACCCCGCGGACCCGCACAATGCGTGGCTGCGGCAGGTTCTCACCTACTGGGAGATGGCAGCGGCGATGGTGCTGCATGGGGCGGTTTCAGCGGAGCTGTTTGTGGATTGCAATGCTGAGGGGTTCTTTCTGCTGGCCAAGTTTTCGCCCATTCTGGAAGGGATTCGGGAGAAGAATCCAGGATTTCTGATCAAGACGACGGAGCTGGTGGGGCGGTTTTCCGCGGCGTCGCAGCGTTACGAGGTGGTGCTGAAGAATGTGCAAGCCCGGCGGAACAGCGTGCCGGCGAAGCAGGAGTGGCAGGGCTAGTTTGCCCGTCGCTGGAGCACCGAGAGCGGAAATTGTTGCCGAAACTGGCTCTCGTGGAGCATGATGGTAACTGCTCGAGATTTTCCATTCCCCTGGAGGTTCCTCGTGAAACGTGTTCTGGCTTTTCTGTTCGTCGTTTCTGCTCTGACCGCGGTCTCGGCCAGCGCAGCCGGCTCATCCAAGATCAACGGCTGGATATCCGACTCGATGTGTGGCGCTAAACATGCCGGGACGGGTGCGGCATGCGTGAAGAAGTGCATCGAGGGCGGGATGGCCCCGGTGTTTGTGGACGAGGCCAACAAAGCCGTCTGGACCATCGACAATCCGGACTCGGTAAAGGGCTTTTATGGCGACCACGTGAGCGTGACCGCGAAGGCCGACGAGGCGAAGAAGAGCGTCCATATCGAGGCCATTGCGGAAGCCAAGTAGGGCGCACAGGGGCTCCCAGACAACGATCGGACTCGACCCCATCTCAATTGGGCTCGACCCGGCGCGCAATCTCTGCTAGTGTCGTATCCGTTCCTCTCTCCGGCTTCGGTTTGGGGGCCTGGATTTTGGGTCAAGGTGAGAGGGAACAGCGGATTTGACCGGTAAAAGCCATGGCGCGAGCGATCTGGAACGGCAAAGTGATTGCCGAAAGTGAGACGACGGAGACGGTGGAGGGGAATGTATACTTTCCCGAGGCCAGCCTCAAGCGCGAGTATTTTCGCCCCAGCAGCACCACATCCACTTGTCCCTGGAAGGGCCAGGCTCGCTACCTGAATCTCGTGATCGGCGAGCAGGATAACCCCGACGCGGCCTGGTACTACCCCGACCCCAAGCCCGCGGCCCGCAAGATCAAGGGTTACGTGGCGTTCTGGCGCGGGGTTGAAGTGGAGCTTTAAGCGCGCAGGTAGATTAATGCGTCGATAAATGCCCTAAATCCCCCTGTTTTTTACGTGTCCGCGAGGCGATTTTGGCTCTCTCGCGGCTTGGAACTCCTTTGTTTTAGTGCGGCGAGCCTCCAAAATATACCCCCTGGGGGTTAGAGGGGGGTGGGTGATATTTATTTTCTGGTAACGGGGAACAGATGGGGAAGATTCCAGGCGGGCATAGCTGATGGTGCGACGAGGGCTGGCGCATTGGTTTTTGGCATGGGTTCGCGGTGCGGTTCTTCTCTATTTCGATTGTGCGCCGGGGGTGGGTTATTTTCTGCAACCACCTGCGGTGGGGCCAACTGCCTTCGGCGTAGCCCGCGCCAGAGGAAAGGCGCGGCGACGCAGTTCGCGGGTTTACCTTGCGGTGTTTGCTGCGGAACATCTCGCTCGGAGACATCGGTGGCGAAAAGCCGACATTTCAGGACTCATATGCCGTCGACGAGTGCATTGGGATTTTGCGTTCATCGAAATCGTCACCACGAACCGAATTGCCAAATAGTTCCGGTCTGCTAAGTGCAAAAGCATCAAGTGGCCGTGCTGTCATCGTCATCGTCAATGAGGTTTGATTCGGGTGACGCTTTGTCGAGGTACTCTCTGCGAATGGATGCAAGTGACTTCTTGGTTTGTGGATCTGTTAACCAGAAACTCCATCCATTCGTGGCTTTCTTCCGTAGATGATGGGCTGCCCCGGAAGGTGTCTCGAATACAATTCCACCGATATCAATCCGCCCGTCGGAAAGGATTTGTCCGGTATGCTCTCTTAGATTCAGAGCTTGCGGAAAAATCCTCTGCCCGACACCTATTAGTCCAGCGGAGAGTAAATCCGAAAGGTCGACTGAATGAGCTGCAATAGGGACATCCCGCACTGTAGACGAGGTATAACCGGGCGGGACAGTCCAAATATCAAGGACCCCTTGAATCAGCTTGTCAGTTCGTTTCATGATTGATTCGTCAGTCCATCCGTCGGCTGAAAAGGAATCCAATTCCCGGTTTAAAATGAGCAGGTCGTGCTTTTGAAGAGCCGCCTTTTTCCCGGTATCACCCAGCCACGGGCCGTTTGACACGGCATTGTTTAGCTTGGCACTCAACAGAGTGAGATTCCCTAGGGTGTGTATGCGTTGGGCGCGATCTTGAAGTGTGCCCTCCATGGGTGGTTTCCAAGCCGCTTCCCAACTCTGGGGCATAATATGTTCTACCCAGAATCCGTTTCTGGGAACGCGCATACCAGCGTATTCCTTCCCGCCTGGGCGATAACCACGTCGATAGTCCTCAATCGCTTCGAGCACCATACGAAGCCGCGAGCGACTAACCTTTCGATAAATCGGCATTTTAGTTAGCTCAGACCGCATCTCATCGTCATCCGGCCAGTACTTCGCCTCGGCGGTTTGCGACGTTAGATAGGATCGGACTTTCTGGTCTATCAGGTTAGGGGCTGCCTGCCTGATAGTGGCGACAAGTTCCGCGGCCACCTGCGTGTAAGACTTTGTGGTCGCGCGGACGAGCATCCTGCGGGTGAGCCAGCTTTCGACTGCGTCCAACGCAGACTCGATGATGCCGGGTGCGACGGCGGGCTGTTCCGGATCAAGCAGTGCTAGCAGGGCTGATTTCATCACGTCGCTTTCCATTGCTTTGATGCGATAGGCGAACAAGCCCACGCGGTCAATCTGACCTGTCGTATTGTCCCCTTCTTCGGTGATTCTGCGATACACAAGAGCGGCCCGTGACATTTGCTGCAGCAGTCCGTCCATGGGGACATTCGCCTCATGATCCGCGAATGTTTTGAACCGAGAGAAGACCTCGCGAGCTACGATCTCTTCGCCCGTGCGGGATATCAACCAGTGATTAATAAAAAGGGATGATCTCTGGTATCTAAGGCGCCCTGCACTAACCTCTGTCTCCCAAAAAGCCGTTTCGAAATCTTTCCAGTACTTCTCATACGCCTTCTCAACATCCGCTCCACCTTCCTGCAATCTTTGAAAAACGAAATTCTTAATCAGGTCAGCTGCGGTGAGTTGAGCGCCACGCGCATTCAGAGTCTCAAATATTTCCTGAGCATTCTCATCGACGGAAAGATCGATTACGACCAATTGCAACAGTTCGCGCACGCTACGCTCTATTGCATCAGCCCTTTGATGGTGCTGTTCCACTCCTTCAGAAGCGAGCCATTTTCTGGCCTGCTCAGAGAAAAAACGATGCGATTGGACTAGCCGAGATGTATGGTGCTTCAAAACTCCGTAGTCAATTGGAAAGGGCGCAGCCATCACCTCATTAAATGCGGGCCGATCGCGATTAGTCGGCCAGACCTTGTATTTATCCTCGTTACTCTTGCAGAAACGCTTGTCATTTTCGATCAAATATTCTAGGCGCCCAGCTGGGACGTCAGCATCGATCCTGCAGAGCTCAGCGTGGAGAGCATCGAAAAGGATCTGTAGCGTGGTTAGTCGTTGCTGGCCATCGATGACCATTCGTTCCTGGAGTTCGCCGGTCCGGCTCTGCACCTGCTGCAGAACTACCGCGCCGAGAAAATGCGGTTCGTGCTTAGCTCCGGGATTTTTCAACAGTCGAAGTGCCACCCGCTCGACGTCTCTCCATAGAGGTTCCCATTGCTGTTCTTGATTCCACACATACGGTCGCTGAAACAGTGGAACCAAGAACCGCTGTGGTTGGCCGAATATAGTGTTCGGAGTTCGGACTTGTGTTTCCATACCGGAAGCATATCAGCTTAGCTCATAAATAAAGCGAGTGACCGAACCGCCGATACGGGTCCGCATGCCTCTTTTATGAATCGAACGGTTCAAAGCTGGTTCGACGTGACGGCGAATTGCCCAGTCGGGTTATCAGCTCGTCCACGAGCTGATGCTGCTGCCAACAAAGTCTATGCGCTTTCCCAAGATTACGTGCAGACCGGAAACTTTCTCGATTGTCGCTAACAAGGCCCTCATCGACCAAGTTTTGGGAGGGGCGCGAACGATTACTCCCCGAAAACGCCGCAGGGTCCGGGAGTGGGCGGGTCCTGGAGGGTTGGCCGCTCGGAAGTTGAGCCGGCGGCAAGGTCCCGCCAGATTGCGGCAATATGCAAGACGCTCTAGGAAGTGTCTGACGAATCGAGCGAGCGGGGAGATGGAGCCGCACGCCATGCCTCCGGGGCTGAAGCCCGACGTCGATTTGTTGGCCTTGTGCGGGGGTTGAAACCCCCGGCTCCCTCCGTATTGATGGCGAGGAGTCGCTACGATGGGTGGTTCTGTCCCACCCAAGCCACAAAAACAGAGGCGTGGCGTGGATGGGGCACCCCGGCGAGTGTGGAAATACATCCCCCAGGGGCTAAAGCCCGACGTTTATTTTGTTGCGTTTGCGGCACCCTTCGACTCCGCTCAGGGCAGGCTATTGAAGTCGTGCCCTTTCAAGGCAAGGAAGAGCAAATGCAGGTCCCCTTCGACTTCGCTCAGGGCAGGCTTTCGGCTCCGCTGTAAAGCGCTTCGCTCAGGATGACCGCCTCTTTGGAGCCCTCACGTTGAGCGTGGTGAGATCAGTGAAAAGCGGGTATCTGTTCAGGCTTTAGTACGCCTGCAACTGCTCGAGGGGGATGCGGACGCGGAAACAGGTGGAGCCGGGCTCGGAGCGGACGCTGATGTGGCCGCTGTGCTTGCGGACGATGCGCATGGCATTGTCGAGCCCCAGTCCGAGGCCGTGGCCGGGCGCTTTGGTGGTGAAGAAGGGCTCGAAGATGCGGTCTTGCAGCTCGGCGGGAATGCCGGGGCCAGTATCCCAAATCTCAATCAGCAGCATTTCGGCTTCAAGGCGGCAGGCGAGGCGCAGTTGGCCCTGGTTTCCCAATGCGTCGAGCGCGTTTTCGATCAGGGCGGTCCAGACCTGGTTGAGTTCGCTGCCGTAGGCGCTGATGGTGGGCAGGCCGGGCTGATAGTCGCGGACGATTTCGACATGGGTCATGCGCGACTGGAGCATCTGCACGGTGGCGTCGAGGCCGGCGGGTACATCCACTTCGAGAATCGGAGCGCGGTCCATGTAAGAGTAGGCCTTGACGGCGCTGATCAGGTCAAAGATGCGGGCGGTGGAGTGGACGAGCGTCTCCGCGGAGCGCGAGGAGCGCAGGTAACGGGCAAAGAACTGGAGCGAGACGCAGGTCTCATCGGGACCGAGAAGGGCGCGCAGCTCATCGAGGTCGGCGAGGGTGACGCCCTGCTCGGCCAACTGGGGCGCGACCTCCCAGGGTTCGCCGCAGCCAAGTGCGCCGAGCCAGGTGCGGATGGCTTCTTCGTGGGCGATCAAGGCGGTGGCGGACTGCACGTCGGGCTGGGTTGGGCGGCTGAGGATCTTCTGCTCCCAGGCCTCGACACGCTGGACCTGTTGTTCGGTCAGGCACAGGTTGACGAGCTTGAAGCGATTCTGGCGGTTGGCGCGCAGCTCGATGACCAGGCTTGAGGCGGCGCGCTGGGCGGCGGAGGCTGGATTGTTGAGCTCGTGGGCCAGGTTGCCGGCCAGCTTGCCGAGGGCGGTGAGCTTTTCGGCCTGCTGCTCGATGCGTGTGACCTCGCGGACGCGGTCAATGAGGGTGGAAACCACGCGCTGGGCCATGGAGGGAATGGCCTGGAGCATCTGAGGGAACAGCGACTTGTGAATGAGCAGCGCCGAGACCGGGGAGATGGCAAATCCCTGGCCGCCGGAGGCCTTCATGCGAGAAAAGGGCAGCAGGCCGGTGATTTGACCGGTGCGTCCGATGAACAGGGCCATGGGACCGCCATGCTGACGGCGGACGTGAATTTCGCCCTTGAGGATGAAGATCATGTGCTCGGCGGGCGCGCCTTCCTCGAAGAGAATGTCGCCGGTGTTGGCTGCGTATTCCTGGCCATGTGCAGCGAGCCAGAGGCGATCCTCGATGGGCAGTCCGTGCAGGGGCCCGATGCGATCGAGGGCGGCCGCGATTTCTTCAACGGGAGTGGGACAGGCAGGGGGGGAAATGGCGGGGGAAAGCATCCGGAAACCTCCNNGTGGAGGGATGGACAGGGAAGCTGACAGCTCCGAGACCACGTTTCTGAGCGATCTATTATGCTTCTTGCGCCGCGATAGCCTCTGGAGCCGGTGCAAGGCGGACGGCTTCCCTGGCCGGTTGGCGCAAACTGAGAATCGCGTAGCAACTGAACATCACCACCAAAGGATCGAGGGGGCGCAGATGGTAGGGTTCCGGATGGGTGAAGTAGTACACCAGGGGAAACAGAAACATCACTCCGCCGTAGCGAATGGCTTCAAAAGGTTTGCGCCGTAAGGTGAGCAACAGCCCGACCAGGCCGAGCACTGTGAGGCAGGTGGCAAAGGGGATGTTTTCCGGGTCGGTCGGTTCCAGGGCCAGATAGCTGGGATCGAAGCTCCAATAGGCAGTCCATAGATAGACGGCGCGGCGGGCGCACATCCATGCGTACTGGCCGGGGTGGGCTTTGATATAGGTCTCAGCCTGTTGCGCTTTGTGGTGCATGTAGGCCAGTTCGCCGGCGTTGTATGCGGCTAGCTCCGTGGCGTCGTGGAGCGGGTGCAGATCGTCGCTGGTCCAGCGCAGGTTGTGGCCGTTGTTGCCCATCCAAAGTTCCAGGCCCAAGCTGTCGCGGATGGGAATGAAGCGGTGGAAGACCATGGCATTGCGAATCAACCAGGGCGAGATGGTGGCTGCAAGGACCAACGAGGCAACCACGCCGGGCAGCAGCCAGCGATGGCCGGCGCGGGCCAGCCTCCAGGCGGCAAACGCCAACAGGAAGGGAATCACGACGACGATGGACGGCTCGGTGAGGGCCGTAAACCCCGCAAGCAGACCAAAGCCAGCCCATAGTCCAAGGCGCGGAGACCGCTCCATGTCTTGGGCCAGGTAGAGCAGCCAAAGCAGGCACAGCAGCAACAGGTGCGTGGACCAGGCCCACGCCGCGGAAAAGTAAATGCCGTAGGGAGAAAAGGCCCATGCCCAGGCCGCCCACAACGCCACGCGCGGCGAAAAGCTGCGCCGGGCCAGCAGGAACAGCGGAATGCAGGCAAGCGCGTTGATAAGGCAGTCGAAAGCATGAATGGCCGCGATCGACAGGGCGGTGTGAATGCCGAAGAAATGGAAAAATGCGGCAACAATGAGCGGATAAACCGGGGGCATGATGGCCGAGGGCTGGGCGGACATGAACGGACTGCCGAAGCCCTGGCCGGCCAGCAAAGCTTGTGCCACGTTGCCCTGCTCCCAGGCGTGGATGTGGTCGGCATCCATCAGATTCTCGAAGCTGTCAAAGGGAATGACCGCCAGGCGGAGCGCCAGCGCCACGAGAACGATGACGGGAAGCAGCCAGCGGGAGGTGCGATTTTGTTCAGCGCTTTGCTTCAATGGCTCAATTGGGGCGACAAGTGTGGGCATGTTTATCGTCTCAACGGGGAAGTTGTGGAGCGGCTACAATTTTCAGCTTCTTCACAGGGATTAGACGGGGGGAAGTCCCGCTGAGAGTACATCTATTTGGATTTGATGGGCATAAGAGGTGCCGGGTTTGCCGATGGGATACCAGCCTCAAGGGTTTAGCTTCAGGGGTACAATGATGGGAACGGAGGCTGGCATGGGCGCTGCGCAGAATGCGGTTGTCGTGGATTTGGGTCCGCTGCGGCAGAGGGTTGAGGACCGCGTGAAGGCTGGTCACTATGCGTCCGCCGACGAGGTGATTCGGGCAGGCTTGCTGGCGCTGGAGCGGGAAGAAGCGGCCTTGAACGAGTGGCTTACCAAGCAGGCGGAGAAGTCGTTAGCCGACCCAAGGCCGAGCGTTCCGGCGGCGCGGGTCTTTCGGGAGCTAAGGGCGATTCATCGTCGATAGACCGGCTTATTTCGCCTTCACAATCCGTAGTCCTGGAATCTGCAAGAAATGCTTTTCATTGAACGTGACGATGTCGTAGCCGAGTTGCAAAGCAGTGACGCCGATCGCCAAATCTTCAAATGCGAGAGTAAAGCCGAGGGCAGCCTGTTGGCCTTCGATGCGCCCGACTATCCGTGCTATCTCGACAGTGATGGAATAGATCGGAATGTCCCGGCAGAGTCTATCGATAAATGCCAAACGCCGCAGCTTGCGGGCTTCCACCTGAGCACGAAAGGCGCCGTGGGTTAATTCGGCGATGGTAACAACGGAGAGGCCAATTTCGGTTTCTCCGTGCCCGGATTTGAACTGTTCAAGGATTTCACGGACACTCAGGCCTTTTCGCTCGGCTGCAACCAAAATGCTCGAGTCGAGAATCAATCCCATGCCGGTGGTGTCCAGGGTTGGCGATTGCGGATAATTTCCGCAACGTCGTCTGCAAAATCGGGATCGAGTACCGGAGCTTCGCCGGTCTCCAACTCATGTTTGCGGGCGAGCGCAATGCACTCCGAGATGGTGCGTGGGGCGGGAAACTCCGAGCGCAGGATTGCGGGTGGATTCGAGCCGCTCTCGATGACGATCTCTGCGCCTGCGCGCACCTTGGCCATCAGCCCGGCAAAGTCGCGGGCTGCTTCGGCTTCGGAGATGTGGATGGTCGCCATGGCATGATTGTAACCCGATTTGAGGGCAGCCACTTATAGGAAATGGATCAGACCTCCAGCTAGTAGCTAGCGGCTCATAGCTGGAGGCTGTCTCGCTAGCGGTTTCTTGCGACTTCTTCNNGGGTCGAGGAAGGGCATGGCGGCGCGGAGTTGCTTGCCGACGATTTCGATGGGGTGGACGGCTTCGGCGTCGCGGAAGGCCTGGAACTCCTTGCGGCCGGAGTTCTGGTCGGCGAGAAATCTCTTCGCAAAGCTGCCGTCCTGGATTTCGGTGAGGATCTGCTTCATGGCCTTGCGGCTCTCTTCGTTGATGACGCGAGGGCCGGAGACGTAGTCGCCCCANNGCGCTCTCGGGCTGATAGCCGGCTTCGGTGAGGGTCTCATAGCCGGCCTTGATGAGGGCGCTGACGCCGCCGCAAAGCACAGCCTGCTCGCCGAAGAGGTCAGTCTCGGTTTCTTCCTTGAAGGTGGTCTCGAGCACTCCGGCACGCGTGCCGCCAATGGCCTTGAGATAGCTGAGATTGAGGGCGTGGGCGGTGCCTGTGGCGTCCTGGTGGATGGCGATGAGGCAGGGAACGCCGCCGCCTTCGATGAAGACTTCGCGGACACGATGGCCGGGGGCCTTGGGCGCGGCCATGCCCACATCGAGGTTCTCGGCGGGGATGATGGTCTTGTAATGGATATTGAAGCCGTGGGCGAACAGGAGCAGCTTGCCGGCGGTGAGATTGGGGCCAATTTCCTCGGCATACAATTTGGCGGCTGTCTGATCGGGGACGAGCACCATGACCACGTCGGCCCATTTAGTGGCTTCGGCGACGGTGGTCACTTCAAGGCCGGCCTTCTGGGCCTTGGCGATGGACTTGGAGTTGGGGGCGAGGCCGACCTTGACCTGGACGCCGGAGTCCTTGAGGTTGAGGGCGTGGGCGTGGCCCTGGGAGCCGTAGCCGATGATGGCGACCTTCTTGGCCTGGATAAGGGAGAGGTCGGCGTCGTGATCGTAATAAGTCTTTGCCATGATTTTCTCGATTTCCTTTTGGTGGTTGAAATTCTGTGAAAGGGGCTCGCAGTTGCTCGGCCCGAACGCTGAAAAAGCTAAACCTCAGGGGCTAAAGCCCCAACGAATTCTGCTGGCTTGAAGTCAGGGCTAAAGCCCTGACCTACCGCCCGCGCCCCTGCAAAGCTTCATGCTGAATGATTACTCCGGCTTGCCGGGAACTATCTCTTCTAGAGTTTCGACAGAGTCGTTGCCGGGCTCGGCAGGTTCATCTGGAGCTGCGCCCATGGCTTTGAGGACGCGGCTGGTGTGATGGCCGCGGCGCATGGTCATTTTGCCGCTGCGGCAGATTTCGAGGATGCGGCCTTCGTCTTCGCGGAGCACCTCGATGAGGCCTTCGATCTTGCTTTCGACGCCGGTCATTTCGATCATGAGCGACTCCGAGGTCAGGTCGACGATGCGGGCGCGAAAGACCTCGACCAGATCGAAGATCTGAGAGCGGTTGCTGGGCGCGGCGGCCACCTTGATGAGCGCCAGCTCGCGGGTGACGGCCGGATCTTTGG
>PLFY01000230.1:19778-20639 GCA_003138365.1 Acidobacteriaceae bacterium
AACATGGCAGGCCTCTTGCTTTCCAGTGGTCAGTGGTCAGTGAACAGTGGTCAGTTGTTTATTCATCAGCCCTGGCTCGTCCATTGCCGCTGCTTGATGCACGGAGGACTGATCACTGACCACTGAAAACTGACCTCTGTTTTACAGCTTGTCGTCCGGCGATTCGAGTAACGGGTCGTGTTCGGGGCGGCGAATCATCTCGTGGAGTGCGGCGCCGACGGGAATCATGGGGTAGACGGACTCTTCTTTTTCGACCATGAAGTTGAGCAAAAACGTGCCGGGCGCGGAGCGGGCCGTCTCGACCGCGGAGGCCACCTCAGCGCGGGTGCGGACAGCGAGCCCTCGAATGCCATGGGCGTCGGCCAGCTTGACGAAGTCGGGGCTGACCAGCGGAGTGGACTGGTAGTTGCGCTCGTAAAAGAACTCCTGCCACTGGCGAACCATGCCGAGGTAGCCGTTGTTGATGATGGCGATGTTGATCTTGATGCCTTCCTGGGCGATGGTGGAGAGCTCTGCGGCGGTCATCTGGAAGCCGCCATCGCCGGCGACGACCCAGACTTCCTTGTCGGGGCAGGCGAATTTTGCGCCGATGGCCGCGGGTAAAGCAAATCCCATTGTCCCGAGGCCGCCGGAGGTGATCAGCGTGCGGGGCTGCTCGTGGTGGTAGTACTGCGCCTCCCACATCTGGTGCTGGCCGACGTCGGTGACCACGATGGCGTTGCCGCCGGTGATGCGCCACAAGTCATGCATGACATGGGCAGCGTAGAGGTGGCCGTCGTCGGGGAGGTTTTTGATGTCGCGGACGGAAGCATCGCCTTTGATGGAGTTAATGGTCTTGATCCATGCGGAGCCGTCGCGGCC
>PLFY01000230.1:20758-65261 GCA_003138365.1 Acidobacteriaceae bacterium
GGAATCTGGGCGCGCTCGGCGAGGGTGCGGACCTGTTCCATGGCGCCGGATTCGGAGACGCCGTGGCCGGCGAGAATGACGGGGCGCTTGGCGTTGCGAATGAGTTCGGCGGCCTGGTCGAGGCCGGAGTCTTCGACGCGGAGCATGGGGTGGGGGCGATAGGGGCGAGGCTTGGCGGCGGCGAAGTCGAAGATNNATGTCGACCAGCACCGGGCCGGGGCGGCCGGAGACGGCGATCTGGAAGGCGTGACGAAGCGCGGCCGCCAGGTCCTCCGTGCGGCTGATGAGGAAGTTGTGCTTGGTCACGGGCAGGGTGATGCCGGTGATGTCGACTTCCTGAAATGCGTCGGTGCCGAGAATTTTGCTGGGGACGTTGCCCGTGATGCAGACCATGGGAATGGAATCCAGCATGGCGGTGGCGATGCCGGTGACGAGATTGGTTGCACCGGGGCCGCTGGTGGCGACGGCGACGCCGACCTTGCCCGAGGCGCGCGCATAGCCGTCGGCCATGTGCGAGGCGCCTTGCTCGTGGCGGACCAGGACGTGATGAATGGGGAACTTGCGCAACGCGTCGTAGGCGGGCAGGATGGCTCCGCCGGGATAGCCGAAGACGGTGGTGACGCCTTCGCCTACCAGTGTGGCCCACAGGATCTCCGCGCCGGTGAGGCGGGTGGGCGGGTTATTCAATTCCTTCATTTCACACCTCCGAGCAATTCACTTCCTAGCGGGTGATTGCGAAATAGATGACATAAATCCAACTCAATATTCCATGCAGAATGCACCACAAAATGCTTGCATTCCTGGACCACGAAAGCACAACGGCAATTGCTGTTCCAAGAAGATAGAGCCCCGAAACCGCAGACTGAGATAGTTGGTTAAACCTGTTTTGAAGATCATCGATGCGATTCTCCAGCCCCTCAATACGTTCTTGCAATCCTCCGACTGGCGTACTCGCGTCATCAAAATCACTCCCAGCGAGGTAATCAGGATATTCGCCTTCTTCATCGTTCATATCCATCCTCCTCGAAGTAAGTGGCCAATGCAGGTCTTAATAGCATTACTGACCACTGTTCACTGACCACTGTTCACTGCTTTTACGTCGTTGCGCCTTCGGATGCGGAGGTTACNNTCTTCTTCGCTGACTTCGAGCGTGAGCTTGCGGTTGGGAATGTCGAAGTGGATGATGTCGCCTTCGCGGACGGCGGCGATGGGTCCGCCGACAAAGGCTTCAGGGGCGACGTGGCCGGCGGTGAAGCCGCGGGTTGCGCCGGAGAAGCGGCCGTCGGTCAGCAATGCAACGTGTGCGCTGAGTTCGGCGTTGGAGGAGACGGCGGCGGTGACTTGCAGCATCTCTCTCATGCCCGGTCCGCCCTTGGGGCCTTCATAGCGGATGACGAGCACGTCGCCGGGCCGGATCTGTCCGGTTTGGACGGCGGCGAAACAGGCTTCTTCTGTTTCAAACACGCGGGCGGGGCCGCGATGCTCGACGCGGTTGGCGGCGGCCACTTTCATCACGCAGCCTTCGGGGGCAAGGTTGCCTTTGAGAATGACGAGGCCGCCGGTGGGCTTGATGGGATTCTCGAAAGTATGAATGACGACCTGGCCGGGAGTTTCGACGGCGAGGGCGGCTTCTTCGGCCAGCGTTTTGCCGCTGATGGTGAGGGTGGAACCGTCGGCGTGGCCAGCTTCGATGAGGCGCTTGGCGAGGAGACGCGAACCGCCGGCGGCCTGGTAGTCCGAGGCGACGAATTTTCCCGCGGGAGTGAGGTCGCAGATGAAAGGCGTGCGCTTGCTGATGAGGTCGAAGTCGTCGATGGAGAGTGGAATGCCCATCTCGCGGGCGATGGCGAGGAGGTGAAGGACGGCGTTGGTGGAACCACCGCTGGCGGCAACGCTGGCGATGGTGTTCTCGATCGACGTGCGGGTGATGATCTGCGAGGGGCGGCGATTGGCGCGGACGGCATTCATTAAAATGCGGCCGGCTTCGCGTGTGGCGGCGTGCTTGTCAGGGGATGTGGCGGGAACGCCGGAGAGCTGAATGGGCGAGATGCCGAGGATTTCGCCGGACATGGCCATGGTGTTGGCGGTGAACTGGCCGCCGCATGCGCCGGCGCCGGGACAGGCGTTGGCTTCAAGAGCCTCAAGGCCGGCGTCGTCGATGCGGCCGGCGGCGTGGGATCCGATGCCTTCGAAAACATTCTGGATGGTGATGTCAACGCCGTTGAGTTTGCCGGGAGCGATAGAGCCGCCGTAGAGCATCATCCCTGGAATGTCGAGGCGGCAAAGTGCCATGATGATGCCGGGCATGTTTTTATCGCAGCCGCCGATGCCGACCAGGCCGTCGAAGAGATTGCCGCGTGCGACTAACTCAATGGAATCGGCGATGACTTCACGCGAGACCAGCGAGGCCTTCATGCCCTGTGTGCCCATGGTGATGCCGTCGTGGATGGTAATGGTGTTGAACTCCATGGGAGTGCCGCCGGCTTCGCGAATGCCTTCTTTGAGGGCTTCGGCGATCTCGCGCAGGTGGACATTGCAGGTGCCGATTTCGGTCCAGGTATTTGCAATCCCAATAATGGGCTTGTGCAGGTCTTCTTTCGTGTAACCGACGCCGCGCAGATAGGAACGCGCGGCGGCCCTGCTGGGGCCTTCGGTCATCGGGATGCTTTGACGCTTGCCTTCGATGGTCATGTGCTCTCTTCGTTCGCCAGTGGTCAGTTGTCAGTGATCAGTGGTCAGTTTGTTCGCGGCGCCGTGAAGCAGATTCCGCGAGTTGATGGTTGTTTGTTACCCGCCGCTTTCGGGTATCCGAGGTCTCAAGGTCGAGACCTGGGGCACCCAAATCATTTCGCTTTCAGCCAAGTTGCTTCGTCGTGCTTTGCTTCGTATGTGTCGAGCGCTGCTTCGTGACGCAGGGTCAGGCCGATATCGTCGAGGCCTTCGATGAGACAGAACTTGCGGAACGGATCTACGTCGAAGGTTGCGTGGAAGCCCTGGTTGTCGCTTACCGTCTGGGCTTCAAGCGAGACAGTGAGCTGGTAGTTGGGAATCTTTGTCGCGTTGTCGAGTAATTGGGCCACCTGCTCTTCGCTGAGCCGGACAAGAACGATTCCATTTTTGCCGGCGTTGGAAAAGAATATGTCGGCGAAGGTGGGGGCGATGACGGCGCGAAAGCCGAAGTCGCTGAGCGCCCAGGCGGCGTGCTCGCGGCTGGAGCCGCAGGCAAAGTTTTTGCCGGCGATGAGTATTTGCGCACCCTTGTAGCGCGGGGCATTCAGGACGAACGCTGGGTCTTGCTCGCCGGTGGCGGTGCGGCGCCAGTCGAAGAAGAGGAACTCGCCGTAGCCGGTGCGCTCGATGCGCTTGAGGAANNTGCTTGGGAATGATCTGGTCGGTATCGACGTTGGTGCGGTCGAGAGGCGCGGCCAGTGCGGTCAATGTACGAAAGGGTTGCATCAGGCTTTTCCCCCTTGAAGTGCGGGCTCACGGACGATTTCGTTGATGGGCCAGTTGCGGATGTCAACGAAGTGGCCAGCGATGGCGGCTGCGGCGGCCATTTCGGGGCTGACGAGGTGAGTGCGGCCGCCGCGGCCCTGGCGGCCCTCAAAGTTGCGGTTGCTGGTGGAGGCGCAGCGCTCGCCGGGCGAGAGAATGTCAGGGTTCATGCCCAGGCACATGGAACATCCGGGCTCACGCCAGTCAAAGCCGGCTTCGCGGAAGATGTGGTCGAGGCCTTCGGCTTCGGCTTGAGACTTGACAGCTTGTGAGCCGGGAACCACCATGGCGCTGACGTGCGTGGAGACCTTGTAGCCTGCGGCGATGCGTGCGGCGGCGCGAAGGTCTTCGAGGCGGCCATTGGTGCAGGAGCCAATGAAGACGCGGTCGATGACAACATCTTCAAGCGGCGTACCGGCTGTCAGGTTCATGTATTCGAGGGCGCGCTCGAGGTCTTTGCGCTGCTGCTCGGTGGGCGCGGCGGCGGGGTCGGGCACGGATGAGGTGATGGGCGCGACCATGCCGGGGCTGGTGCCCCAACTGACGTAGGGTACAAGTGCGGCGGCGTCGATGACCAGTTCGCGATCGAAGGTTGCGCCGGGATCGGTGGGGAGTTTGCTCCACTCGGCTACAGCCTCGTCCCATGCTGCGCCGGCTGGCGAGAAGCGGCGGCCTTTGAGATAGGCGAAGGTCTTTTCATCTGGGGCGATCATGCCGGCGCGGGCGCCGGCTTCGATGCTCATGTTGCAGACGGTCATGCGGCCTTCGATGGAGAGGGCGCGGATGGCGGAGCCGGCGTATTCGACGACGCAGCCGGTTGCGCCGTCCGTGCCGATCTGGCCGATGATGGCGAGGATGATGTCCTTCGCCGTGACGCCGCGCGGCAGTTCGCCCTCGACGGCGATGCGGAAGGTTTTGGGTTTGGATTGCGGCAGCGTCTGCGTGGCGAGGACGTGTTCCACTTCGCTGGTGCCGATGCCGAATGCGAGTGCGCCAAATGCGCCGTGGGTGCTGGTGTGCGAGTCGCCGCAGACAATGGTCATGCCGGGCTTGGTGATGCCGAGCTCGGGGCCGATGACGTGGACGATGCCTTGATCGCGCGAGTCAACGTCGTAGAGCTCGACGCCGAAGTCGGCGCAGTTTTTGCGCAGCGTGGCGATCTGGGTGGCGGCGATCTGGTCGACGATATTGAGCCGGCCATCGATGGTTGTTGGCACGTTGTGGTCCACGGTGGCGATGGAACGGTCGGGACGGCGGACCTTGCGGCCGGCGATGCGCAGGCCCTCAAAGGCCTGCGGCGAGGTGACCTCGTGGAGCAATTGCAGGTCGATGTAGAGCACGGTGGGCTCGCCTTGCGGCTCGACGACCACGTGCTGCTGCCAGACTTTTTCGAATAATGTTTTTGGTTCGGTGCTCATTCATCATCCTTTGTTTCGTATCGTTCCTTCATGCGAGGGAACAGGGAACAGGGTGTAGGGAACAGAAATCTACGCGTTCACTAGCATGGTTTTTACGGTTTCACGGACTTTTGCGCCCATTTCGGTGGTTGAAAGAACCTTGAAGCCTTGCGGATTGGAGCGCGCGAGGTCGGGGGTGCGGAAGCCTTGTTCGAGGACCTTGCGGACTGCGGTTTCAATGGCTGCGGCTTCGGCTTCNNGGTTCGTAGAGGTTGACTTTGCCGCCGATGGTGGCGGAGGGCAACATGCCGAGCGAGCCGGTGATGACGGCGGCTTCGTCGGAGAGGATGTCGCCGAAGAGATTTTCCGTGACGACCACGTCGTAGTTGCGGGGCTGGTTCATCAGGTGCATGGCCATGGCGTCGACATACTGGTGTTCGAGGGTGACGCCGGGAAATTCGGTGGCGACTTCAATCACCGCGGCGCGCCAGAGCTGCGAGACTTCAAGGACGTTGGCCTTGTCGACGCTGGTTACCTTGTTGCGGCGCTTGGTGGCGAGCTGGAAGGCGATGCGGGCTACGCGGACGACTTCNNAAGAGAATGTCGGCGCCTTCGACGACTTCGGGACGCAATGGGCTGTTGACGGTTAGCTCTTTGAAGGCGAAGGCGGGGCGGAGATTGGCGAAGCCGCCGAGAGCGGAGCGGATTTGAAGAAGGCCGGCTTCGGGGCGCTTGTCGGGGGCGAGCGAGTTGAACTCGTTGCCGCCGACCGCGCCGAGGAGCACGGCGTCGGAGTTGAGCGCGGCGGCAAGAGTTTCGGCGGGGAGGGGCGTGCCGTCTTGCACGATGGCGACGCCGCCGATGCGCTTCGATTCAAAATCAAATGTGTGGCCGCCGAGGGTTGCGACTTCGCGCAGCACAGCGACTGCTTCGTTGGTGACTTCGGGACCGATGCCGTCGCCGGCGGTGACTAGGATCTTTAAATTCATGCAATCTCTCTTTTTGGTCTCAAGAATTTCTCATACAACGTCACAACAATCATCAACACGATCCAGGTATCAATCCAAGCCAGAATGCTATCCACCGCAACGGTGGTTCCCATTCCAGCATGCGCAGAAAACGTGGAATTGAGGAAGGAACTGATCGGTTGTCCAAGCAGAAGAATCGGATAGAAGATCGACCGTGGTGCACCGACAGCGAACAGGAGAAAGATCACGATCGGAGACACGATTGCCGTAACCACAAGTTCAACAATGAAACGCTTTCTCTTGGACCATTGCATTGATTGCTTCTCTCTGGTGCTCAAGCCCCGTCGATCTGGTTGCATTTGCGGTACGACTGAAGACAAGCCTGATACAAAGCTCTTAGTCCAGCTCCGATACCGGTTCGCGGCGTTTTTCGCGGATGTGATCGGAGACTACGCCGACGAGGTCCTGGTCGTAGATGTTCTTCTTGCGGTCGGCAAGAGCGACGAAGCGGTAGTAAGTCTGCTGCAGCTCCTCGCGGGTGAGGGTGAAGCCGAGCTGCTCGAGGCGATGGCGGAGAGCGGCGCGGCCGGAGTGCTTGCCGAGGACCAGATGCGTTTTGGCTACGCCGACCAACGAGGGGGTCATGATCTCGTAGCAGAGGGGGTTGGCCAACATGCCGTGCTGGTGGATGCCGGACTCGTGGGCAAAGGCGTTGTCGCCGACGATGGCCTTGTTGGGGGAGGGCCTGAAGGTGATGATCTGGCCCAGTACCTGGCTGGTGGCGTAGAGGTTTTCGAGCTTGATGCCGGTGGAGACGCCGTAGCGGTCGCCGCGCACGTAAAGGGCCGCGGCGATCTCTTCAAGGGCTGCGTTTCCGGCGCGTTCGCCGATGCCGTTNNTGGCAGTGCGAAGAGAGGACGATGCCTTCGGCGTCGATGGCCGGAACGCGCGCACGGACCTCGGCGAACATGTGGCCGTATTCTTCGGGGGTCGAGTAGCCGACGGTGTCTGGCATGTTGATGGTGGTTGCGCCGGCCTGAACAGCAATGCGGACCATCTCGACAAGGAAATCGCGGTCGGAGCGAGTGGCGTCTTCCGGGGAGAACTCGACATCTTCGACATGGGTGCGGGCGAGACGGATGGATTCGGCGGTGAGGTCGAGGGCCTCCTGGCGTCCGATCTTGAGCTTGTACTCGAGGTGCAGATCGCTCGATGCGAGGAAGATGTGGATGCGGGAGCGGTCGGCGAATTGCAGGGCGCGCACGGCCATCTCGATGTCTTCGGTTTTTGCGCGAGCCAATGACGCGATGCGCGGCTTGCGGACGGCCTGGGTGATGGTGGCGATGGCCGCGAAGTCTCCCTCGGAGGCCATGGCAAAGCCGGCCTCGATGATGTCCACGCCCAGGTCTTCAAGGGCATGGGCCATGGTGAGCTTCTCCTGCGTGGTCATGCTGCAGCCGGGAGACTGCTCGCCGTCGCGAAGGGTGGTGTCGAAAAACACTACGTGATCTGCATTCATGAATTCGCCTGCCAGGGGAAGGTTCCTGCCAACATTGCCAGTGTCTCGTATCAGGGGCATATAAGGCAAAGTTATAATTGTTGGGTAAGCGATTAGTATTGCTTATGAGATCAGAGATCAGGGATCAGGGATCAGGGAACAGGGAACAGGGAACAGGGAACAGAGAAACTGGCTGCACCGGGTTTCGCCATTGGGGACCGGGATTCCATCGGCGTTTCATTCATGACATCACAAACGCCGGCCTTTCTGTTCCCTGTTCCCTGATCTCTGTTTCCTGCTCTTCGGAGGCTTTCGATGGAGCTTAGTCAACTGGAGACGTTTTTGGCGGTGGCGGAAGAGCGGAGCTTCTCGCGGGCGGCGGTGCGGATGCACAGGACGCAACCGGCGGTAAGCCAGGTCATCCGCAAGCTGGAGGCGGCGGTGGGCGAGACGCTGTTCGATCGGGCGGCGCGGGACGGATCGTTGACCCCGGCGGGGAGCCTGCTACGCGATTATGCGCTGCGGCTGCTGGCGCTCAGGCGGGAGGCAGCCAGTGCGCTGGATGAGCTGAAGAGCCTGGAGCGGGGACGGCTGCAACTGGCGGCCAACGAGTACACCTGTATGTACCTGCTGCCGGCGATCGACCGGTTCAGGCGGGAATTTCCGCATGTGAGCGTGACCGTCAACCGGATGCTGGCCTCGCACATTCCCCAGGAGCTGATGCTGCGCACGTTCGAGCTGGGGGTGATCTCGTTCCGGCCGGACCCCGTGCAGTTTCGCACCATTGCCGTGTACGGGGACAGCCTGGCGTTCGTTGTGAGCCCCAGTCATCCGCTGGCGGGTGCGGCGCGGGTCTCGATCAAAGACTTGGGGGAGGAGCTTTTTGTGGCCCACAACGTGACCTCGCCCTTGCGGCAAAAGGTGATTGAAGCATTCCAGCGCTACCGGACGCCGCTGAACATGCAGATCGAACTGCCGACGATTGAGGCAATCAAACGGTTTGTGGCCATGGGTAATGGGGTGGCGCTGGTTCCACACCTGACCGTGGCACGAGAGCTGGAGACCGGGGATCTGGTACGGATTCCTGTGGATGAGCTGGAGGTTAAACGGGTACTGCGGCTGGTACACCGGCGGCAAGCCACGCTTTCCTATGCTGCCAGGGCGTTTTTACGCACGGTGCGGACGCTTGCCAAGGAGCAGGGGCCGCCATTTTACTACCAAGTGGAGCGGACGGGCTGAACAGGCCCTATTTCAGTGGCCGGGATGGGGATTCAAGCGGGGGAAGGCACCCCTTTAGGTCGGGGTGCGTCTATACCCTGAAATGTTCCGGCAGGGCAGGATTCGGGCATGGACCGTTCCGGCCATTTACAATTCTGAAAGCGGGGCCCGGCTTGAACCGGCGCGCCGGATTCGACAAGCTCGTTGCCAGCCGGACGGTTGTGCAGTGGTGAGGTTCAGGACCGAATGAAGAAGATCGCCTTAATAGCATTTCTGTTGGCCGTATGCGTGGCCGCAGGTCGCGCCCAGGAAAGCCGCCAGGACGTCAGCATCAGCGGAATCGGGCTGATAGAGCCGTTCATGGCCTCGCAAACCGATGTGCAAGTTCACTCCACTTATGCGTTGGGCGCGTTGGCCAGCTACCGATTCATGCTCACGCCCTCAAGCGCGCTCGAGGCCAACTACGGCATCACGTACCAGAACACGATCAAATACGTGCTGCCCACGTTTCCAAACGGGGTCAAGGTGAATACCCGCACCATGGAGATGTCGGCCGCGTACGTGCGGTCGTTCGCCTTCAAGAAGTACAACCCATTTGTTGAGGCGGGGCCTGCGGGATTCATCTTCGATCCCATTCGCAACACCGGGACCCAAACCCTGGATGCGAAGCGGCAGACAACGGTTGGCGCGATGTACGGCGGCGGCGTTGCGTATGAGATCAGTCCCAGCTTCGATATTCGAGCGGAGTACCGCGGCTATGTGACCAAGGTGCCGACATTCAGCGACGCCATCTTCACCACCAACAAGTGGTACAACATTTACGTCCCGACGTTGGGTGTTGCGTATCACTTCTAGGGATTGTTCTTGAGGTTCAAGGGACAAGGCAGGTCCAAAAAGGACGGGTTTAATCCTGTCCTTTTTGTTTTGGCGCCACCGGCAAGAAATGCTTTGTCGCAATCTGAGGAATCATCGGGCACTCAGCAGGGAACGCAAGTGACGAACGGCTTGGGGAATGCGATCCGGTGGAGTGCGGCCAAAGCCGAGGATGAAGCCTTGCCGCGGCTTGGCAGTGAGGTAGGAGGGTGAAAGCGGCCAGAGCCAAAGCCTCTGGCGTGCGGCCCTGGCTGAGATTTCCAAGTCGTCGAGCCCCTCGGGCTGAGCATGGGATCAGGGTTCTCTAGCCCACGGGAACGAGGGATCCATCGGGAGGCTGAGTGGCGGGGGCGTTTACAAGGCGTACCGGCCCGGGTGTTGGGGAGAGATGCAGAGTTTGGCGATCGGCCACGAATCGTACCAACGCATTCTTCTGGTCGAAGGTCAGCGCAAAGCTCTGCATGGGGCATGAGCCAAAGTTTGCCAATGGAAAGGCCGGATTGATTTCAACAAACGGGTGCTTGAAGGTGTAGGAACCCAAACGCACATCAGTGGCAAGATTGGCGCCTTTGACCAGGAAGCGCGTGGAAAGCGATTGCGCGTTGCTGAGGTCGGCGGAGTCAGAAGAGAACTTGAGCTTCGATGTGAGCTGCAACGGCAGGCTGAGGCCAGCGCCCCCGGAGTCGAGCTGCGCGTCGATTCGCGTTGCGCCGATCGACAGGGAGACGACAGGAATTCCATCCGGCATGCGGAACGGCAATACGGATCGTCCGCCGTCGGGGGACAATTCTCCCGAGGCGAGCGCCATTCGCCGGCGGGGGTAATCAAGAGTCAGCAGATAGTCGCGAAAGAGGAGGAAGCCCAACAGGCCTTGGCAGTAGCCATCTCCGCCACTCAGGTTGTGCACCGCGGCTTTGATCCCGGTGAACTCGACCCCTGCAACCCGGAGCGACTGAATGACAACCAAAGGGACTTTCTGTCCACCCTTTCCGCTGGGATCGTTTAACCGGATCTGGCCCGCCGCGGTGAGGCCCAACTGTTCCGCCAGTTCCGAAGTCACGAAGGCTTCTCCACCGGTGCCTGTGTCGATCACGAAGCGGAAGGGACCTTTGCCATTGACCATGACCATGACGAAGGGCTTGCCGTGAGTGACATCGAGAGGCGCGATGTGGACGGTTTCCTGGGCAGGCGCGCTGACGGCGGCGAGGAAGATGGTGAGAACACTTGCGCCGATGAGACCGAATGTCTTGTCCATTCCGAGTGCCGCCACACGGACGCTCATACGAGCGGTAACTTTATTAAGCTCCAACCAAGTGCTTGGTGGCAATAGCCACTCTTGCTGTCTTGGCCATAGCCATGGGTTGGTTGGAGCTTGAGTTGTTTCAGTCGCAGAGGTCCCCGGCCACTGTTGGCAACGGTACTTCTCCGGTTATTTGAATCAAGTCAGCGAGTTGGCCCCCGCTGCGTTAGCAAGTTAGCGGGTTCCGTGGGGTTTCCGACGGTCTTGGCGGCCTGGGACACAGTCCCCGCTAGCGCACGCAAAGCACGATGATGGTCTCGTCGTCGAAGCGGTCGTGATCACCCTGAAAGCGGGAGACGTCGGCGAGGATGGCGTCGGCGATGTCCTGGGCTGGCTGGTCGCGGTGGGCACAGAGGATGCTGGCTAACTGGTCCTGGCCGTACATCTCGCCGTCGGCGTTCTCTGCGTCCAATATCCCGTCGGAAACGAAGACAATGGCGTCGCCGGGCTGGGTGGCGACATTCAACTCTTCATAGGCGATGTTGGGGAAGAGGCCGAGCGGGAGGCCCTCGGCGCGGACGGTGACGGCCTGGCCGTCGCGGCAGAAGATGGGCTGGACGGCGCCGGAGTTGGCTACCTGGAGGGTCTGGTTTTCGTCGTTCCAAAGGGCGAAGAGCATGGAGACGTATTGCGATTCGAGCTTGCGCTCCTGGAGGGCGTCGTTGAGGAGGGTGAGCATCTGGGCCGGTTCCGGCTGCTGGGTAGCGGCGGAGCGCATGATGCCGCTGACGAGGGCGGCGAAGAGGGCGGCTGGGGCGGCTTTGCCGCTGACGTCGCCGAGGACGATGGCGGTGCGGTTGGGGCCGTAGTCGACGAAGTCGTAAAGATCGCCGCCGATGGTGCGGGCGGGAAGAAAGCGGACGGCCATCTGGGCATGGGGATGCTCGGGCGCGGCGGGCGGCAGGAGGCGGAGCTGGACCTCGCGCGCCATGGCGATGTCGCGCTCGAGTTGGCTCTCCTGCCGGCGGACGGCCTGGTAGAGGCGGGCATTCTCAATGGCGATGGCCACCTGCGCGGAAAGGGTGGTCAACATGCGCTCGTGCTCCTGGTTGAAGAAGCCTGTGCGGGTGTGTTCGAGGTCGAGTACGCCGATGATGCGGCCCTTGTAAAAGAGCGGGACGACCAGCTCGGAACGAGTCTCTTCGTTCATGGGCAGGTAGCGGGGATCCTTGCGGACGTCGTGGACGTTGATGGTGCGCCACTCGCGGACAGCGGCGCCAACCAGGCCGCTGGTGATGGAAAGGCGGCGCAGCGGGGCGTGGGTGTAGCCGAAGCGCCAGGCGTAGCGGGTGATGAGGGTTTCGCCTTTTTCATCGAGGAGCATGATGGTAAACATCTGGTAGTCGATGAGGCGGCGGAGGAGTTGACCGATACGCTCGAGCAATGGGTCGAGGTCGAGGATAGAGGCCAGTTCGACGGCGATTTCGTTGAGCACTTCGAGGGTCTGTGCCTGGCGGGAGACACGGGCGTAGAGGCGGCCATTCTCAATGGCCTGGGCGATGCGGGAAGCGGTGAGGGTGAGCAGGCGGAGGTGCTCGGGACGGAAGTAGTCTGCCTGCTCGCTTTCAAGGTCCATGACGCCGATGAGGCGGTTTTTGGCGATCAGCGGGACGGCCAGTTCGGAGCGGACTCCGGGGTTGACGGAGATGTAGTGCTGCGAGGTGGAGACGTCGTTGAGGAGGATGGGCTGGCGGGTGAGGGCGACCTGGCCGACGACTCCGGCGCCGACGGGGAAGCGGGTGCGCTCGATTTGGGCGGTGTGGCCGATCTGGAACCTCATGCGGAGTTCGTGGGTGCGGTCGTTGAGGAGAAGAATGGCGAAGATGCGGTAATGGATGACGGCACGGACGAGCTCGGAGGTGCGGACGAGGAGGGTTTGCAGGTCGAGGGTGGTGCTGAGAGCTTCAGACAACTGCGTCAGATAGGCGACGTCGGCCGGTTCCACGCGGGCATTGACGGGGTCAAGATGAGCGCCGGGGCTGGCGGGGTTCGCGGGGCGGTAGTCGCCTTCGAGCTCGGGTTCTTCAGGCGGAGATGGGGGAAAGGAGGACATGGGTGTCGAATAGGAATGATAACGCAATTGTCAGTCGTCAGTGATCAGTGGTCAGTAGCCGCACCTCGATTCATTGGCCTCCCAGGGCGGCACAAATCGCTGCGATGGTCCAAATGGTGTGCGTGAATTCGCCGGGTTCGGAGTGCTGGCGCGCTGCAGGAAAAAGTCGGCTGCTAAGAACTGACCACTGACCACTGATCACTGACGACTGTCCTTAACCCGCTGCGAGTTCGCGGACGATGGCAACGGAGACGGAGGCGCCGATGCGGTTTGCGCCGGCTTCAAGGAGGGCGCGGACGTCGGCGAGGGTGCGGATGCCGCCTGAGGCTTTGACGCCGCAACGCGCGCCGGCCAGGCCACGGAGCAAGGCTACGTCGGCCGGGGTTGCTCCACCGGAAGCGAAGCCGGTAGAAGTCTTGAGGAAATCCGCGCCGGCCTGGATGGCGATTTCCCCGCCGCGCAGCTTTTCCGCCACGGTGAGCAGAGCGGTTTCAAGAATGACTTTGAGCAGTGCGCCGTGATGATGGGCGACAGTGGCAGCGGCGTGGATAGCGTGGTGGACGGCGTGAAAATTGCCGCTCTTGAGCTGTCCGATGGGGATGACCATGTCCAGCTCACGGACGCCGAGGCGGGTGAGAGCGGCAGCTTCCTGGCGGAGGGTGGAAACCAGCGAGGCGCCGAAGGGGAAGCCGATGACTGCGCCGACTGGGATGTCGGCGCCGGAGAGTACGCTGACCGCCGTGGAGGCCCACACCGGGTTGACCATGGCACAGGCAAATCGATAGCGGATGGCTTCGTCGCAGAGGTTCTCTACCTGCTCGCGGGTGGCGTCGGGCTCGAGCAGAGTGTGGTCGATGAGAGCAGCCAGAGCCTGGGGACTGGACAGCGCGTGTGCGGCGAAGAGGGCTGAATCGAAACTGCCGTTGTCGAAGTCGAGATCGGATTCCTGGATGGGAGTGGTTGCGGCCATGGTTGATGCTCCTGGGCGGGGAACGCCGCTGGCAACGGCTGGCCCACCGGGCAGTGTACGGGAGATGAGTATAGTGCCTATGGCAGCGCCGGGCAAAATGCATGGCGCGAATGGGCCTGGCCGGATGCGGGTTCGATCCAATCCATCAGCACCTGACGATATGATCGGCCTCAATGCCCTTGGTGGCATTGCGGGTGTCCACCACCAACTTTGCCTTGTTGACGATCGCGGCATAGTCGTACTGTGAGTGGTCGGTGACGATGACCACGCAGTCGAACTCCGGGATTTGCTCGAGTGGCGTGCAGGTCATGTTGAGCGCGTACTTGCGTCCGCGGCCGACGGAAGGGAAGAAAGGGTCGTTATATTCGACACGGGCTCCGCGTTTTTGCAGCAATTCGATGATGGTGAGCGAGGGCGACTCCCGTAGATCGTCGATGTCGCGTTTATAGGCAAGGCCGAGGACCAGGATTCGTGAACCATTCAGCGCCTTGCCGTGCTGGCTCATGGCTTCGACAATGTTCTCGACGACGAAGTAGGGCATGGCGAGGTTAACCTGCCCGGCGAGTTCGATAAAGCGCGTATTGAAATCGAACTGCTTTGCCTTCCAGGACAGGTAGAACGGGTCAATGGGGATGCAGTGTCCGCCGAGGCCGGGTCCGGGATAAAAAGCCTGAAAGCCAAACGGTTTGGTTTTGGCGGCGGCTATGACTTCAAACAAGTCGATGCCCATGCGCATGCATAGCTGCTTCAGTTCGTTGACCAGGGCAATATTGACGCAACGATAGATATTCTCGAGAAGTTTGGTCATCTCCGCGGCGGCGGGGGAAGAGACCGGAACGGTGCGGTTGAAGATGGTTGCGTAGACAGCGGAGGCCAGTTCGAGGGCTACAGGGCCGCAGCCGCCCACGACCTTTGGAATGTCGCGCCGGGCAACCGTGTCGTTACCCGGATCTTCCCGCTCGGGCGAGAATGCGACATAGAATCCGGAGCTTTCAGCGTCCCGCGCNNATAATGAGCTGCCCTTCCTGGAGGTGGGCCGCGATGCTGCTCACGGTGCGGGTCACGTAGCTCAGGTCAGGTTCGTGATATTCGGTGAGAGGCGTCGGCACACAGATAATGACGATATCCATGCGGGCAATCTGGCGGTAATCCGTGGTGGCATTGAAGCCATTCTTGCGGGCGGCCTGGATCTCCGAGCCGGGGATGCGGACGATGTACGATCCGCAGCGATTCAACGTGTCTACCTTGCCGGGATCGACGTCGAACCCGGTGATTGCAAAGCGCTCTTCGCTGAAGAGCAAGGCGAGCGGCAGGCCCACATAACCCATGCCGACAATGCCAATCCTTGCCTGACGAGATTCGATTCTGCGCCTGGTTTCTGTCATCGTGTCAGAAGGGTCCGGGGTCACCGCTCACCCCCGGCGCCGGCTATTACGGGTTTGGCGACCGTCCTGTACCAGTCGACCGTGCGTTCCACTCCCTCACTGAATTGCACCAGAGGCTCGTAGCCGAAGCATTGTTTTGCCAGGCCGATGTCTGCGAGCGAATGCTTCACGTCGCCGCCTCGCTCGGGGGCATAGCGAACTTCCCCTGAATATCCGGTGGCCTTGCGCAGAATTTCGACTGCCTGATTGAGCGTGATTCGAGTGCCTGTGGCCACATTGAAGACTTTGCCTGACACTCGCTCGGCGGGGGCTTCGGAGGCCAACAGATTGCCATGGACCACGTTCTGAATAAAGGTAAAGTCTCGGCTCTGTTCCCCATCGCCATAGATCGTAGGGGTTTCGGCCGCCAGCATCTTGAGCGCAAAGATGGCCAGAACTCCCGAGTAGTGCGAAGTGGGATCCTGGCAGGGGCCGAAGACGTTGAAGTAGCGGAGAGTGACCGTCTCCAACCCATACACGCGGGTGAAGGACTGCATGTAGAGTTCGCCGGCCAGCTTGGCAACCGCGTAGGGGGAGATAGGACTGGGCAGCATGTCCTCGGATTTGGGCAATGTGGGAGTATTGCCGTACACAGACGAAGAGCCGGCATAAACGACGCGGCGGACCTTTGCGTTCCTGGCGGCGACCAGCAACTGGACTGTCCCCGAAACGCCGGCATGGTTTGAGGTGACCGGATCTTCAACCGAACGTGGGACGGATGGGATGGCTGCCTCGTGAAAGATACACTCGACGCCGCGACACGCCTCGGCGACCGCCGTGGCATCGTTGATATCCGCCTCGATGAAGTCCAGTGCCTCCAACCCGCGGAGATTTTCTCGCTTGCCGGTGGAGAAGTTGTCAATGCCGCGCACTCGCTTGCCGCGCGCAAGCAACTCCGAGGCAATCGACCTGCCAATGAAGCCGGCAGCACCGGTGACCAAATAAGTATCCATTTCAACCTTTCATGGTGCAAACGCTTTTCATCGCTTCTTTTTGGGAGAAGTTCCCTTCAGGAATTCTTGCATGGGACCGAGCAATCCGGGGAGCGCTGCAACGAACAGGTTGGTTTGAACGAGGTAGGCCGATTCCGCCAACATAGCCGACAAAGAATGTCGATCAAACACGGCAGGATCATTATCGGCAAGACCGGCGCCAATGTCCACCCTGCCTGTCGCGTCGCACTCTGAGCTATTCTTATTCCGGCGCTCTCAAACCTCTCGGTGTACAAGTTTTTTCTGGCGACAAACGTTCCCTGAAAAGAAACAAGATTTCGATTGCGCTGCAAGTTGAACAATCCACACGGAAACGGGGTGTTCTGACAAAAGCAGCGAGTTAGCCCCCGCTGAAGCGGGGATTGCAAGTTAGCAAGTTAGCGGCGGCGTCGCCGGGCGCAGTTTCACCTCCCGCGCGATTGAGCGGACAGCGCCGTTCCGTCAAGTTTCCAGGTACTCTCGACTCGCCAGGTCCCGGGCGGCTTGCATTACGTTCTCCGGCGTCCCGAGATCGCGCCAATAGCATTCATCCGCGCGAAAGGCGATGATTTTTTCTCCCTGGGCCGCGAGATGCATATAGGTGGTCATGATGGGAAAAGCGCCTTCGTCTCCCATTTTCGCGAAGAGAGCGGGAGAAATGACGTGGATGCCGGAAAAGGCCAGCGCCTGCATCCCGAGGGCAGGCCGCACCGATTCAGCGTTGCCAGCTTCAGCCTTCGGAGATTCAGGG
Organism: Acidobacteriaceae bacterium; assembly: GCA_003138365.1. Taxonomy (GTDB): domain Bacteria; phylum Acidobacteriota; class Terriglobia; order Terriglobales; family Acidobacteriaceae; genus Telmatobacter. Next base: position 37,677 of record PLFY01000230.1, read on the forward strand.
TTCAGGGTTTCCGCCTTCGCGGCGTGCCCAGTTCGACGGCCGCAGAGCTGGCCATGCTGGTCGAAGAGCAGATACCGTGAAGTCTCCCGGTCTTGAACTGCCAGGGTGGCGAGGGCGGCCTGTTCCATGTGAAACCGCATCATGCGGCCGAGATCGATGGTGCTGATGACATCGACGTTGTGCAAAATGAACGGCTCTTGCAAGCTGCCGCTGGAATCAAGAAAGAACCAGGCGGCATTTTTCAAGCCGCCGCCGGTATCAAGCAGGACCTGCTCGCGAGAGACTTCAATACACATGCCGAAGTTGTCGTTGACTTTCAAGTAATCGAGAATCATGTCTGCGCAATGATGCGTGTTGACAATCACCTCGCGCACGCCGAAGGCGCGCAAGCGGCAGAGGACGATCTGCAACAGCGTGCGGCCGGCAACTGTAACCAGCGCCTTGGGTCGGGCGTCGGTTAGCGGCCGCAGGCGCGTGCCCAGGCCGGCGGCCAGAATCATCGCCTTCATTTGCCCAACTTCTCTAGTTCGGTTTTCTCCAGCNNAGCTCGGCTTTCTCCAGCTCGATATGCCGGACTACCACTTCTACGCCGTTGCCGGCCCGCAAATGGTTCGCCAACTGCTCGGCCAGATACACGGAGCGGTGCTGGCCGCCGGTGCAGCCGAACGACACCATCAGGCTTTTGAAGCCGCGGCGTTGATAGCTGCTCACGCTTGAATCCACAAGGGTGAGCACGCTGGCAAGATACTGATGCACGCTCGCCTGCCGATTGAGATGTTCGATTACCGCCGCGTCCTTGCCGGTCAACTGCCGGAATTGTTCTTCACGCCCCGGATTGGGAAGACTGCGAGCATCGAAGACAAACCCTCCGCCGTTGCCAGACTCATCGGTGGGCATTTCACGGTGGAATGAGAAACTGCAAACTCGCACCGTCAAACCTCTTGCGGAAGAAGCCAGACCCTGCAGCTTCTCCGATGCCAACATGCCCTGGAAAGCGTCTTCCAGCGCGGGCAGGGCGATGGGCAGCTTGACGTGATGCGCCAGCCAGCGCAAGTTCTTCAGCGCGTATGGCACGCTCTCAAGAAAGTGGGGCTTGCGCTCATAGAACCCCCGGTAGCCATAGGCTCCCAGGGCCTGCATGATGCGGACGTAAACGAACGCGTAATAGTGCTCCATGAAGGCTTCGCGGTCAACCGCGATGAAACCGGCGAGGCAGTCGAGATAGTGGTCGAGCAATTCCTGGCGCAACTGCGGCGGCAGATCGGCCTTGCCATCGAACAGGAGAGACGCGATGTCGTATTGCAGCGCGCCTTTGCGGCCGCCCTGGTAGTCCAGAAAAAACGGCTGACCCTCGCGCAACATGACATTGCGCGATTGGAAATCCCGATAGAGAAAATAATCGTGGCTGGCGGTGAGCAGAAACTTCGTCAAGCGGGCGAAATCATGCTCCAGCGCCTGTTCATTGAAGGGCACGCCGGCGAGCCGCAGAAAATAATACTTGAAATAGTTCAGATCCCAGGAGATGGACTGGCGATCGAAGCTGGAGCGCGGATAGCATACTTTGTAATTCAGATCGCGGCCAGCCTCGACCTGAAAACGCGGCAACACAGCCGCCACTTTGCGATACGCTTCAATCGCCTGCGGAGCGATGGCCTCGCCGGTACGATTTGCGCCGAGGAATTCGAAGAGTGTGGTGTCGCCCAGGTCTTCTTCAAGGTAGGCGCCCTGGCTCAAATCCTCCGCATAAATCTCCGGCACCGGCAATCCGCGGCGGCGAAAATGCCTGGAGAATTCAAGGAAAGCGACATTCTCCTCGCGCACGGGATAGAGGATGCCGATGGCGCTGATTCCTTTGCCGGTGAGCCGGACGATGGCACGCCCCGAGCCGCCGAGTTGGCCCTGAAGCGGCTGCACGTGTTCGGCCGGCAACTGGTAATGCTGCTCGAAGAGCCGTTTTAGAACGTCCATGAATCTCTTTCCAGGAATTGGTCAAGCTGCTTCACAAAGATACCCAGCCCAGGGAAGCCCGCGCAAGGCGCTCAAGTCATTGTCCCACTTGATAGGGCTAAGCGTACTTGATTGCCCGATTGGAATGCGAATTCGCCAGTTGAGAGCTGGAGCTACTGCACAATTTCGCCTGTCAATTCGGAACTACGAGGATATGTTGGTTTGACGCTCTTGCTTTTCAACAACAACTGGACTTTAATTCCGTTCTGGTGGAAGAAGCCATTCTGTGGCCATGCACCGTGCACAAAATCCGGCCCTTGCCGCAAGAGCGGCTCTGACGCTGATTGGATTCAGCGCGGTTATTGGACAGATCGTTCTCATGCGGGAGCTGATTGTCGTCTTCAACGGCAATGAGATGTCGCTGGGAATCATGTTAGCCACCTGGCTCTTCTGGACCGCAGTTGGAAGCAGCCTGAGCAGCATTCTCAAGGTGGGCCGAAAGAACGCACGCGTGGCCGTGGCCGTGCTTGAATGCCTGCTCGCGGTCAGCCTGCTGCCGACCCTATGGGCATTGCGCACCTCCAAGGCCGTCTTTCAGACAGTACCGGGCGAGCTCGTGGGACCGGTACCGATGCTGCTTACAACCCTGGGTTGCCTCAGCCTGTTTTGCGTTGTCTCCGGTGCGCTTTTCGTGGTTGCGACCCGGATGTACGAGCAGGAGTGCGCCGCGTCTTTTCGGCTTGCTGTCAGCTCGGCTTACCTGCTCGAGGCCGTTGGATCCGGCTTGGGAGGGATCGCGGCCAGCCTGGTGTTGCTGCGCTTTCTTGAGTCCTTCCAGATTGCAACCATCGTAGCCATTTTCAACCTGTGCATGGCAGCGGTCCTGTTGCTGCGGATGAGCCGCAAGCAGATTGCGGCAATGGCTCTGACAGCGGCCCTGTGCGCGAGTCTTCTGCTTACCTATCTGGCGCCAACATTGGATATGTCCAGTCGGGCACGGCTGTGGCAGGGCTTCAGCCTGGTAGGATCGCGCAACTCCATCTATGGCAACTTGACGGTTACAGAAACCGGCAATATACGGACCATTTATGACAACGGCTTGATCCTGGCCAATGCCCCGGACGAGAGCGCCGCCGAGGAGGCAGTTCACTATGCCCTGTTGGAGCACGCGGCCCCGAGGAAGCTTCTTCTCATCGGCGGCGGCGTGAATGGCAGCATCGCCCAGGCCCTGAAGCATCCGACGGTGGAAAGGATCGACTACGTCGAACTGGATCCCGCTCTCATCGACATGGCGCGGCGGTTCTTTCCCGAGCAATATGCCGCCTGGGCCTGGGACCCTCGAGTACACACCCATTACGCGGATGGCCGGCACTATCTAAAGACAACCGGCGACACCTTCGACGTGATCGTTCTGAATGTGCCCGACCCGCAGACCGCGCAGTTGAACCGGTTCTACACCGCCGAGTTCTTTCGTTCCGCTCGCGATCACCTCGCGCCGGAGGGACTGCTTGCCCTGGAATTGCGCTCGTCAGAGGAAACCATCAGCCCCGACCTTGCGGAGTTCCTGCGCTGCATTCAGCGCACTCTCAAGGAAGTTTTCCCCTATGTCGTCGCCATTCCGGGCGAGACGATCCACTTCTTCGCCGCTACGCAACCCGATGTTCTGACGGACAATCCCCAAACTTTGATTTCAAGGTTGCGGGAGCGGAAACTGAAGACACAATATGTGCGGGAGTACTTCATCCCTTACCGCATGATGCCCGATCGCATGACGCAGGTTCGGGAGCAACTTCAACCGCTTGCGTCTACGCCAGTCAATCGCGACTTCGAGCCCATCGCCTATTACTTCGACATTGTGCTATGGAGCGCGCAGTTCAAGGCGGGCTATTCCAACTGGTTCCGCACGGCAGCGCACTTCCGCTTCGCGGATCTCATGGGCGCCACCCTGATCGGCTTATTGCTCGTAGCGGCAATTCTGGCGCTTACGCGCGATTGGGAGAGGCGTGCCCGCTCCGCGGCAGCGTGCTGCGTGGCTGCCACCGGCTTCACTCTGATCACTCTACAGATTCTGCTGCTGTTGGCATTCCAGTTCATCTACGGCTACGTATACCACCAGCTTACGATCCTCATCGGCATGAATATGGCGGGCATTGCCTTTGGAAGTTGGCTGGGCATCCGCCGCATCGGACGCAGCGGCCGCCCTCCCCTGGGCGCCATGGCAGCCAATCAGTTCCTGCTCGCCTTATCCGCACCTGCGCTCATATACATAGTCAGCTTGCTGGCGAAGACATCCGGGATGGCGACAACGTGGCTGGCAGCGCAGTGTGTCTTTCCTGCTTTGGCTGCTCTTTGCGGAATTCTGGGAGGCTATCAATTCCCAATCGCATCGGAGATATACCTCCATGACGACAGCGCCCTGAAAAAACTGGGCACGCTCTATGCCATCGATCTGCTGGGCGGATGCCTGGGAGCGCTCTTGGTGAGCACTTACCTCATCCCGGTGTTCGGATTCTGGAGAACCGCAAGTCTCAGTGCGGCGATAAGCCTGGCGCCGGCTCTGCTTGCCACGCGAGCAAGTCTGGGTGCGAAGGGGTCACAGGCATAAACGCCTGCGGCTTGTGTTCGCCGAATACCACGGCGGTAAACATGAAGATGTCGGTATCCTCATCCTTCCAGCAATCTGAATGCATACCGGCCTTGGCGCAGGTCTGTTCCAGAAACTTCTGTCGATCCCATTTTTGTTCCACGGGCACCTGCGGAAGCAGGAGTCCCTCGTATGTGCCGTTCTTCATGAGCAACCCGTGCTGGCCGACCTGGATTTGTTGAATGTCCACCACACGCCGAAGGGGCGAGAGCACGGAGATTTCGTACTCGAGTTGCGGCAACTCCGAGGGAGATACGGGCTGGAACCTTGGATCGCGCAGTGCGGCCAGCGTGGCTGTGTCCCGCACGGTCATGTAGAGGGGCTTGATCGCGGAGGTATAGCCGATGCATCCTCGGAGCGCACCCGACTCACGCAGGGTCACAAACGCACCGTGCTCTTGATTGAGCACATCGTCTGTGCTCGCGGGTGGTTCATACGCCTCTTTTTCTCGTACCGCGTGCTCCGCCGACTTGCGCGCCAGCGCGAGCAGTTCGGCTTTCTCCTGTTCATCCAGCGAGAAAGGAGTTTCCACAGCTTTCCCGTCTTGAGCTTTCACAAAGACGTCCGCGCTGTATCCGACCACACGGGAGCGATCGCCTGTCACATCGCCTGAATTTGCATACTTGAGCACCATGGCCTGGTTTGCTCCCATGCGCTCGGCCGCAATCATTGCGGCTACGATGGGCGCGCCGCCGCAGGCTTCCCATATCCGTTGCTCGAAGTTCCGCGACATGCTCAAGTAATCCCACGCCTGCAGCGCATTCAGCGTTTTGCGATCGATCTGCACGGCCTGGTCGTAGGGATGGTAGTGGGACAGATCGGAACTGGCCACAATCAGCGTATCGCCGCCTTGAATCAGCTTGGCCAGCGCCACACCCAGCGCACGGCTGCTTTCGTAGCTCTGATCTCCCATGACGATGGGCACGAGTTCGAATTCACCCAACACCCGCTGCAACCACGGCAACTGCACCTCGATGGCATGCTCAGCGCCTGCCGATGTGGCATCGTGTCCCTGGCTGGAAAGGCGCATGGTCGAGCTCATCTTGACCAACTGTCTTGCAAAAGCCTTGTCGACCGGCACGATCCCGAGCGGCGTAGCGTAAGCGTCGCCCTCGTAAACAGAAGTGAAGTCGAAGGCTTCGTAATGCGACGGCGCAATCACCACGACTCGCGAAAACTTGCGCCCTTTCAGCGCCGCGTATGTGTAGGCAGCCACGGGTCCGGAGTACTGATAACCGGCGTGCGGCGCAACCACGGCCAGGATCGGATTCTTGATGAGCGGCGGAGACGCATGCGCCAGCATGTCATCGATCATTGCCGTAAGTTCCTTTGGGTCGGCAGGGTAGAAACTACCGGCAACTCCGGCTTGTCTCACCTTTTGCGGATTGGCAGCGCTGACGTGCTGCAATGGCGCAGACACCGCGAGCACGACGAGTTGAGCCATCAGCCAATACATTCTGGATCTCCTCCTGAATTTCATTTGCCAAACCTCCTCTGGGCCTCATGTGTGCCAAACGCCTGGGATGGGGTGATGGCAGAAGGGACAACTATCCTTGCGAATCAGCATCTGGCTCGCCGTAAACCCCACTCGTTCCACCAACAGGCTTTTGCACTGCGGGCAGTAGGTATTCTGAGCAGGATGTCCCGGCACATTGCCGATGTATACGTAGTGCAGCCCCTCGGCGTCGGCAATCGCTTTGGCGCGTTCCAGGGTCGGCACCGGAGTTACAGGCATATTCTTCAACAGGTACTCCGGATGGAATTGCGTGAAATGGAGCGGCACATCGACACCCAGATTCGTCTTGACCCACTGAGCCAAGCCGCGGAATTCCGAATCGCTGTCGTTGAGAGTGGGCACCACGAGGTAAACAATCTCTGTCCACTTACCCATCTTTTTCAGAGTGACCAGCGAATCCAGCACCGGCTTCAACTGTCCCGTGACCACTTTGCTGTAGTACGACTCCGAGAATGCTTTCAGATCGATCTTGACCGCGTCCATCTTTCCGTATGCGGCCTTCAGCGCTTCCTCCTGCATGTAGCCATTCGAAACCACCACGCTGCGGAGGCCGGCCTGGTGTCCGGCATCGGCTACATCCATCAGGAATTCACTGAAGATCACCGGCTCGCTGTAGGTGTAGGCAATGGTTGGACAGCCGTACTGTTTCGCCAGTTCGACAACCCGTTGCGGGGGAACGTAGTCGGCGGGGATCTGCTCGGGACGCGACTGGGAGATGTCCCAGTTCTGGCAGAATTTGCAGTTGACGTTGCAGCCGGCGGTGGCCAACGAGAACGCGAGCGACCCGGGCAGGTAATGGAAGAGGGGCTTCTTCTCGACGGGATCGACGTGCGCCGCGCACACGCGCGAATGCACCAGCGTGTAGTAGGTTCCTCCGCGATTCTCCCGCACTCCGCAATAGCCGCGTTCGCGATCTCCCACCGTGCATTCGCGCGGACACAACTTGCACTTGATCTTCCGATTCTGAAGTTTCTGGTAGAACTTTGCTTCCACTGTAAATTGGGAATCATCCTGCTTCTGCTGTCCGGCCTGCGAGGGTATCCCGGCAGCGGGATGGGCCGCCTCGCTCAATCCCAGAGCCGCTCCCGACGCCACGGCGCACTTCAAAAACGAACGGCGATCGAGGGAACAGCAGAACAGGTTTCGCTCACCGAGAACATCGAGACTGTTGCCTTGCTGCACCTGTGTCTCACTCAACATAATGAACCTCCCGGTCAAGCCGCCTGCTATGCCTCGACAACCGAGATCCTCATGGGATCGTTCGTGCCCAGCCGATGTTGCGCGTCGGCTGCTGTGGCGATATAGCGCGGCGCCCTGTCCTCTGCTTCCAGCGTTTTCAATCCCATTTCGGCCCGTTTGCGCTCAATGATCTGCCAGCCGGTGTAGTCCAGCGCAACCGGATCCTGCGAAACCATCAGGGCATTGTTTTTCCAACTGGATTCCGGCTTGTATGCCGGCCCGCCGTCAAACATCGCCGTGGTCGCATCGCATATGGTCAATCGCATTCTTGTCCTTATCTCCGGCAGCATGTTCAAGTCGGCAACATAAGGATTGCAGCCGTTGGGGTGGTACTTGTTTGGGTTATGGATGACGCCAAACATGTTTTTCAGGGCGATGGTTACGCCTGCGCCGTCATGGTCTTTCAGCACGGGGACGTTGATCAGGACATTCGATCGCTGGGTCAGAATCTTCGACAAGCGGCTGCCAACACTGCCATGCATCGCCAGATCCTGCTCGTAGTCAACCCGATCGGTGCCGAAGCACTGAACGCGGTTTCCGCCCTCTGCCACATGGAATCCAGCATGTTCCATTTCGTCCGTGTCGCGGTCCCACACCACGATGTCGGCCGCCTTGATTCCGGTCTCCTGCAACCGCTCGCAAATGGCTTCGACGAGCTGCAGGTTCGTGGAGATTCCGCGTCCCCCAAGAGCGTTGACCTTCAGTCCCACCAGCTCACCCGGACGGACCAGCATTTTCCAGGCCTCGATGGGATGATCCCTGTCAAAAAGCGCTTGAAGGGCACGATCAAGCAAGCTCAGCATACGGCGCGAATCGATACTTGAGCCTGGCGTGGACCCAGGGGCACGCAGATCGGCATCATGGGCGACCACGACCCTGGATTTCGCCGGCCTCGCGCCCTGTTCTGCCGCTGCGAGCCGCCCAGTCCCCGCGCTCGCACGCAGAAGCGCAACACCAGCGAGAGCCTTCTGAAGGAAATCACGCCGGCTGGCGATGCGCATTTTATTCCCCCTGACCCGAGCCCGCGGCGGTGATCGCATGGCGAAACGGGAGGCTTTCACGCTTGAGGAAAAACCATTCAGAACAAGGCGCTTAACCTTGAAACAGATCCTCATTCAGCCTTGGCCGCACCACCTCAAAACAACGCATAACACCATGCGAGCGACTTTTCAGTGATGATCGGCACCTCTGTTGAAAATCACCCTGGAGCCAAGCCGATTTTTCGGGACTCATCCGAAACGGGCACAAGAGCCGGTTTGCCGTCCATGACCAACTCGCAGAGCCGTTCAGGGCCGGCCTAGGGAACCGCTGCACAAGTCCATATAGTGTCAGGGCACGACTTTAGTCGTGCCGCAAATGCCGCAAAATCAGCGTGGGCTTCAGCCCCTGAGGGGGTGTTTGTCGCCAGGAAGAAACTTGTTCAGAGATTCCCCAGAGAGTTTCCCCACAAAACCGGTGCGAACCCGCAGTGCTCCCCATCACGGACGGCGCTCGTCACCGTCCGTATAATTTTTGCCGGTTTAGAGCCGCATCCGCGGATTGGAGATCCCAGTTTCATCCAATCGCCGTTTTTGCGACGCAAGGGAGCGTGAGTCATGATTTCACAATGTGTTCTGCACGAATTACTGCCGGCCCGGCGCATGTCGCGGCTGGGCACCGAGACCGCCTTTGAAGTCCTGAGCAAGGCACGGGCGCTGGAGAGCCAGGGCAGGAGCATCATCCATCTGGAGATCGGAGAGCCTGATTTTGACACGCCGCCCAACGTGGTGGAAGCGGCCATCGACGCGCTCCGCAAAGGATGGACGCACTACGGTCCCTCCGCCGGACTGCCCGAATTGCGCCAGACCATTGCCGACTATGTGAGCCGCACCCGCGGGGTCGAGGTTTCCCCGGATGAAGTGGTTGTGGTGCCCGGCGGGAAGCCAATCATGTTTTTCAGCATCCTGGCGCTAATCGAGGAAGGGGATGAAGTCATCTATCCCAATCCGGGGTTTCCCATTTACGAGTCGATGATCAACTACGCCGGCGGCAAGGCCGTGCCCATCCAGTTACGCGAGGAGTGCGACTTCGCGATGGATGTCAGCGAGATGGCATCGCTGATCACCGGGCGAACGAAACTGATCATTCTGAATTCTCCGCAGAACCCGACCGGCGGAGTATTGCCGCGCAGGGACATTGAGCAGGCAGCCAGGGCGATCGGCGACCGGAACATCATGGTGCTCTCGGACGAAATCTATAGCCGGCTGCAATTTGAAGGCGAGCCGTTCTCGATCATGTCGGTACCCGGCATGCAGGATCGCACGATCCTGCTCGACGGCTTCTCGAAGACCTACGCAATGACCGGCTGGCGGATTGGATACGGGGTCATGCGGGCAGATCTGGCAGCGCACATCACCCGCCTGATGACGAACTCGAATTCGTGCACGGCCAGCTTTACCCAAATGGCCGGGATCGAGGCGCTGCGCGGAGATCAGAGCGCGGTGGGCCGCATGTGCGCCGAGTTCCAACGGCGGTCGGAGTTGTTCGTTGCCGGGTTGAACAGGATCAAGGGCTTCAGTTGCCACATGCCGAAAGGCGCGTTCTACGTGTTCGCCAACATCACAGGGACAGGATGGGAATCCAAGCCCCTTGCCGACGCGCTGCTGGAGCAAGCCGGAGTGGCGGCGCTTTCCGGCACGGCATTCGGCCAGTTCGGCGAGGGCTACGTGCGCTTCAGCGTGGCCAATTCGATCGAGAAACTCTCGCAGGCGCTGGAGCGCATCGACCAGTGGACNNCATCGGCAAAGCAGTGCGGCGCGCGTGATTTGGCCGCGTAAAGGAGAACGCCATGGCCCTGAAGGATTCGACAACCGGGAGCGTCATCCGGGAATATTCCATCGAACAACTGCGGGATGCCGCCAACTTGATGCGCGGCTACAATCTGGTCAATCTGTGTGCGGCAGGTTCAGGGCACACGGGGGGCACGCTCTCGGTGATGGACATTACCGCCGCGCTTTACCTCCATGCCGCCGACCACGATCCCAAAAATCCATCCTGGCCGGATCGCGACCGCATCATCTGGTCAACCGGGCACAAGGCCCCGAGCCTGTATCTGGGACTGGCGTTTGCGGGCTTTTGTCCCATAGACGACGTGGTGACGCTGCGCAAGCTCAGCTCGCCTTATCAGGGCCACCCGCACTGGCTCAGGCTGCCGGGGGTTGAGGTCTCCACGGGCTCGCTGGGACAGGGCCTGAGTATTGCCGTGGGCATGGCGTTGGCGGCCAAGCTGGACGGCAAGGGCCACAAAGTCTTCTGTTTGATGGGCGATGGAGAACAGCAGGAGGGCCAGATCTGGGAGGCCGCGATGGAGGCCGGACACTTCCACCTGGACAACATCATCGGCATCGTCGATTGCAATCGCCTGCAGATCGATGGCTGGGTCAAGGACGTGATGCAGGTGGAGCCGCTGAACGAGAAGTACGCCAGCTTCGGCTGGGAGGTTCTGCGCATCGACGGCCACGACATGAACCAGGTCGTTGACGCCTTCAAGAGGGCCAGGGCGGTGGTGGGCAAGCCAGTGGTTATCCTCGCCGATACGGTCAAGGGCAAGGGCGTCAGCTTCATGGAGAATCAGCCGGGCTGGCACGGCAAACCGCCGAATCGCGAGCAACTGGATGCAGCGCTCAAGGAGCTGGCCTTGAGCGAACGCATACCGGTTGAGCAGTTGCTGGACAAGGCAAAGAGTTACCAGGCAGAGGTCGAGCGCAAGCTTGCATCCAAAATGCCCAGGTTTTCGCGGGACTACTGGTGGAACGCCGGCGACAACATGAAGGTCAGGATGGAGCCCACGCGCAAAGGCTTCGGCCAGTCCCTGGCGCTGAATGGGGGCGATGAGCGTGTGGTTTGCCTGGGACTGGACATCTCCGGATCGATTACCATCAGCGATTTTTACTCTGGCAATCCGGAGCGGGCGAAACGTTGGATCAGCATGGGCATTGCCGAGCAATCGGCTACGTCGGCGGCCGCGGGCATGGCCAGGGAAGGCAAGCTGCCTGTGCTTGGGTCTTACGCCACGTTTTCAGCGGCGCGCAACCTGGATCAGATCCGCACCTCAGTGTGCTACGCAAACCTGAACGTCCTGATTGCCGGAGCGCACGCTGGAGTCTCGGTTGGCGCGGACGGCGCTACGCATCAGGCACTGGAAGACCTGTTCGCCATGCAGGGGCTGCCCAATATGTCCGTGGTCGTGCCTTGCGACATCGTGGAGACCCGCAAGGCCACGAATTACCTGCTGCTCGAACATGTGGGACCCAAGTATATTCGCTTTGCCCGCGAGGCCACGCCCATCGTTACGGATGAGACAACGCCCTTTGTCTTTGGGAAGGCGAACGTGATTCGACTACGCGGAGAGGCGGCCAACTTCGCCGATGCGTTCGAGACCCGGCTGGCCGCCGATTACAAGAACGAGTCGGAGGACCTGAGCATTGTCGCCTTCGGGCCCATGGTCCCGGAGTCGATGCGCGCGGCCCGCATCCTGAAGCTGGACTACGGCTACGAGACACGCGTTGTGAACCTGCATACGCTCAAGCCGATCGATGCGGAAGCCATGATTCGCGCCGCGCGGGAGACGGGTGTCGTGATGACCGCGGAAGAGCATCAGATCGGCGCTCTGGCTTGGCGGGTCAGTTCGATTCTCACCGAAAGCCGGCAACTCTACGGCCTGCCTCTGATCACCGCAGCCATTGGCGTGAAGGACCGCTTTGGCGACTCGGGCGCGCCCTGGGAAATGGTCAAAGAGCTGGAGCTGAGCGCCGAGCATATCGCGCACAAGGCTGTGGAGCTGATGGCGTTCAAAAAGAAGGGAGTGGCTTGCGCAAGTCTTGCAATCGCGTGAAAGACAAGAGCAGCGGAGCCGGCGTCGTGCCGAGTTGCTGCCAACGCCGCAGTGTACGCCAAGCACTTTGCGGCTGAATGGCCGGCCAAGCGAAACAAAAGCAAGACTGTGCCTGAATCAGCGGCGGCAGGCTGACTGCAAGCTGTCGCATCGGAGCGCCCTGCATGAACCGGCAATCTTCGGTAAACCCATGGATGCTGAATTACTCAGGAGGTTCGGGAGCCATCAGGCAGATGTCGGGAAGGTTCCTGTAGCGCTCGGCGTAGTCCATGCCGTAGCCGATGACGAAAAGGTTGGGAATGGAGAAGCCGACATAATCGGCCTCGATCATTTCCAGGCGGCGGGACGGCTTGTCGAGCAGGGCCGCGATGCGGAGGGTCTTGGGATGCTGCTGGAGGAACAGCTTGCGCAGGTAAGAAAGCGTGAGTCCAGTGTCCAGGATATCCTCGACGACCAGAACATTCTTGCCCTCGATGGGCTCGTCGAGGTCCTTGATGAGCTTGACCGCGCCGGAAGAGCGCTGGCCCTTGCCGTAGCTGGAGGTGGCGACGAAATCAAATGTCGCGTCCACCTGCACGGCCCTCGCCAGGTCAGCCAGAAAGGGCGCCGCTCCCTTGAGCACGCCAATCATGACCAGCTTTTCGCCGTTGAGGTCGCGGGTGATCTGGGCGCCCATCTCGGCGACGCGGTCAGCGATCTGTTGACGAGTGTAGAGAACCTGAAGGCCCTGATGAGTGACGGTAGCCATGCAGACAGTATCGCCCGAAAGCATGACCGGCTGACAAGAACAACTGTGCAAATCAGGTCTTCAAATCGCGTGAGCGGAGATTCGGGACTGGGGTTGGAGCGCACTATAGTTCCAACTGGCGCGTCTATACTTGAGAAGAGATGCTGCCTTATATCCACATCTGGCGATTGAACCTGCCGACCTTCGGGCTGATGCTCTGGCTTGCTGCCGTGGCGGCAGCTTTTGTGATGGATCGGGGCTTCAAGCGCGCGCACATCGGTTTGGGCAAGGCTGGGACGGACCGAGCTGGGGCCGACGCGGTGGGGATGGTGGCGGTTGCCGTGGTGGCGGGGATTGTGGGCGCCAAGCTTTGGCACGTGATCGATACGCCGATCGAGTTCAGGGAAATGGGCTGGCGGGTGCTTTGGGATTCGGCGGGATTTGCGTGGTTTGGCGGGCTGCTATTCGGCATCTCGGCGCTGGTGTTTCAGGGTTGGTGGGCGCGGATTGGCGGATTGCGGACGCTGGACCTGGCTGCTCCGGCGGCGGCCATCGGTTATGGGATCGGGCGTATTGGCTGCTTTCTTTCCGGAGACGGCTGCTATGGATTGCCGACTACGCTGCCCTGGGGCATGAGCTTTCCGCACGGCATCGAGCCGACGCTTGTCCCGGTGCAACCCACGCCGCTTTATGAGCTGGCTGCCGGGCTGCTGATCGGCTGGTGGCTTTGGCGGCGCGGTGGAAAGCCTCACGGGACGGGCGCGATTGTGGGCGAGTACCTGGTGTTGAGCGGAATTGCGCGCTTTCTGGTTGAATTCATCCGCCGCAACCCTAAGGTTCTTTGGGGATTATCGAATGCTCAATTGGCTAGCGCGGGGTCGGTGGTTGTAGGGGCTGCGCTGATCTGGTGGGCGGCTACGCGGCGTGTTAGCGGGCCGGAAGAGGCTGCGATGGCGGTGGAGAAGGCGGCGTGACCTGCCTCTAATTCGGCGTTTCCTCGGAATTGCCGGACCACGGATTGACGAGAGTCACGTCGCAAATGAGGAAGTCATCGATATCCCGGGTTGCGAGAGTAGCATCATGCACTCTTGCTATAGAGGCGATTTGTGCGTCCATTTCACGGATGGGACGGCCGATCTGCTGGCGGGATGACAGAATCTTTCCGTAGTGACGTGCTGCGGACAGGTCGAAGTTCAGAATCTGGCCTCGAAAATCCTCTGCAATCATGCCCTCTACTGCTTCGCGCAAGGCTCTTTGTTTGCGCCCGACAGGCATGAGGTCGATGCCTGACAGCAATTCCGCAATAACCACGGATGCGGTCCAGAATTCCTTCCTGGGGCGCGCTCGAAGCCAAGCTTTAACTGCAGGATCCGGCCGCTCCCGCATGATCTCCGAGATCACATTGGTATCGAGCAGTATCATCAGTCAAACGTCGGAACCGGGCGAGTGGAAAACTGACGAGGTGGAATCTCAAGTTCTACGCCTCCAAGGGCGGCAAACCGCTTGTGAATAGCGGTGCCAAGGTCTTCCTCTTGGGCAACAGTTGCCGGTGCGTCTTCTACTAATCCCAAAAGCACCTCGCGTGCTTCNNGCCATGGAATCAGGATAGCACAAAGTTGCTAGCACTGCTGGCAATGACAGCAATGCTAGCAGTGTCTCGGTTCGCTACAGTCTCTTGATGAACGAGAGTGCCTGGGCGAGTTGGGGAAAGAGGGCTTCCTCGGCTTTGAACTCGCGGGAGTGGACGCAGCGGCGGAGGCCGCGCATCCTGACGGGGTGCTTGAGGTGGAGCATCTCGTGGTAGAGCAGGTATTCAATGGCGTAGCGCGGACTCGAGGGACGGTCGAAGACGCGGCTGACGACGATGGTGTTGTGGGCGGCGTCGTAATGACCCAGAGACCGCTTGGCAAGGTGCTCGCTCCAGGTGAGCTCAGGGCGGCCGAGAAGCCCACCGAAAAAGCGGACATTGAGCGAATCGAAGACTTCATCGAGGTGATAGTAGCGGCCCTCGGGTCCGGTGAAGCGCTTGCTGCCGCGGGCGTGACGGATGAGCTCGGTTTGCCGGGTGACGGCGGCCGAGGAGGCAAAACGCTTGTAGCGCAGGGTTTGGGTGGCGTCGATGGGCTTCTTATAGAGCTTGGCTAGCAGAATGTGGGCGATGGCGCGGACGACGGAATCCGGCGCGCCCTCCAGCAGATCAGAAAGGCTGACGTGAATCTGACCTTCGCGGAGCCGGATGGTGGTGTTCAGCGAGGTGAAGCGGCGGAAACGAACCGCAATGGGGGGCATCGGCGCCCGTGGACGCAACGCTCGGTACTCTTCCAGAAAGATTGGTACAAAATCGACGGTCACCAAGATGGAGGGTAGCATACAGGGGNNTGGCCTTGCTGGTCTTTATGGAGGTTGAAGTATTCGGTCTCCTCACGGAGCAGGCGTGTGGCTTGGTCAGCCAAATCCTCGCCGCTCTCGATGGCCTCTTTGCGGGCCAGATCAAAGCCCGGCTCTCCGGCCAGCGCGCGCAGAATGCTTAACCAGTGCTGGGCCGCCGCAGGGAGCGGCTTCAACGAACTGCGGATATCGGCGTGGCGGTCGGAGTAGACGTCGAGGTTGGAGCCAAACTCGTCCATGAGGGAGGTAAGGTCCTGGAGCTCACTGTCGAGGCGGCGGCCGCGGGCGGCGGATTTTGCGCGGTTGGTGAGCCCCTTGATCACATCGACATGTTCGTTGACAAACTGTGTGTAGAGTCTTACGCGCTGATCAGGATCGACGCCGGCTTCGCGAATCTTTTCGATCTGGTCTTCGGTCAACGGCTCGCGCTTCTGCTTTTGCGCAGGCAGAAGCGAGGCAAACAACAGGCAGACCAGGATTGAGGCAAAACAGCGGATCGTACTCATGGACTCTCACTACCGGGATCAGGTGTCAGGGGTCAGAGTGGTGCATCTTTGCCGGCGGCTCAGGCCGCTGGCGGGTTGGGTCAGTTATAGCACGGATTCACCAGGGTTGAATCCCGATTCAGCAACCGTGCCGTTTTTTGAAAGGTGCGAACCTTGCGGCGACGTGCGCAGCCAAGCGGAAGAAGCACAGCGTNNGTCTGCTCGACCAGCGGGCGGTCTTCAAAGTTGCTGTTGTGGAGCATCTCGTTGAGACGGAAGGCGGTGTGACGGAGCAGGATTTCAGCGTTCTTGAGCCGCTTGTTATCGTCGGCCATGGAGAGGTGGATTTTATGCGCCAGCAACTGGATTTGCCGGAGCAGGTCCGCAGCCTTAACCACATCCCCGGCGGCATATTGCCGGAGGCTTAACTCGGTCATCTCATGGACGATTTCGGCATACAGGAAGCATTGCTCACGCGGTTGGGCCATGTTGGCCTTGGCCTGGAGTGCGTCAATGCTTTGCTGGTCAAATGTCTTGTCGTCGAACCCGGAGGCGCAGGCCGGGACTGTGCTCACGGTGAGGAGTGCGAGGATAGCCAACGGGACCATTGACCGCATGAGGAACCTCCGCGGGTGCGGCATTACCCCAGACCGTCACTATGGAGCATTTTATGAGAATGTGCAAGAGGAAATATTTGGGCATTCCCGGCTCAATCCTAGCGGGTATTAGAAGAGGTCATCGCGCTCAGGTTCGCGTGTTCGCAGGTCTCACGGCTTTTTTTCGAGCAAAATGAGACGTTGTCGCGCCTGCCATTGCTGATCTGGAAACTTGCCAGCGGACGAATCTAAAAAGTGGTGGTAGTAGGTTACTGCCTGCGCCGTTTGGTGAAGGCTATCGTATGCAGTGGCCCAAAGGAAATAGGTAGAGGGGACTTCGGGAAGGAATTTTGAGCGCATGGTAAGGGCGTGGAGCGTGATGGACGGCTGATTGGTTCGCGAGGCGGCAAAGGCCAGACCACTCCAGCCGTCAGCATTGGACGGATCGAGCTGAGTGGCCTTGGCAAAGGCGGCAAAGGCATCGGCGAACTTGAGCTCCCGGATCAGGTTCTGGCCGTGGGCGATTAGAAGCGCGGGGTCATTGGGAGTGGCTGCGAGGAGACCGATGTAGAAATGGTCGGAGCCGACGGGGTCACCGGCTTCGGCCAGGACTTCAGCCAACATGTTGGTGATGGCTGCGTCGGTGGGGTGGGCGTCGTGGAGCTTCTGGATGAGCGGGATGGCCTCAGCTTTGTCCTGAGCGGCCAGCACGGTGGCCAGTTGTGCGGTGAGGGCTGGATCATCGGGAGATTGTAGGAGCGCTGCGCGGAGCAGGGTTTCGGCTTCGGGGTACTGTTTGCGAGCAATCAGAATATGGGCCAGACCGGCGTTNNGATCGGCCAAGTTGGCGGCGAGCATCGTATCGGACGGCGTTTCAGGGGAGAGCTTGAGGGCTTCCAGGAGATCATTGGAGGCCTGGGCGATGTCGCCTGGATTTCCAGGACTGGGCCGGTCGATCTGGGCCAGTGCGCGCCAGGCGCGGGCTTTCATGGCGGGACCGGCATCGCCCGGATCGAGGGTGGTGGCCGTGGCTAGCTCCGGGCGGCCTTCGTCCGGCTTGCCTTGCCGGGCCAGGAGCAGGCCGAGGGAGAGATGGGCCTCAAACGACTGGGGATTTGCATCGACGGCGCGGCGGTAGAGGCCGGCGGCATCGTCCAGTCGATTCTGTGCGTCGGCCACGTAACCCAAGTCAAACAGGGCGCGTGGATCGGCGGGATGAGCGGCGAGCCAGGATTCAAGCTTGGCTTGAGCGGCTTTCCAGTCGGATTTGACGATGGCTGCTTCGGCGTCTATGACCTGATCGGAGACCGATTGGGACGTGGCGGCCGCTGCGGGTGCTTTCGCTTCGGGGCTATCTGCGGGTACCTGAGCTAAGGCGGCGGCCGAGGCGAGCAAGACGAAAAGGGCAGAACGAAGCACGGAATACCTCATTAACAGTTTAATGGGCCAGCGCCGGCCCGGAAAAGGTTGGGACGGCTGCGTGTTCGACGCGGCTGGACGGGCGAGGGAATCGGAAGAAGGCCAGCCGCAAGCGAAGGGGAGAGGCGGATGGAGGGTCGGGCCGGTCCAATTCTTGGGGATGCGGGGGAGCGAGCAGTGGGCGGAAAGAATAAAGTTGCGTGACAGCAGCGCATTCAGGGTTGGATGGAGTATGCTCTCGCCAAGGAAGTTGGAACGCTTCCCCAAGAAAGGTACTATCGAAATGCGCAGTCTGAAACCTCTGATTTTGGCAGCTTCCGGGCTGCTGACGCTCTTGCTCTTCGTGCCGGCTACGCCGGCGAAAGCCCAATTCCCCGCGTATCTTCACGCCCTCTCCGATCTTCGCACGGCCCGTGCGTACCTGCAACAGGACACCCGGCGCGAGGGCGATCATGCCCGGGCGCACGCCATCGATCAGATCGACCACGCGATCGACGATATAAAGGTTGCCGCGAGGGACGACGGGAAGAACCCGTGGCACACGCCGCCGCCGCAGAGCGGTGGGAATCCGGGCGCACCACTTCATTCAGCGGTGAGGCTGCTGAAAGAGGCGCGCGGCGACGTAGATCACGGGCGCGATCGGCCCGAGAACCACGGGCTGCGGGAGCGCTCGGTCGACCACATCGACAAAGCATTGCGCGAACTGGAGCCCTTCCTTTAAGGAGCGGCAAGATCACAACTGATTGAAACGATGCGAGGGGCAGCGGGCTGTTTCGTCCGCTGCCGCCTCGCATTTTTGCTTGAAAGAAGGCTGGGGATGTGGACTCGTGGGTCTCCGGCGAGTGCATGGATTGGTTCGGGCTCATCCAGGAGCTGAGGCGAGGAGAGCAGAAATGAACAACATGGGACGGGAAGAAGGGGGGATAGTGAAAGAAGGAGAACAAAAATGCCCGAGCAATTTGAGAATACTGAAGCGACAAAGCTGGAAGACGAGACGGTCTCCGATCCATCCGCGGAGAAGAGTGTAGACCACGTGGCGGAGAAGCTGGCCGCGAAGCCTGCAAAGACGGAACAGAAATTCGATAAGGAAAACAGCAGCCTGTTTTCAAAGTAAACGGTGTGCCAGGGCTCTTCAATTCCATAGAGTGGGCCCACGAGAGAACTGGTATTTGCCGGGAACGCAAGGAGAGGCAATGACCGCAGACACTCTGCAACACATTCCGCTTACGTCGGCTTACCTTTGCCAGGATTGCGACTCCGTTGGGAACAGTTCGATGCGGTGTCCGGCTTGCGCGTCGGTTGTGCTGATGGGGCTGGCGGGCGTGCTTGACCGGAAAGAAGAGATCGCGGCGTCGAATCTGTTCCTGATTCCAGCGATGGCGGCCTGAACTTCGGAGATCGCGACGATGCATCGCGGTCAATAAGAGACTTTTGCCGTACGCCGTGTCTTGGGCGATGTTTAGGGTTCAGGCGAACAGAATTGGGCGCACATGTTCGCGCAGGCGTTCAACTTCTCCGGCGTTGTGCCGGAGGAGGGCATGACCCCAAACTACATTTGTTCCTTCCCGGCAATCCTTTGCTAACGCTAAGCCGATTTCCTCCGGTTTGCCTAGGCCGGCTCTGCGAAGGGACTCTGGGTCGCTTAGGCTGCCGAGGATAAATACTCTTTCTGCCAAATCTTGGGGAATCCTCCCCTTTGCAAGGCCCAACCGTTTTGCATCGTTGTCAAAATCGAGCAGCAATATCATAAAGCGCTTCGGATATTTCCTCATCCCAGATACTTCGTAGGATTCAAAGCGATCTAGAACCTTGACCCAGCCGCCAGCAACTTCTAGAAAATCTATTGTGTAACGCGAAAGAGATATATCCAGAAGGAAGCCGACTACCAGTTCGCGATTGGCATCGTCTTCAGGAAGTATCAAAACATGCGGTAAGAATCGGTTGGGGGTCATGGTTCGAGATCACCACGAATCAAGGTGCCGACGATGTCTCCGTTGGTTTGAAGCTCGGAGAGCGCACGAATATTAGTGGGTTCAAGGTGGCTCTTTCGATAGAGAACGAGCGTATTGTCGTCCGAGAATCGACGAATTGCCTCGGGGTTATGAGAGGTCGCGATAAACTGACCGCGAGATTGGAAATCTCTCCGGATGGCCATAATCAATTGCCCGACTTCATCCAGTGAGAGGTAGTTGTCAGGTTCATCCCAGAAGCAAAACAGCGGTCCATAAGTAGAATTCGAGGCTAGAACCAATGCGCAAACCACGAAGCACTTCTCTCCGTCGGACAAATCATCGAATGGAACAGTAATGTTTCCTTGTTCATTTGCGAATTGGAATACGAGACTCCGCGAGTCTGTGCCCGCCAATGGATTTCGTATGTCCTTAAGGTCTGGCATTACCTGCTTGAGGTATTCATCGATCTTGCTGTAGGCAGCTGGCGCGGATGCCAGGAGACCGGTAAACCACGCTCCGAGGTTCGTAACCTGACGGTTGGGCCGGAGCGTCTCTTCCTCGGAGTCGCCTTTGATCAGGCTGGGAACCGGGCGGAGGACGAGCATTTGACCGAGCCACTGTTTGAAGATGTACAGAGGGTCCTTTTGCGACTCCTGCTGGACGATGGGTAGCGCCACAAGGAACCAATCGATAAGGAATTTGGCTTCCTTGTCGGTTCGCGATTTCGCGAGGGTGACCTGTGCTATCTCACGAGTGTACACAGGCTTTCCGTCTACCGTAAGCTTCTCATCGAGTACACGCAATTCCTTAAAGCCAAACGGTAGTTCAAAAGCGACAGAGTATCCGTAGACTTTGGAATCGAGTCCGACCTCAATCTCAAAGCGCATGGGGACGTCTGTGAGGCCGCGTGTAAAGTCTTTCGGCTTTACAAGTTCTCCAACTCGGTTCGTTCCACGCGCGATTTTTTGGAGAATCTCAAGGGCAAGGCCAACAGTGGTCTTTCCCGCGCCGTTTTTTCCGATGAGCAGTGCGGATGGCTTGCCGGAAACGGGCAGGTCGAAGTTTTGCAGGCACCGATAGTTATTGACGTACAGGCGGCGGATCACAGAAATATGATACATGTTCTGCGGGAGTCTACCTGACGGAATGTTGAACGGTGCGCCTAACTTTACGACTTGATGGCGGAGGCCGCTTGCGCCGCGGCCTATAATGAAGAATGGCCGGTTGTGTCCTGAGCCTCCCTAAGGGGACAGGGGCACGGCTGGACGACTTCTTGCCGGTGCTTTCCCTTTGAATGACGCCATCATCATCCGCGGCGCGCGGACTCACAACCTGAAGAACATCTCCTGCGAGATTCCCCACGGGAAGCTGACGGTGATCAGCGGTGTGTCGGGCTCGGGGAAGAGTTCGCTGGCCTTCGACACCATCTATGCCGAGGGACAGCGGCGGTATGTCGAGTCGCTTTCGTCGTATGCTCGGCAGTTTCTGGAGCGGATAGAAAAACCCGATGTCGACCTGATCGACGGCCTGGCTCCGGCGATCGCAATCAAGCAGAAGAACACGACGCGGAACCCGCGCTCGACGGTGGCGACGGCGACCGAGATCTACGATTACCTGCGGCTGCTTTATGCGCGCTGCGGGACGGTGCATTGCGTTTTCTGCGATGGGCTGGTGAAGCGCGACTCGATGGACGAGGTGGCCGAGGCAACCCTTGCGCTGGGCGAGGGAACCCGGTTGAATGTGCTGTTTCCCGTGGCGAACGCAACGCCCGGTCCGGAAGCCGAAGCGAAAGCCGCGGCGAAGCCGGTGAAGGTTGCAGGGCGGGCGGCGAAAGCCGCAAGCAAGCCGGTGGTGAGCGGTGGGGATTCGCCGCATACGGAAACGCTGAAGGCTCGCCTCACTGAGCTTCGCTCGAACGGCTTCAACCGGCTCTACCAACAGGGCAGGATCTTCGAGTTTTCGACGCCCGAGTCGCTGCTGGATTTGGACTTCACACTGCCTGTGTTTGTGCTGTTGGACAGAATTGTGGTGAGCGCGGAAAATCGCGCGCGGATTGTGGACGCGGCGGAGATTGCATACCGCGAGGGCGGGGAAGTGACCTTTGAGGAGGTTCCCCGCGACGAGACTGCGGAGCGGAAGCGCCATCGGTTCTCAGGCGCATACGAGTGCAAGAGCTGCCATCGTCCGGGCAAGGAACCGGAGCCGCGCCTCTTCAGCTTCAACAACCCCTTCGGGGCGTGTCCCAGATGTCAAGGATTCGGCAACACGGTGGACTTCGACTTGAACCTGGTGATCCCGGATAAGGGACTGAGCCTGAGCGAGGGCGCCATCGACCCGTGGGAGCGGCCCAAGTATCGGCCGTGGTTCAGCGATCTGCGGAGACAGGCCGCGGAGTTGGGGATTGCGATGGATGTGCCGTGGCGCGAGTTGCCCGAGGCGGCGCGGGAGACGGTGCTGCGGGGCAAGGGCAGCTTTGCAGGCGTGTTTGGATTTTTTGCGCAGATGGAGCGGAAGAAGTACAAGCTGCATGTGCGGGTGATGCTAAGCAAGTATCGCGGGTATGCGGAGTGCCCCGATTGCCGGGGGCAGCGGCTGAGGGCAGAAGCGCGGAGCGTGCGCATTAATGGGAAGAATATCTGCCAGGTGGCTGCGATGACGATTGCTCAGGCCAAGGAGTTTTTTGGCGGCCTGAAGCTGACCGCGATGCAGGAGGAGATTGCCGGTCCGATCCTGGACGAAGTGCGGCAACGGCTGAATTTTCTGGATGCGGTGGGGCTGGAATATCTGACGCTGGACCGGCTGGCTTCGACGCTTTCGGGTGGCGAGGCGCAGCGGATTCAGCTCGCGACTTCGCTGGGGTCGCGGTTGGTGGGGGCGCTGTATGTGCTGGACGAGCCTTCGATTGGGCTGCACACGCGAGACACGGCGCGGCTGATTCACATTCTCGAAGAGTTGCGCGACCTGGGCAATACCATCCTTGTGGTGGAGCACGATGCGGATGTGCTGCGGGCGGCCGATCATCTGCTGGACTTGGGGCCGGGCGCGGGCGAGCATGGCGGCAAACTGCTGGCCGAGGGAGTTCTGGCGGAGATCGAGGCCAACCCCAACTCGCTGACTGGGCGGTATCTTTCGGGACAGGTGTCGATTCCGGTGCCGACGCGGCGGCGCTCTCCAGGCAAGGAAAAGCTTGTGCTGCGAGGGGCCGAGGCGAACAACCTGCATGGGCTGGACGTGGAGATTCCGCTGGGCATGCTGGTTGCGATTACCGGGGTTTCGGGGTCGGGCAAGTCTACTCTGGTGCACCAGGTTCTGTATCGAGCCGTTGCGCGAGCGCTGGGACAAACGGACGGCGCCGATCCGTCCGCGGTTTATAAATCGCTGACTGGGGTGGAGCGGCTGAACGACGTGGTTCTGGTGGACCAGACACCGATCGGGAGGACGCCGCGCTCGAATCCGATTACCTATATCAAGGGATTCGATCTGGTCCGCGAGCTGTTTGCTTCGCAGCCGGAGGCCAAACGGCTCTCGCTGACGCCGGGACATTTCTCATTCAACGTACCGGGCGGGCGGTGCAACACCTGCGAGGGCGATGGGACGGTGACGGTGGAGATGCAATTCCTGGCCGATGTGGAGCTGCCCTGCGAGGACTGCAACGGCACGCGCTACCAGGCCAAGATCCTGGACGTTCAGTACAAGGGCAAGAACATTCACGAAGTGTTGCAGATGACAGTCAGGGAGGCGCTCCGATTCTTTGCCGGTCAGACGCGGCTTCTGGAAAAACTGGCGGTGCTGGACGAGATTGGGCTTGGTTACCTGCGGCTGGGCCAGTCGGCGACCACACTCTCAGGCGGTGAGGCACAGCGCGTGAAGCTGGCCGCTCACCTGGCGCAGGTCCGCGCGGCCAATGCGAACGCCAAGCCTTCGCAGGCGAGCCGCGTTCTCTACATTCTGGATGAGCCGACGACTGGTTTGCATTTCGACGACGTGTCGAAGCTGCTGACGGCGTTTCGCAAGCTGATCGACGGGGGTGGGTCGCTGATTGTGATCGAGCACAATCTGGATGTGATCAAATGCGCCGACTGGGTGATCGATCTGGGGCCGGAGGGCGGCGAAGGCGGCGGGCGGATTGTGGCGGAGGGGACGCCGGAGGAAGTGGCGGAGAATCTGCTTTCGTATACGGGGAAGTGGCTGGGACGGGTGTTGTAAGGGAGTTTGCGGCCTGGCGCGCTATCCATGTTGCCGATACGGAGAGTTTCAGGGCGCGTGCGTTCGCTACGAATGACTGAGATCGCAACCCAGAGAGAAGCGCAAGGCGGCACAGATCTCGTTCATTCGCGGGGAACTCAGCTGGGCGACGCGCTTACCCAATCGATCCTGGGAGACGGTGACCGCATTGTGCAGGTTTACCGCGCACGACGCCTTCATGCCATCTTCTTCATTCAAGACAACCTCGGATGGCACGCCGCGGATCGCGGAGGTAATGGGCGCCACAGTTACGGTCGAGAGATAAGCAATGGCGCTGTCACGAGTGAGAACCACCACCGGCCTTTTCTTATTGGGCGGGGCGAAATTGTAAAGGCGAACATCTCCGCGGGTTATGTTGCCGGCCATGCCGCCTCCGCTTCCCAGAGGTGCGATTCTTCGTGCGTCCGCGGGTGCCTCGAATAACCCTCGCGGTCGCGTGCTTCCAAGGCTCGCACTTCCAATCTCCGGAGATGTTCCCGCAGCGCTTCGCGTACGAGTGCGGAGCGATTCAGTTTGGTTCGACGTGCGGCCCGGTCGGTGGCCTGCAGAAGCTTTTTATCGAGCACAATCTGGACTGTTTCCATATGTCGATTCTATTCCACAGTATACTCCACATACGGATCTTGGTTCACACGACGTTTTGTGAACGGCTCGTGCAAGCCGCGCCCGCGAAATGCAAGCGGCTTCGCAAAGTCAATCGCTCAGGTTGCCGGGTTATCTTGAATGGGCCCTCGGGTGGAGAAGCACCAGCCATCGCCATGCAGCCAGCAGGTTTTGTCCCTTGGATGAGCGTCGCAACGCAGCGATTTTACGTTTCGGCCATCGTCGCGCTTCAGCGTTTCGGAGAGCTGCCTGCCGACTTCGGGATCGCGCGCTCCGCGGAATGCAATGAACTGGACCCCAAAAACAAGTCGAGCTTCAAAACTATCCACGCTTCTGCGGGTCAGGAAGGTCATCGCTCCGGGTCCCTTTGCCGGCGTCAATGGAAACAGGAGCTTCCCGCCGGGCTTGAGGGCCGCAAGCCAGGACGGCTGCGGATGCGTGGCTCCGGCGCTGGCGACGATCACGTCGGCGGGTTCAAACGGCCCGGTTGCGCCGTCGCCTTTAACGACGGTGACCTGTGGCCAGTCGCCGAGCGCGACACGGGCTCGTTCCGCCATAGCCTCGTCGATCTCGATGGCGGTGACCGTTCCCGCCGGACCGGCGAGTTCGGCCAGGATCGCGGTGTAATAGCCTGTGCCGCAGCCGAGATGGAGCACATCGTCGTTGGCCCGGACGCCAAGCTGGTCGAGAAAGTGAGCCCACATACTGGGCTGGCCGTTGTGAATGCCTTTTGCCTCGTCGAGGGCGATGAGCGCGTTGCGATAGACGTGCCGTGGATCGGCGTCCCCGGTCGTCCAGAATTCCCCCAGGCCCAGAATTCGCCAGGGGCCGGGCCCGACGAAGCGCTCCCGCGGCACTGTTGCGAAGGCGGCGAATAGTGCGGGGGAGGACATGTGCGTGAGGGACCGCAATTCCTCAGCATAGGAGCGGCGCGCGGCTTCGAGCGAGTCGTTCATCACATGCCTCGCTAGCAGAGAATGATTGCGGGCATCTCATAGAGAATGATATGCGCGTTGCATGAGTGCGGGCGCGCATTGGTCTGCGGCAGGCAGGTGGCTATACCTGGATGACGAGCTCGCTGTATGGCTTCAGTTGCGCATCGGCTGTGAGCAGATGCATTGGCTCGCTCATTGCCTGAGCAATCAGCAGACGGTCGAACGGATCGGTGTGATGCATCGGCAGGTTGGCAACTAGGATGGTGTGCCTCGACCAGACCGGTAACTCCTGGAAACCGCTCGCCTCGATGTGATCTATGAGTTCCAGTGGATCGGCCTTGATTTTGCCAAGTCGAACTTTAATCGAGATCTCCCAGACAGAGGCTGCTGAAACAAATATCTCCTCAGCTCCGGCAATCAGTTCGAGGGCTTCCTGCGAGAGCCGTCTTCGCTCATAAAACGACCAGTAGAAGATATGCGTATCCAGAAGGAGGCGCATTATCGTCCCTCAAATTGTGCAAGGAGTTCGTCCGGTAACGGCGCGTCGAAATCATCCGCGATCCAGCCTTTTCCTTCAAGAAGCCCGAGCCGGAAAGGCCGCTTTTGATCCTTGAGGCTGGTCAGACGTGCCACGGGTTTGCCGGCGCGGGCGATGACAACGTCAGTGCCGGAAGAGGCCAGATCGACGAGCTTGGAGAGTTGGGTCTTGGCTTCGTAGATGTTGACGGTCTGCGCCGCAGAACTTGCAGTTGGCATGGCGGGCCTCCTTGACTTGACTAGGTCTAGTCTACCATGTTTTGGGGCCGGTGCGGCGATTTGGTGAGACAATCTCCTGCTGGGGATGCACGCGGGTCGGATTCTTGGGTCGCAGGAGGTCAGATTTGCCAGTTGATCGACGGATTGGGTAGAAAGGGTGGGACGTTTGCAGGCTGGAATGGCAGCGCGGGAAAATGAAATCGTTTTCGGGATGAGGCAAGTTGCGAGGCAGGGCGATTGCGACCGGCCGTAAGAAAGGGCGTGGGCAGATTGGGAATTTCCGCTGGTTCGACGAGGAGTGAGGGAAGGCAACGGCACGACGGGGAACTGGAAGCTCCATTGATTCCGCACGGGCGGCTCATCCCGTTTGTTGTTGTGACGCCGCTGTTCTTCTTGTGGGCGATTCCGAATAATCTGACCGACTTTCTGATCCGGCAGTTCATGAAGTCGTTCGAGATCAACCGGTCGGGCGCGGCGCAACTGCAGATCGGGATCTTCGTCGGGTACTTTCTGATGGCTATCCCGGCTGGTCAGCTGATGCGCCGCTTCGGGTACAAAGCGGGGCTGGTGACCGGTCTCATCCTTATGGGCAGCGGGTGCTGGCTGTTCTGGCCGGCGGCCCATGCCGAGGTTTACCCGTTTTTCGTGGCGGCGCAATTTGTGATCGGGTGCGGTCTGTCGTTTCTGGAGACGGGAGCGAATTCCTTCATTGCACAACTGGGGCCGACGGCGTCGAGCGAACGACGGCTGAACCTGTCGCAGGCGTTCAATCCGCTGGGGTCGATTACGGCTGGACTGGTGGGGACGGTGTTTATCTTTTCGGGCGTGGAGTTCAGCGGCGCGGAGACGGCCGCTAAGCGGGCAGCGGGGACCATGCAGGCATATCTGCACTCAGAGACATTGAGGGTGGTTCCGACATACCTGGTTCTGGGAACGGTGGCCTTGCTGTGGGCGCTGATGGTGCTGATGACGAAGTTTCCCGACATCGCGAAGGAGGATG
Source organism: Acidobacteriaceae bacterium (assembly GCA_003138365.1). Lineage (GTDB taxonomy): Bacteria > Acidobacteriota > Terriglobia > Terriglobales > Acidobacteriaceae > Telmatobacter. The sequence goes on from PLFY01000230.1 coordinate 65,002, forward strand.
CTTCGCGGGAAGACGCGGGGCCGGCGAAACATGTCCGGCTGATGCAGAGGCATTTTGTGCTGGCGGTGCTGGCGCAATTTCTGTACGTCGGCGCGCAGGTAGGGACGTGGAGTTACTTCATCCTGTATGTGAGGTCGGCAACAGGCGTGGGGGACAAGGCAGCGGGGTACATGCTGACCGGGACGCTCGCGGCGTTTGCGGTGGGGCGGTTCAGCTCGGCGTGGCTGATGAAGCATTTCCATGCTCGGTCGATGCTGGGG
>PLFY01000230.1:65313-66570 GCA_003138365.1 Acidobacteriaceae bacterium
ATTCTGGGTGGAGCGGCGCTGACCAAGCTCATGGGCATGCTGGCGGATTCGAGCGGGCTGCAGGCGGCTTACCTGGTGCCGGTGGTTTGCTTTGCCGGGGTGGCGCTTTATGCGTGGTTTGGCGGGGAGCACAAAGAACAGCAAGTCAGCTAGTCAGCGGGTCAGCGAACAGCCGAGTAGGCGGAGTTAGCGGGGTTCGGTTGCCGAATAAGCTTCCTGGCAGCCGAATCCCGCTTTGCGCTTACTCGGCAACAACCGGGTTGGTGAGGGAGCCGAGGCCTTCCACGGTGATGGTGACGGTTTCGCCGGGCTGAAGCCAGCGCTTGGGCGTGCGGCCAAGGCCAACGCCGGAGGGTGTGCCTGTGGAGACGATGTCGCCGGGCAAGAGCGGGGTGATGGAGGAAATGAATTCGATCAGATCTGGAATCTTGAAGATCAACTCGCGGGTGTTCGAGCTCTGGAGGACGACGCCGTCGATGGTAAGGCCGATGGCGAGCGAGTGCGGGTCGGCGATCTCGTCGGCGCTGACGATGGCAGGGCCGAGAGGGCAGAAGGTGGGGAAGCTCTTGGCGAGACTCCACTGCGAGGAGGCGTTCTGCACATCGCGGGCGCTGACGTCGTTGAGGATGGTGTATCCGTAGACGTGGCTTTGCCACTCGTCGGCGGAGAGGCGATAGCCGCCGCGGCCAATGACGAAGGCGAATTCAGCTTCGTAGTCGGGCTGGGAGGAGTTGACGGGGAGGACGATGGGGTCGCCGGGGCCGATGATCGCGGAAGGCAGCTTCATGAATACGACCGGTGTTTTGGGGAGGGCGAGGCCGGACTCGATGGCGTGGTCGCGGTAGTTGAGGCCGATCAAAAAGATGCGCGGCGGGTTCAGCAGCGGGGCATGCAGGCGGACCTCGCTGAGAGGGTAGGAGGGATAGTTGTTGCCCACACCGATGGCGGTGAGTCCGGCGGTGATTGCAGCGAGGGCGTCCGGGTAGCCGGCGGCGCTGAGATCGATGACGAGGTTGGCTTCATCAAGAAGAGAGCCGGGACGGATTCGGCCATCGGCGGTGGAGAAGGATACGAGTTTCATTTGGCCTCCGGGGCGAAATTTTGAAAGCGAAGGGTTGGATCGGATCAGGCCGCGGTCCAGCCGCCGTCGATGGTGAAAAGGGAGCCGGTGATGAAGGCGGCTTCGTCGGAGGCCAAATAACGGACCATGGAAGCGATCTCCTCCGGCTGGCCGAGGCGGCCGATGGGCTGGCGGGC
>PLFY01000230.1:66619-66822 GCA_003138365.1 Acidobacteriaceae bacterium
TGTTTGATGCCGACCAGGCCGGAGACGGAGCCGATGTTTACGATGGCGGCGACTCGCTCGTCGGTGTTGGCAAGCAGGAGCGGCAAGAATCCGCGAGTGACGAGGTAGACTCCACGGACATTGACATTGAGCAGGCGGTCGAAATCCTCGGGCTCGGTGGTTTCAATGGAGCCAACATGCCCGATCCCGGCGTTGTTGACCAG
>PLFY01000229.1 GCA_003138365.1 Acidobacteriaceae bacterium
GGCATTCATCTGAGAAAGTGGTACCGGAGAGAACCGATGGAGATTACCTCCCAGGACGTACTCCTGGTCATCGGCGTACAGAAAGACCTCTGACCCGGCCCGGCTCTACAATTGACCGGTATGTCTATCGCCGTCCGCTCGCACGCAAAGATCAACCTCGGCCTCTATATCGGTGCGCCTCGCCCGGACGGCTTTCATTCGTTGACCACTGTCTACCAGACCCTTGCCATGTATGACCTGGTCACGGTAACGGCCAACCCCGCGCTGACGACGGCTTTGCGGCTCACCTCGAATGACAGCCGCGTGCCCACCGACGGCGCCAATACCGCCTGGAAGATGGTCGAGTTGGTGCTGAACGCGCTTGGAATCAAGGCCGAAGTTCAAATTCATATCGAGAAGCGTCTCCCGGTCCAGGGCGGCCTGGGCGCTGGCTCCGCCAACGCTGTCGCGGCGCTGGTGGGCCTTGAAGCGGAACTCGGACTACCCGAGAATCTGGGTGCCCCAGGTCTCGATGTTGAGACCTGGGAGACCAAACGCCTGGAACTTGCCGCACAGGTCGGCTCCGACGTCCCCCTCTTCCTCATCGGTGGAACCGTTCTTGGCCTCGACCGCGGCCAGCAAGTCGAGCCCCTCCCCAACCTCGAGCCCGTCTGGTGCGTCGTCGCCACGCCCGATATTGGCGTCTCCACGCCGCAGGCCTTTCGCGACTGGGATGCGCTTTGCGCCGCCGAGGGTTTGACCGCGGAGGCAAGTGCAGCTAAACTAAGAGAGTTGAGCCGCGCCTATGCCAGCGCCTTTGTCGGATCAATCCCCGAAGCGATTCGAGGAGAAGTCCCCAAAGGACAGCAGGGAGTTGGCTCCTCCGGTGTTCTCTCAAATTGGGAGAACCTGGCCGGACCCGTAGAGTCCGTGCTTGTCCGCACCGGGATCAGTAGCTGGATCCAGAACGACTTTGAACGCGTCGTCTTTCCCCAGCATCCCTCCCTTGCAGAGATCAAGCGCATTCTTGCGGCTCCCGGCACGCCGGAGGCAGCCCTCCATGCCTCGCTGTCCGGATCCGGTTCAGCTCTCTTCGGGTTGTACCAGACCCGTGGAGATGCGGAAGCGGCACAGCAAAGACTAAAGCCGGCTGGAGTTCGGAGCACCTTGACCCGCACCCTGCCGCGCGAAGCTTACTGGCGCCAAATGCTTTTGCAATAAGTTGATTTGACAGGCAACCGTTTTGCGAGAGAGACTCGCCATCGGTTGCGAAGTTGGGCGATCGTCTAATGGTAGGACAATGCCCTTTGGAGGCATTTGTCTAGGTTCGAATCCTAGTCGCCCAGCCAGTTTTTTGAACTTGAGACTCAGAAAGCAACCAAAGCCAACCAGCTTGGAGGGTTTCGGAGATGGAAGCGGGAACATTGACGACCGTAACAGCGGAAGACAAGCAAGCGGAAAACCAGCCGAATGTGCCTCGGGACGGCGCTCAAAAGGAGCCCGCTCCCAAGGATTCCGGTCAGGGACCGGCTCAGGATTCAGCAGCCCGCGCCAGGGAGGCCAAGCCGGCCGCCGAGCGCAAGCGGACCCGCAACCTGAGCGAGGACAAGCGGTTCAAGCTCTTCTCGGGCACGGCCAACAAGCCGCTCGCCGAGGAGATCGGCCGCCACATTGGCGTTCCTGTGGGCGAGGTCAAGATTCAGCGCTTCGCCGACGGCGAAGTCTATTTTCAGTTGCTGGAGAACGTCCGCGGCGTGGATGTGTTTGTGGTGCAGCCCACCTGCTATCCGGTGGACCAGCACCTGGTGGAGCTTTTGGTCATGATTGACGCGCTCAAGCGGGCCTCGGCGGCCAGGATCACGGTGGTGGTGCCCTACTACGGCTACGCCCGCCAGGACCGCAAAGACCGCCCCCGCGTGGCCATCAGCGCCAAGCTCATCGCCGACCTGCTCACCACTGCCGGAGCCAACCGGGCTTTATTTGTGGATCTGCATGCAGCGCAGATTCAGGGCTTTTTCAATATTCCTGTAGACCACCTCTTCGCCAGCCCGGTTTTGGTAAGCCACTTCCGCGAGCTCAACCTGCCCAACCTGACCGTGGTTTCTCCGGACGCGGGCGGCGTGGAGCGCGCCCGGTTCTTTGCGCAGAAGGTCGGGGCGCCTTTGGCCATCGTGGATAAGCGCCGCACGGATATGAACGTCACTGAAGTCATGCACGTAATCGGCGACGTGAGCGGAAAGACCTGCCTCATTATCGACGACATCATTGACACGGCCGGCACCCTTGTAAAAACTGTTGACGCACTTTTCGCGGCCGGCGCGGCCACCGTGTATGCCGCCGCCAGCCACGCCGTGCTTTCGGGCCCGGCCATCGATCGCATTGCCAACTCGCGTCTGGAACAGGTGGTTGTCACCAACACCATTCCCCTGCGCGAAGCGGCGCAGAAATTGCCCAAGATCAAGGTGCTTTCCATCGCCGGCCTGCTCGGCGCGGCCATCGAGAGCATCCACATGGAGACCAGCGTGAGTACGCTGTTTAACTAGGCAGGGGTTAGGGATCAGGTTTCAGGGATCAGTGGCCCGTATCGATAACCAAGCGCCAGTCGTCAGTTGACGGACGGCAGGGAACAGTAAGCGGTTTTACTGACCCCTGATCTCTGATCTCTGACCCCTGGCATCACAAAGGGAGCGGACCCCGACCGGCCGTGCCCGAAACCAGGAAACGAGAGAACAAATGCCAGAAGTCGTCGTAGCCAAGCCCCGTGAGGGCAAATTCAATAAAAATGCCGCACGCCGTGTGCGCGTAGCGGGCAAGATTCCCGCCGTACTCTATGGTTCCGGGCACGCCCCAGTGGCCATCGAAGTGGAACCCAAGCAGATTTCCCGAATTCTGTTCTCAGAGACCGGCCACAATACGATTTTTGACGTGGAAGTCGCCGGCCTGCCCGCGGCCAAGGCCATGATCGTCGATTGGCAGCGCGAGCCGATCAATGACAGATTGATTCACATCGACCTGAAGCGCATTGCCCTGGACAAGGCACTCCGCGTCAAGGTCCGCGTCAAGCTGGGAGGCATAGCACTGGGCGTAAGGACTTCCGGCGGCATTCTCGACCAGGTGTTGCGCGAAGTCGAAATCGAGTGCCTTCCGGCGGATATTCCCGCAAACATCGCCGTGGACATCAGCAACCTGGCCCTTTTTGATACCCTGCGAGTCAGCGATCTGCCCCATTCCGACAAAGTCAAGTACCTGAACGCCGAAGACGCCACCGTCGCCCACGTGGTCTCGATCCGCGAAGAAGCGCCTACCCCAGCCGAGGTCGAGGCAGCCGCTGTTGCTGCCGCCGCAGCTGCCACTGCAACAGCCGAGCCCGAGGTTGCAAAGAAGGGCAAGCCGGAGGCCGAGGGCGGAGCCAAGAAGGCAGACTCTGGCGCTGCGGCGAAGAAGTAAGCCTTGGCCGAGGCAACGGAGTCCGGAAGACAGATTGGCTCCAGGGGCAGCCCTTTTCTTGTGGTGGGGCTTGGCAATCCCGGTCCGGAGTATCTGTGGACCCCGCATAACGCGGGGTTCATGGCCATCGACCGCATCGCCCAGCAAGAGGGGGTTGTGGTTCAAAACCGGCGCTGCCGGGCCGTTACCGCAACCTGTCGCATTGCAGGGCGCGAGGTGGTCCTGGCCAAGCCGGAGACGTTTATGAACCTGAGCGGGCTGGCTGTGGCCGCTCTGATTCGAGAATTTGAAGCGGACCCGGCGAAGGATCTGCTCGTGATTCATGACGAGCTGGACCTGACGCTGGGGACCTTCAAGATCAGGGAGCGCGGTTCGCCGGCGGGGCACAACGGAGCCCGCAGCGTGACCGGCGTCCTGGGAAACCAGGAGTGGTTGCGCCTTCGCATTGGCGTTGGGCTCGACCTGCCTCCAGAGGCGATTGCGGCAGGCGGCAGGCGTCTCGGCAGGGATTATCTGCTTTCGCCGATGCGCAAAGCGGATTTGGCGGTCCTGGACGAGGTGTTGGACCGGGTGGCAACCGCCACGCGGCGCATCCTCGAAGTGGGGCCGGCAGCCGCTATGAACGAGTTCAACCGCCGCGAGCGAAACAGCCCGGCGGAGGAGTAGGCAACGCAGGGAACAGGGATTAGGGAACAGGGAACAGGGAACAGGGATTAGGGAACAGGGAACAGGGAACAGGGAACAGGGAATAGGGATTAGGGAACAGGGAACAGGGAATAGAACTGGTCGCCTGAATCGTGTTTTGAAAGGGCACGACTTCAGTCGTGCCGCAAGTAGCTGAAAATAAAAGATGGGCTTTAGCCCCTGAGGGATATTGCCCGTCGTCAGAACGGTATGTACGCGACCAGTTCTAGGCAAGCAGTGCAGGAAAGCAAGGTTGGAAAGCAGGCAGCCCCTGACGATCCAGCGGAAAAGGAATTGAGATGTCCCGTGTGTATGAGGTTATGTTCATTGTTCGGCCTGATGTGGCCGAAGAGGATGCCGACAAGCTGATCGCCGGCTTTTCCGCGACCGTCACCGGTGGCGGAGGAGTGGTGAAGTCTGTCGAGAAGATGGGTCGCCGCAAGCTCGCCTATCTGGTGCGCAAGTTCAACGACGGCAACTACGTTCTGCTGACCATCGAGGCCAATGGCGCGGTGGTTCTGGAGTTGGAGCGCCGTCTGCGCGTCACTGAGCCGGTGATCAAGTTCATTACCGTGCGCATCGACGAGGAAGAGAAGCGTCTGGCCAAGGTGAAGGCTCTGCGTGGCGTTCGCCGAAAGGTGAGCGCTGAACATGCGGCCCCGGCCGCTGCTGCACCTGTCGCCGCGCCCGTCGCCGTAGCGGTTCCCGCGCCTGCTGCGGTCGTCGCCCCGGTTGCCGCCGCGGTGGAAGCCGAGCCGGTGCAGGCCGCCGTCTAGCCTGGTTGTTACGAATTGCCGCGCCCGGCCCCTTTTTGGGAAACCGGCTTCGGCCCGATCCAGTGTCCCGAGGCTCCGCATGGCGTCCACCGGGATTCAAGAGAGTGAAGAGGAAACACCATGTCTGAAGAGACCCATGGAAAGGCGTCCGAATCGGGCGCATCGGCAGCACCTCAAGGCAGCACCGGCTCGGATTCCGGACCGGGTTCGGGTTCGAGTTCAGGTTCGAGTTCGGGTTCGAGTTCAGGCCCAGCCCGTTCCGGTGGCCGGCCCTCCAGCGGCCCTGGCGGCCGGCCCTCCGGTGGACCCGGCGGCCGCGGAAAGTTCTTCCGCCGCAAGAAGGTCTGCAAGTTCTGTACCGAGAAGATCGATGCGATCCCCTACCGCGATGTCCGGCTGTTGCAAGGGTTTGTGGCCGAGCGTGGCAAGATCGTGCCCCGGCGGCTCACCGGCGTTTGCACCACCCATCAGCGCCGCCTGACCCGCGCCATCAAGCAGGCCCGGAATATCGCCCTGCTGCCGTTTGCAACCCGGCACTAAACTTCAGCCCGGCTGTCGCCGGTTTGCCCGGTTACATCTCTCGTTTGCCATGGTTGGCTCCTTCAAAGTGGGGAGTGACCTTGATCGAACGGAAATGGGCAGGCGACATTCTTCCGGGCGCGGATGTAGAATCCTGCGCGGCGCTGCCGAGGCTTGGGGTCATTGCCGAAATGGCAGGGCCCCCCCCACGACGGCCCGCCCGTACCACTGGAGAGTTTGAAATGGAAGTCATTCTGAAAGAAGACGTAGCCAATCTGGGCCATCGCGGAGACGTGGTGAAGGTCGCAGACGGCTACGGCCGCAACTTTCTGCTGCCCCGCAAGTTGGCGCTGCAGGCAACCGTCGCCAACAAGGTCGTCATCGAGCAGATGAAGAATGCCGCTGCGCGCCGCTCCGCCACTGAAAAGACTCAGGCCGAGGAGTTGGTCGCCAAACTCGAGCCGATCGTGCTCAGCTTTACCCGCAAGTCGGGCGAGGCCGGCCACCTGTTTGGCTCTGTCACCTCGTCAGATATTGCCGCTGCATTGGAAACCAAAGGTTTCGAAGTCGACCGCCGCAAGATCCAGTTGGATGAGCCGCTCAAGAGCCTCGGCGATTTCTCTGTGGCCATCAAGCTGCATCGCGAAGTCACCGCGCATGTGAAGGTCCAGGTTCTGGCCGAAGCCACCGCGGAAGCCGCGACTGAAGCCAATTCGGAAGCCGCTCCGGAGGCCGCGACCGCCGAGCCTGCTGAAGAAGCAGTCGCCTCCGAGTAGCTTCAACTCACCCACGCCCGCCTCTCGGCTCGCCGAGGGGCGGGCGTGGGTTCAGCGAAGTCAAGCCAACGTGTACCTTTTCGCTCTGAGACGCGCCTTTAGTTACCGCTTGAAAACACAAGACTGATCTAGGCTGTCGCACTCGGTTAATGTCCATCCGTCCTTCCCAAGTTCACTAAGTTGCCGTTCGAATAGGGCGTTGTCCATATGCAGGCCTGGCGGTTGAGCGAGATCTACCACCTTGTATTGCACGGGGCCAGCCGCATGCACAACAGGCACCGGCACGTTCGGACGAATCGCCAGCCACGCGAGCAGCAATGCAATAACAACAAGAACACTCTGCGTTAACTTACTTGACGTCATTTGGCGATTCTCCTTTTGGGGCTTGAATTGCGCTGATAGTGTACCAGCCCTCAGGCCCGTGACTGCCAAAAAGTTCTCGAAGCTTCATTGCACGGTCAAGGTCTCTTGTATCGCATCAGGAGGAATTCCACGCAGACCATCTTCGCGGCGGTCCTCCAGAATCAGTCGGATGGCTGCTCCAAGGCTGGCGCGGCACTCTTCGACCGAACTGCCCTGCCCGTTGGCGCCAGGAATCCTGGGGGACCAAGCTGCAAACCAGTCCCCTTCCTGTTCGATCACAGCCGTGAATTCATTCCGCATGGAGAAAGTATAGACCCGTTTCCTATGTCGGACCACCCCTCCCAAGTACATTGAGCCGTTGCCCTACTGAGGCTGCGTTTGAGGGTTAGACCCGCTCTTTGCGTAGAATTACCCTCCGCTAAGGCACAATGGAATTGAGCAGACGAGTGGAGAAGCTGCTCCCCGGCGGCTTGCGTCGCTGGGTCAGATTTGTTCCCGGTTCAAAATGTCAGGGAACCTCTGAATAAGTCGATGATTTGAAAGGGCACGACTTTAGTCGTGCCGCAAATGCAACAAAATAAACGTCGGGCTTTAGCCCCTGAGGTATGCCTTTCGGGCATGTCGCTCG
>PLFY01000136.1 GCA_003138365.1 Acidobacteriaceae bacterium
ACTCCGCATCTAGAGCATTTTCAACTCAAGTGTTAAAACGTCGGCTGTGCCCCATCCATTGTGCGTCTTTTGCACGATGGGTGGGCGGGCTATGATGTCCATCTCGACGGCAAAGAGCTAACCCGAATGCGCCCTAACTATCATTGCGGATCGGCATCCCAACTGTTTCCAGCGTACAATGAAGTTAGACCAAGATGTGACCAGCCTGCTCGGCTCCGGCCGTCCTACCGCTTCTGACGAGCTTCGCACCGCACGCAACATCACCTTGTTGACCGGAGTTCGTCATGCGTTCCGACAAAATACACCGCGCACTTGCGCAGGGAATGAACCGTTTTGAAGTCTGCCAGCTTGTCTCGAAGGGCGTAAAAGCCACCCACAAGACCGGCGGCCGCTTCGAGGATTCAATTAACGATGTGCTGCAATATTTAGGCACTCACGACACGCCCATGGAATCTCTTCACCCGGCGATCCCGCAAGTGAGCGTCAAGAGCCTCAAACCGGCTGCCTAGCCAATCGAAAGTCAGCAGTCAATCGTCAGTTGGAGTCCAGAACCCTGTCGGCCCGATGGCCGCCAAAAGCATGGATCGTTCTCGTCCCCGCAAGAACTCCGCCGCTGTGCAATGTGCCCCGCGGAATGAGATATTCCTCTCCGGCGTTCACTCGAATCCGCTCTCCATTGATGATCAAGGTGTAGCAGCCCTGCACGACGAGCATGTATTCGTCATAATCGTGGACATGGGCTGCCGATGCCGCAGTATCACGGCAGATCCAAAACGCCATCTGGCTCCCGTCTCCACCGTCGAAGACATATCCCTCGACACCGGGAGTCGCTTGATCGGTCCCCGCGATCCTGTTTGCCGGACGTTTCATGAAATCCGGGAAATCATTCATGGCTACAAAAATCCTTTCGCGTCCACCCAAACGCAAGAGGGGGACGGCAGCTTTGCCGTCCCCCTCTTTTGCTATTCCCGACAGGTTGCTCGAGATTAACTCTTAGACAACCTGAACGTTCTCAGCCTGCCAGCCCTTGGGGCCCTTGGTCACGTTGAACTGGACGCGTTGGCCTTCCTGAAGCGAACGGAAGCCGTTCGACTGAATGGCGGTGTGATGAACGAAGACGTCTTCGCCGTTTTCGCGGCTCAGAAATCCAAAACCCTTGGCGTCGTTAAACCACTTGACTGTTCCCTGTTCCATTGTGTGTTACTCCTTCGATACTGATTTACCGCGAACGCAATGTGGAAGTTTGCGAGTAGGCGGTAACCGGAACAGGCAAAAACTTCAGATCGAATTCTACGATTGGATAGAGTGTAGCACGGATTGGCAAGCGCGGCGCCGGTTATTGTTGCTCATTCGAAGAGTGTGGCTCAGATTTACCGTTCTGGGCCAGCCTTTCACCCACCGCGCCAAGCGCTCAATGACTTTGAAAAGGGCTGCGCAGGCGTATTCAGAAAAGGCTCTTGAGAGGCGGCCGATCCTTCCTGTCCAACACAGGATGACTGACAACGTGTGCAATTCTGACCCCTCCGCGCATCTGCCGGTTGCTTAAAATTCAGCGGTGAGGAGCCCTATTATAGAAATCGAAACACTTGCACGCCGCTTCGGCGCGCGCTTGTATCCTCAACTGGGAGTGTAAAGCCTATTCCGAAACGGTTGCTTATGCCCCGGCAAATATCATGAGACGTGAGAAGACTCAGAACAAGTGACGTAGATGGCGGTGAAATAGAGGGATGACGACACCTGATCCGAATCACGCGGTGGAGAAACCTGCCGCAGACACGAACCGCGGCGCCGCTGGCCCCGTAGAGCCCCTGCCGCCCGCCGATGCATCTCCCCTTCCTGTAAAAGCAAAGGATCATAACATCCGCGTTTCCCCCGCTGTTCTGGATGCGGCGGGAAAGGAAGGCGATGCACTGCTTGCGTCCCTGCGCACGACTCCCGATGGCCTGACTCAAGCCGAGGCCGAACAGCGAGCGCGCACGTCGGGTCCGAATGAGGTTGCGCAAGAACGCAAGCGCGGCTGGCTTCTCCGCCTCTTGATCATCCTCCGCAACCCGCTGGTGATTCTGCTGACAGCACTGTCAACCATCTCCTATGTCACCGGCGATGCGCGCGCGGGAACCGTGATGGCATGCATGGTTGTGCTCAGCGTTGCGCTGCGATTCGTGCAGGAGGCCCGTGCGGACGCGGCGGCGGCAAAGCTCAAAGCCATGATCCACGTGACTGCCACAGTGATTCGGGATGGCAAGGCGAGTGAGATTCCGCTGCGCGACCTGGTCCCTGGAGATGTCATCAAGCTGTCGGCAGGCGACATGATTCCGGGCGATGTGCGGGTTATCTCGGCGAAAGATTTATTCGTGAGCCAGGGCACGCTCACCGGCGAGTCGTTTCCTATTGAGAAGTTCCACGATGCCGAGCCTGCGGCTTCACAGTCGCCGACGGAGCTCAAGAATACATGCTTCATGGGTACCAGCGTGCAAAGCGGCACAGCCACCGCGGTCGTGGTGGTGACGGGGGCCCGCACCTATCTTGGCAGCATGGCCGGCTCCATCACGGCGGAGCCGCCGCCGACCAGTTTCGACCGGGGCCTCAGCCGCTTCACATGGCTCATGATTCAGCTCATGGCGGTCATGGTGCCTCTGGTCTTCTTCATCAACGGGTTCACCAAGCACGATTGGAAGAGCGCGTTCTTCTTCGCGATGGCGGTTGCCGTGGGCCTGACGCCGGAGATGCTGCCCATGATCGTCTCCGTATGCCTGGCAAAGGGCGCGATCGCCATGAGCCGCAAGAAGGTGATCGTCAAACGGCTCAACGCCATCCAGAACTTTGGCGGAATGGACGTGCTATGCACCGATAAGACCGGGACACTGACGGAAGATCGCGTCGTCCTGCAGCGGCACTGCAACGTTGCGGGGCGGGAAACCGAAGACGTGCTGCTGGACGGCTACCTTATCAGCTACTTTCAAACCGGCCTCAAAAACCTGCTGGACACAGCGATTCTGAATAGCTCGGACTTTCATCAGAAACCCCTGGTTGAGAAGTACAAAAAGCTGGACGAGATCCCCTTCGACTTCACGCGGCGCATGATGTCGGTGCTGGTTGAGAATCCTGAAGGCCAGGCAATCCTTCTGACCAAAGGCGCGCCGGAAGAGGTCTTCCATCAATGCTCTCAATTCGAACTGGACGGCAAGTTGTCCCCGATGGACCCTGGCCTGATGAAAGGGTTGAAGGACGAGTATGCGAGCCTGAGCGCCGACGGTTTCCGCGTGCTGGCGGTGGCAACCAAGGAACTCAAGGGAAAGCAGGCCTGCTCAAAAGAAGATGAACTCGATCTTGTGCTGCGAGGGTATGTCGCCTTTCTCGACCCTCCAAAACCCACCGCCGCGACCGCAATCGAAGCACTCAACAAGCATGGTGTGGGAGTGAAGATTCTCACCGGCGACAACGATCTGATCAGCCGCAAGGTATGCAAGGACGTGGGCCTGTTGCCCGATCCAATGCTGCTGGGCGATGACGTGGAGAAAATGACCGACCCGGAGCTGGCCGATGCGGCGGAAAAGACGACGCTTTTCGCCCGCCTCTCTCCCGCGCACAAGCAGCGCATCGTGCGTATGCTGCGGGCCAAGGGACACGTGGTCGGATTCATGGGAGACGGAATCAACGACGCTCCCGCATTGCGTGCCGCGGACATCGGCATCTCTGTGGACACGGGCGCGGACATCGCCAAGGAATCGGCGGATCTGATCCTGCTGGAGAAGGACCTCATGGTTCTGCAAGGCGGCGTGATCGAAGGGCGAAAGGTCTTCGCCAACATCATCAAGTACATCCGGATGGGAGCTAGCTCTAACTTCGGAAACATGTTCAGCGTGCTGGGAGCCAGCGCTTTTCTCCCGTTCATCCCCATGGCTCCGATTCAAATCCTCAGCAACAACATGCTCTACGACTTCTCTCAAGTACCCATCCCTACCGACTTGGTGGACGAAGAGCAGGTTGCGCGTCCGCGCCCGTGGAATATCGCAGAGATCAGGCGATTCATTCTTTGGATCGGCCCCATCAGTTCGATCTTCGACTATACGACCTTCTTTGTGATGCTTTATCTCTTCAAGTGCTGGGCCCCAGCCCGCGCTCCACTCTTCCAGACGGGCTGGTTCGTTGAGTCCTTGATGACGCAGACACTCATCATCCACATCATTCGCACCAACAAAATCCCCTTCTTTCAGAGCCGCGCGAGTTGGCCGCTTATGCTCACGACTCTGGCCATCATGGCCTTCGGAGCGTGGCTGCCGTACTCCCCACTCGCCTCTTCGCTGGGCCTTGTACACCTGCCGCGCCTGTACTGGCCGATCCTGTTGGCCACCCTTTTTGCCTATGCGGGCCTTACGCAATCCGTCAAGGTCTGGCTGCTGCGGATGAAATGGATCTAGGGAACCTCTGAATAAGTCGACGATTTGAAAGGGCACGACTTTAGTCGTGCCGCAAATGCAACGAAAAGAATGCAGGCTTTAGCCCCCGAGGGAACGAACGGCTAGAAATGGGACTTAATCAGAGCTTCCCTAGACAGGCGTCCGTTGTTTTGTTTGTTCTAACCGGATGGTTGGGATTCGAGGGCCAGAGCTGGAACAAGATGGTGCTTCCTGGTTCCCAGCGCTTCCTCGGTCGGAAAGGAGTCAAAAATGCCTGTAGGCAATAAGGAACAACATCATACCGATCGCATTGGCTGGCTGCGCGCCGCGGTTCTGGGCGCGAACGACGGCATCCTGTCAACTTCAAGTCTCGTGCTTGGTGTTGCAGCCGCGCATGCGACACACCGTAATCTGTTGGTTGCAGGAATGGCCGGCCTGGTGGCTGGGGCTATGTCGATGGCCGCCGGTGAGTATGTATCTGTCCATTCGCAGGAAGACACCGAAAATGCTGACCTGGATATTGAGCGCGCGGAGCTGAAAACAGACAATAAAGGCGAACACAAGGAATTGACGGCAATTTACGTGGCTCGCGGACTCGACCCTACTTTGGCAAAACAGGTTGCCCAGCAATTGATGGCGCACGACGCATTGGGCGCACATGCCAGCGATGAACTGGGCATCTCGAAGAAGCTCCGTCCGCGCCCTGTTCAGGCTGCGTTGTCATCGGCCGGAAGCTTCGCACTCGGCGCATTGATGCCGCTCTTGGTTACGGCCATAGCACCGGCAGAGGGATTGATCGCCCTTGTAGCTGTATCTTCACTGGCGTTGCTCGCACTGCTGGGCGGACTGGCTGCACGCGCAGGTGGAGCGGGAGTGATGGTTGGCGCAATGCGCGTAACGTTCTGGGGTGGATTGGCCATGGCAATGACCGCTGGCATTGGATGGCTATTTGGAGCAGTTGTGTAAGCCGTGCGAATCGGAAGCCGCCAACCGGGAATGGGAGAGCATGGATGCCGGACTGGAGATGGGCAACTCCGGCTCTCACTTCTCATGGGCCTCAGTTGAAAAGATCTGGGCAGGCGCCGGTTGGAGTGAGTTCTTCGATTTGCTGAATGGGGATTTGCAGTGAGCTGCTCGTGTAGTTCGCCCTTGACATCCTATCGGGCAGTGGCGTCAAAATGTTCTGGAATAGCATCCAAAGGAGACCGAAATCATGAAACTTCGCAGCGCACTGGTTCTCACGATCCTGGCGGCGGGCATGGCGTTGTCCGCATTTGCTTCGGACATCAACGGACAATGGACGGCAACCTTCGACACGCAGATTGGCGAGCAGCATTACACCTACACATTGAAAGCCGATGGCGAGAAGCTTACAGGAACCGCCAAGAACGACCGCGGATCGACCGAGATCACACAGGGGACGATCAAGGGCGACGATGTTTCATTTGTCGAAAACCTTGACTTCAACGGCAATCAGCTCGTGATTACCTACACCGGCAAGATCTCCGGCGACGAGCTCAAGCTGACTCGCAAGGTGGGAGACTTCGCGACAGAGGAACTGGTCGCAAAACGGGTGAAGTAAGAATCGCGGACGGTTCGGAGATCGGTGCTCCATCGCGAGAGCTGGTACGGGTTCCAGGCCTGAAAACTGAGGCCTGAGGCATTCAAGCTGCCCCCACCGGCCCCCTGTAAAATGAAGCCATGAGCCACGAAGGCATTCGCATTGTCGACAAGGATCGTGCCGTGCGCGAGACCGAAGCTGACCGTCCGCTTCCCCGCATCGCCGTCACCCCGGAAAAGGTCCGCGTGCTGCTCTCGGAGGGCAAGGGCCTTGAAATCGACTGGGCCGACGGCCATCGCAGCGCCTGGAGCTTTGCCTGGCTGCGCGAAGCCTGCCCCTGCGCCACCTGCATCGACGAGCGCACTCAGCAAGGCCGAAAGCCCGGCCAGCCCAAAGCCCGGCCGGCCTCCGTTCTGCCCATGTACACCCCGCCGCCCAAGCCCGCCAGCGCCCATGCGGTCGGACGCTACGCCCTCCAGTTCAACTGGCAAGACGGCCACACCGCCGGCATCTACTCGTGGGAGTATCTGCGCCGTGTCTGCCAGTGCAGGGAATGCACCTTTGCCGCGGAAGAGACCACGGGCACACCGAATTGATCAGGACGACATAGAGAATTGCGCTTAGCAACAGGGCGTTGAGCACTTGACGCGCGAGGCGCTACGCGCTACAGTGTGAACATGATTCAGTCGTTTCGGCACGCGGGGCTGGAGAAGTTTTACCTGACTGGCAGCAAGGCGGGCATCCAGCCTGCCCATGAAACCAAGCTGCGCAGGCAGCTCACGCTGCTGAATACGGCCAAGAGCGCGAATCGCATGAACGTCCCCGGCTGGGATTTGCATCCGCTTAAGGGCAAGCTCGCGGACCATTGGTCGATTAAGGTCAATGGGAACTGGCGCATGACATTTGCGTTTGAAGGTGAGAATGCGATCCTGGTCGATTATCAGGATTACCACTGACCGGTGAGGAGAATGAGTATGGCGATGACGATGTACAACCCCGCTCATCCGGGCGAGATTCTCCGGGAATATCTCGGCGATATGCAGGTTGCTTTGGCGGCAAAGAAGCTGCGCGTGGCGCGGTCAACGCTTTCGCGTCTGCTGAACGGACGGGCATCGTTCACGGCGGCGATGGCGCTCCGGCTGGCCGATGCATTCGGCACTGAGCCCGGCGTGTGGCTCGACTTGCAGCAGCAGTACGATTTGTGGCACGCGGCCAAGCGCAAGCGGCCCAAGGTGGAGAAGTTCATCCGTGCGGCATAGCGTTCCCGGGCCTCAAAATCGAGATATCGGGCACCCGGCACACTTCCGAGCGGTCGGTAACTTCAGTTTGTGCGTCGAGCGCGGGACATGCGGGGTCGTAACTGGTATAGAATTCCAGCCATAATTAATCCTCAGCGGCTTGCCGCGAGTTGACTTTGCGCGGCAAGATGGTGACTGTCAATGAATCTTGCGGAAAGTTACACACTTAAGCCGAGCGCGATTCCAGCTTATTTTGACGCGATGCTAGACGCGAAACCACCAGAGCGATTCTCGGTCAAGTTCCTAGAGAACCTCGGGTTCACATCCACCAATGATCGACTGTTCATTGGAATCCTCAAAGATTTGGGGTTCCTGAACCGCGACGGCGCACCTCAACCGAGGTATTTCGAGTTCCTCGACCGCTCAATAAGCAAGCAGACCGTGGCGGCAGGAATAAGGGATTCTTTCGCGGAGTTGTTTACGATAAACACGCGGGCAAATGAGCTGGGCGTTGAGGAAGTCAAGAACAAACTCCGAACACTTTTTGCGGGGAAGAAGACCCCTCTGGTAATCGGTAACATTGCAAAGACATTCAAGGCTCTCTGCGATTATGCGGATTTTTCCGTTTCGGCCCCCTCAAATGCAGCGCCCCAGGCCCGCAACGATGCAGGGTCACCAGAAGCTGAAGTGCCCGCGCCAGAGGCGCCTACTGCGGTCGTCACGAAGCCAAATCCGCCTTCTGGAAAAATAATGGTGTCGGGTCTGCAATACCACATCAACATCGTCCTCCCTGACACGCGTGATCAAGCCGTCTACGATGCGATATTCCGAAGCTTGCGGGAGCACTTAGGATGAGGGAGCTCGACCTTTACTCTTTTGTTTATCGCGGCGTTCTCTCCGAGGAGGCCCTGGATCGAACAGGTCGTCGTCGTAAGAGCCATTTTGGAGCGGAACACGCACGTGAACTTCAGAAATCCCTTTCGTTCGATGTCCTCGACCCTCAACTCCTTGCGGAGGGACAGCGGATGTCCGTCGTTTATGCGGCCATTCATGCATTCGAAAACGCCGTTAGGGCGATGGTGGTCAAGGCGATGACGGAAAAGCACGGCGCCACTTGGTGGGACAAGGTGCCGGAGCGAATTAGAAAGACGTCGAAGACGAGGATGGAGGAGGATACCAAGTACAGATGGCATGGCGCACGCGGAGCAAGCGAAATTAACTACTGTGATTTCGGCGATCTATCCTCAATAATCGTGACGAACTGGGCGGTCTTTGAAGACCTTCTCGGCAACATGGAGTGGGCGAAGGCCGAACTGATCTCTCTCGAAAAATCAAGGAACATCGTGATGCATGGGGGCAGCGTTGCGAAAGAGGACGTCGAACGGATCGGAATGAATATCCGAGACTGGATTCGCCAAGCCGGGTAGGCGGCGAGACTACGAGAGGGACTCCACCAAGTCTCGATTCTGAGGTGTGGGATTCAAATTCAACCGCCAACGACCATCTCCACCGCCTCTTTCGCACTTCCGGCCACCAGCATCAACGCCCGGTTCTTCGCCTTCAGGAAACCAGCTTCGACCGCCTTATCCAGCAGTGCCAGCAGCCCATCCCAATATCCAGCCGTATTGATCAGGATGCATGGCTTGGTATGCAGCCGCAACTGCGCCCAGGTCACCGTCTCCAGCAGCTCCTCCAGCGTCCCGTAGCCGCCCGGCAAAATGAGAAAGGCGTCGGCCAGTTCCATCATCCGCGCCTTGCGCTGGTGCATGGTTTGGACCAGTTCAAGCCGCGTCAGCCGGGAGTGGGCAATCTCTTTTCCTGACAAAACATCCGGCAGCACACCGATCACCTCAGCCCCGCCGGCCAGCGCCGCATCCGCCACCGCGCCCATCAGCCCGGCGATAGCTCCGCCATAAACCAGTCCCAACCCCGCCGCGGCAATCGCCTCGCCCAGCGCCACCGCATCGGCGCGAAATGCAGGATTGGTTCCATCGGCCGATCCACAGTAAACGGCCACACGGCGAGCAGGCTTGCTGGAAGATGTCATGATGCTTTCAGAATAACGCTCTGCCGCTCGCGCCTATTGCTGCTCAAGGTATTCCGCCGGCGAAAGAATCGCAATTCCGCGAAACGGATTCAGCGTCAGCAGGTCCTGGTCGCCGGTGACGATGGCGTCCGCTCGCCCATGCACGGCCACTTCAAGAAACTTGTCGTCGCGCGGGTCGCGGCAGGCGCGGATTCTGGCTGGGTCCGGGATGTGCTCAGCAAGTCCCCAGACCTGAGCGAGAAAGCTCTCGACTTCTTCTGGACGGAGGTACGGAGCAAACTTTGCACGCTTGAGTACGATCTGCAACTTCGTCCATGTAGCCGTTGAAAGGAGGGTTTCGGCCTCAACCCATGCTTTGTCCACTGCCATTCCCGGAACCGAGGCGACTCGGAGAGCCCGACTGACATATACATTGGTGTCGATAACGATCCGCAGGCTCATCCTTCATCGGCCAGGAGGTGCTCAAGCAGTTCGTCAGTCATTCCCTGCGACTCCGCATAGCGTCCCATCTCATCTGACAAGCGGATGAGTTCCTGGACCCGAAGCTTGTGAATTCTCTCGTATTCCTCCGCAGAAACCAGCACAGCTACGTCCCGCTCGTGACGCTGAATGCGAACCGGTTCTCGCTGTGCGGCATCGATCATGGCGGCAAAGTTCTGTTTAGCTTGGGTTGCAGACATCGTTGGCATAGGATCAGCCTACATCAAAATGTACAAATTGTCTATTTTGGACAAAATGTACATTGTGTATACTCTCTCATATCGGTCGGTTTGCACGCTTGTGGCATCGATCCTTTAGTCCGCACCCCTCCTCGCATAGCCCCAAACAGTACACTAGACAAAGGAACCTTCCCGCCTGGACGCGCATCTTGCAGCCGCAGCTCTCCAACCTGAATCCCGAACAGCGCGCCGCCGTCGAGGCCACGGAAGGACCCCTGCTCATCCTCGCCGGGGCCGGCTCCGGCAAAACACGCGTCATCACCAGCCGCATCGCCTGGCTCATCCGCGAAAAGGGCGTCGCCCCCGACTCCATCCTCGCCGTCACGTTTACGAACAAGGCTGCCAGCGAGATGGGCGAACGCGTCAATCGCCTGCTCGGTCACACTTCATTGGCCAAGCCGCTCATCGCCACCTTCCACTCCCTCTGCGTCCGCCTGTTGAGGCGCGACATCGAGGCCCTGAAAGTCGGCGGCGAAGGCCTCACGCGCTCCTTTGCCATCTACGACGAGAACGACCAGCAGGCCATCGTCAAGCAGATCATGCGACGGATGGGCCTGGACACCAAGCAACTGACACCGCGAACGGTTTTAGGCCGCATCTCCTGGGCCAAGAACCACATGGTCGATCCGCAAGAGTATTACCTTGCCTCGAAAGATCCGAACAGCGAGCGCATCGCCCACATCTACCAGGGCTACAAGGCCGAACTGCGCAAGAACAACGCCCTCGACTTCGACGATCTGCTGCTTGAAGCCGTGCGCCTTCTCAAGGTCTCAAGCGAAGCGAGAGAGCGTTACCAGCGACGCTACCGCTATCTCCTCGTCGACGAATATCAGGACACCAATCGCCCCCAATACGAGCTCATGAAGCTGCTCGCCGGCGAGGCCAAAAACGTCTGCGCAGTCGGCGACGAGGATCAGAGCATCTATTCCTGGAGAGGCGCCGACATCCGTAATATTCTCGAGTTTGAGAAGGACTTCCCCAACGCCCGCATCGTCAGGCTGGAGCAGAACTACCGATCTACGCAGATCATTCTTGAGGCCGCCGGAGCTGTTGTCGCGAACAACCTGCGCCGCAAAGGCAAGAAGTTGTGGACCGACCGCCAGGGTGGAAGCCTGATCGGTTATTACGAGGCGCCAGACGGAGAAAACGAAGCCCTGTTCATTGCCGACCGGATCCAAAAGTTTCTCCGCGAGGCCGACGCCACAGAGCAGGCGAGCGAAGCTCACTGCGCCGTCCTTTACCGCACCAACTCCCAGTCCCGCCTGGTCGAGGAAGCCCTCCGCCGCTACAACATCCGTTACACCATGGTCGGCGGCTTCAGCTTTTACGAGCGCGCCGAGATCAAGGACCTGCTTGGCTACCTGCGCCTGGTCCGCAACCCGCACGACTCCATGGCCCTGCAGCGCGTGATCAACACCCCGGTCCGCGGCATCGGCAAAACGACGATGGAGACTCTGGAACGCCTCGCGCTTGAAACTGGCGCCTCCACCTGGGACGCCATTGGCGCCGCTCTCTTGAATCGCCTCATTCCCAACCGCGCACTGGTGGCCATTGAGTCCTTCCGCCAACTGATCCTCGACGCCCAGGCCATGATGGATCCCGACTTCGCCGGCAAGCTCTCCGCCGACGTAGCCGCCAGCGCGGAATCCGCGGATCATGACACTGGCTTCGAATTTGGCGCCGGCTCCGCAGATTCAGACAGTGCGGAATCAGCTACCGGCTTCGATTTCGGCGGCAGCAGCGATCAGCCGCAGCTCCAGCTCCTCGACGCAAGCAGCTATTCTCCCTTTGTTGCCCAGTCCAAGCGACCTTTTCTCACAATGCCCAAACAGACGAAAGAACGGGTGCCCCCGGCCTCGCCTTCCGCGACGGAGAGACCTGGGAATCCAACCCCGCCCGATCCCGATTTTGAATCGGACCCGGCAGAAGTCGCGGCAGACGAGCAAGGGCGCGGGTCCGCCTTTCGCACTCCAGGCGACGCCGCCGCATTGCCCGAGCTGATTCGTTTCATCATTGACCGCACCGGCTACATCAAGGCTCTTGAAACCGAAGGCTCCCCTGAAGCNNGACCACGCGGCTCTGGCTTCCGATACGGACCAGTTCGACCCCGAAGCGCGCGTCACCCTCATGACCCTCCACGCCGCCAAGGGTCTGGAGTTCCCTCTTGTCTTCCTCGCCGGCCTTGAGGAGGGCCTCTTCCCCCACTCGCGCACCCTCAACAA